>JAHKLN010000009.1 GCA_020854755.1 Methanomicrobiaceae archaeon | reverse complement strand
CGCATATTCTCCCGGATCCTTATTTACTTTCTTTTAACTACGAATTTTTTCGTCGTATCGTTTTGTCCCTGTCTTCGCGGCCGCGCCCCGATCCTGCCTGAATGGGATCGCTGCTACACCGGGGCGGCCAGAAAGAGCCATGCAAGATAGAGGAAGTAGCTGACTATCAGTATCCCCGACCAGACCCGGACTTTGATCCTCGAACCGATGAGAAGCGGAAGAAGAGCAACTGAGAAGAGGCAGACCGCAAGCACGTCCGCTGCCGATCCGATGGCAATCGGATGGATGATTGCGCCTGCACCGAGGATCAGGAGCAGGTTGAAGATATTACTGCCGATGATGTTGCCGATAGAAATGCCCCCCTCTCCACTGAGGGCGGCAACGAGCGAGGTGGCCAGCTCCGGCAGCGAAGTGCCGACAGCCACCATGCTCATGCCGATGACAAACGCCGGGATGCCGAGGGTCTCTGCCAGCTCGACGGCACCGTCGAGCACCAGGCGGGAGCCGACGACGACGGCGGCGAGTCCGAGGACGATATATGCGACATCCTTCCAGCCATGCGCCTCGATCCTTCCTCCGCTCCCCTCTCCCCGCCCACTCCAGAGGGCAAGGAAGATGGCGGCAAAGGCGGCAAGCAGGACGGCGCCTGCGGGCGCATCCAGCACGCCCCGCACGGCAAGAAGAGCAAAGATGCCGGTGCCGGCAAGCATCAGGAGAGCGTGGCGCATGATCGCCGGGCGGATGGCGGTATCGATCATCTCCGGCCGGAGAAGCATGCAGATGGCAAGGATCAGCGCAATGTTTGCAATGTTGCTGCCGAGAACGTTGCCGAGCGCGATCGCGGCGTTTCCCTCAGCCGCCGCGCTCAGGCTGACCACGAGCTCCGGAAGGGACGTGCCGTACGCCATGATCGTCAACCCGATGACCGCCGGCGACAGCCCCCTGCGCACGGCAAAACCGCTTCCTCCCGCAACGAATACGTCGGCTCCTTTCGCGAGGAGCGCCAGCCCGGCGAGAACGATGATGATCGCCCGGAGCACCGGATCACCCTGTTTGTTCTGTTCTCCTGTGTGCTAATCCGGCAAATACCTTTTGACGCCTTCTCTTCCCGTTGATGCCGGGTACCTTTCCCCTGCGGTGTTTGCGCCGTGCGGAGATTCTGGAGCAGGCGGTCTGAGGCGACCTCATGGGCGCAGGGGGCTGCCTGGTATCCGGACTCCATGCCGAACGCGAACAGGGAGTGACCAAACAGGAGGCGAGGATATCCCGGGACGCCGACGAGCCCCCCGGGCTGCAGGTGCAACCGATACAATCCATGACCGGGTGCAGCCACCTCGGATCCGGTTTTCACGCCGTCCGTTCCCGTCCCAGTGGACCGAGGGGAGCCGATGGGAGGCCTTGAGCGGGAACGCAGGCGCAAAAATCCCCATGCGTAACCTCGATTCCGGGTAACCGTGTTACGGTACCCGGGCACCCGGAGTGCCAACTGCTGCATGGCAGAAAATCCGTGCACCGACAGGCGCGGTTGTAGTCCATCCGCGTTCCCCGGAAGGCGGTTGCGCCGAAAGATTGTCCCCGTGGGAGCACAGGAAAGGGACACCGGGCACAAAATCGACGACTGCCGCCAGAGGATCCCGGCGGGAGAGAGCATGATCCTGCATCAGTCGGCTCATGCCGCCGGCTTCTTAGAGCTTCGGGAAGCGCTCTTCCGGTACGTGCAGGATGTATTCTCCCTCCTCTCCAGGCTCATCGAAGAGATGGGCCACGTGCATCGTGGAGGTCCTGATCGTGGAGGCGAAATCAAACGTGTCAGGGAACTTCCTGAATGTCTTATCTGCGGTAAACCTCTTTGCGAACGGATCCCAGTTCTTTCCGGTGGTGAAGTAGAGGTCGTACGAACCGTCCCAGATGTACTGGATGGAGTACTTCTCCCCCTGCCTGATGTATACGGAGAGTATCGGGTCGCTGCTTCCTGCGGGAGTGAAGACTGCCACGGCATCATCGCGGCCGCCGGTGTTGTAGAGCAGCAGTTCATTGGCCCCGCCCCATGTTCTCTCGCCGGTGATCTGGCTGGTCGACGGCCTGGGATACGTCCTGGCCGGGGTCGGAGCCGGGGTCGGAGGCGGTGTCTGCCGTATCTCGACCGTCGGTGTTGCCGTTATCGGAGGGGAGGGGAGAGGGGTCGGCGTGGGCTCCCGGGTCGGTGCGAGAGGGGTTGCCTCCGGGGTCGGAGTTCCCGAGAACATGAGGAGGAGCGAGGAGTCCGGTATATCCGCATCGCTGTAGATGTATGAGGATATGCAGAACGATGCGATGATGATGGCGATGACGACCGCGAGGCCCGGACCCGCGACCCCGAGCACGGTGCGCCTCCGCCCGCCACCCGGGTCAGACAATGCAGCCGGCGGCACGGATGTATCCCTCATGCCCCCCTCCGCCTGTGACGAGACGGCGATATGCTCTGAATTCCGGCGCAGTGCTCATGACAGATCATCTGGACGACCCCCCTACCTCACGATTGCCGTACACAATGGAGGAATAACCAATTCTCCACCACATACTATTTAAATATTACTTAAATCCGCTCGCATTACAATCCTGCTATTTTTAAAATTATCGCAATTATTCTAACAAATTCTGCATCCTTACCCATATCCAACAGCCAATCCTTCGGAAGATGCCCTGCACCGGGAACGCATCCGTTCCGCTGCATACCGGCAGCGTTTGTCATTCCTGCCAACCCGTCGCGAAGCCCCGCCTGACGGCAACAGGGGCTGCAACCGAATTATTCTCCCATTCCATCCACACCCTTTTTCTTTTCCATACCCCTATCATGAGGCAGCGCACATGGTGACCGGAATGGAACCGCAGATCATACTCACACTGCTCGTGCTCGGCGCAGCGATCGTTCTCTTCACTACCGAGCTCCTCAGGGCGGATCTCATTGCCATCCTCATTGCGCTCAGTCTGGCGTGGCTCGGATTGATCTCGCCCCTGCAGGCTTTTTCGGGATTCGCCAGCAACGCTGTTGTTGCAATGATTTCGGTGATGATACTCGGCTACGGGATCAACCGTACCGGCGCCATGATCAGTGTAGCACGGAGGATCGTCGCGGCGGCAGGGAGGCGGGAAGAACGGCTTATTGCGACTATATCGCTTGTCGTCGGCATCCTTTCAGGTTTCATACAGAACATCGGCTCGACTGCCCTCTTTCTGCCGGCGGTCACGCGCATATCCCGGCAGACCGGGATTCCTGCCACCCGTCTGATCATGCCCATGGGTTTTGCCGCCATACTCGGCGGAACGCTGACGATGATCGGGACCGGACCGCTGATCATCGTGAACGATCTCATCCGGCAGGGAGGGCTCGAGCCGTTCGGGCTCTTTGCATCGACACCAATCGGAATCGCCCTTCTTTCCACAGGGATTGCCTACTTTTTCCTCTTCGGAAGGCGCGTGCTGCCCGCGCGGGAGGAGGAGGCCGAAGGCCCGCAGGAGGCGCTGGTAGAAACATGGCAGCTGCCGTCGCAGATACGGTATTACCGGATCCCGCGATCAAGCCCGCTCGTCGGAAGAACGAGGGAGGAGATCAGGTTCCCGGCACGGTATCGCATATACCTTCTCGCCGTCTCGGAAGGTGAGGAGATCTTCTTTGCACCGTGGCGGTATACGCGGTTCGTGGCCGGTCAGGAGCTCGCCCTCCTGGGCAAAGACGAGGATGTGAAAGAGTTTGCCCGCGGATTTGGCCTTCTTCCGGCTGGAGAGGGGGGCAGGATTCAGGATGCGCTCTCCCGCGAACGTGCCGGGTTTGCCGAGGCGATCATCCCTCCGCGCGCTCCCGTCGCCGGGAAGGCGATCCGCGAGATCGCGCTCCGGAAGAATTACGGGGTGGAGCCGCTCGTTCTCATCAGCGGCGGACGCGAGCAGCGGGAAGCGTTCGGCGATCATCTGCTGCAGGCGGGCGACGCCCTCATCGTCCACGGGCCCTGGGATAAGATCCGCGCCCTCGGAGAGGATGAGAACTTCCTCCTCGCGACACCGGTCGAAGGGATGGAACTGCGTGAGTCCCGGGCAGTCACCGCCGTGCTCTGCTTCATCGGAGCGGTAGCCCTCACCTTCACCGGCCTCCCCATCTCGCTCTCACTCCTCACCGGCGTCATTGCAATGGTGGCATTGCGCGTCATCACTATCGACGAGGCGTATCGTGCGGTCGACTGGCGCACCATCGTCCTCATCGGGGGGCTGATCCCGCTCGGGATTGCCATGGATACGACCGGTACGGCTGAATTTGTCGCAACCGCCCTTCTGCAGGTACTCCTGGATCGGCATGTCCTGATCCTCCTGCTTGCCGTGGGGCTGCTTACGACTGTCTTTTCACTCTTTATGTCAAACGTCGCCGCCACCGTCGTCCTGGTGCCCCTCGCCCTCGTCGTCGCGCAGGGCGCCGGCATCGATCCCGGGGCGCTCGCGCTTCTGGTGGCGATCTGCGCCGCGAACTCTTTTGTCCTGCCGACCCATCAGGTGAACGCCTTCCTTATGGTGCCGGGCGGATACCGGACCCGGGATTACATGAAGGCAGGCGGTATCATGACCGTTCTCTTCCTCATCGTTGCTGTCGGGCTTGTGTACCTGGTGTACGTCTAGCAGGGCTCTTCCGGCGGCGAACACAATCCCGATGGAGGCAGCCGAAGCATCGCACCCACAAATTTTTCACCCTGTCCCCCCATGGTATCCCTCCCGGGGATCGGCACTCTGGAGGTGATCGAGATCGAAATACAGGTACTTCTCGTCCTGCTGGTGCTTGGCCTGGTCTTCTTCCTCTTCGTCACCGAGATGTTCAGGGTGGATGTCGTGGCGATCCTCGTTGCGCTCATTCTTGCGTGGTTCGGGCTGATCACGCCGATGCAGGCGTTTTCCGGGTTTGCAAGCACTGCCGCCATCTCAATCATGGGGGTGATGATCCTCGGTGCCGGGATCGAACAGACCGGGGTCACGAGCCGGATCAGCAGGTTGATCCTCAAAGTTGCCGGGACCGGAGAGCAGCGGCTGATCGGGACGGTGTCGCTCGTCGTGGGCGGGCTCTCGGGATTCATGCCGAGTGTCGGCGCTACCGCGCTCTTTCTGCCCGCACTCATGAGAATATCGAAGCAGACGAGGATTCCTGCATCAAGGCTTCTCATGCCTATCGGATTTGCCGCCATTCTCGGCGGAACGCTCACCATGGTCGGCTCAAGCGCCCTCATTGTCGTGAACGACCTGCTCATGCAGGCCGGGATTGCGCCTCTCGGGTTCTTTGCGGTGACCCCCATCGGCGTTCCGCTGCTTCTTGCCGGCCTTGCCTACTTCTATCTCTCCGGAAGATTCGTCCTCCCGTCCCGGGGCGAGGCGGTCGTCACCGGCCCGCAGGAGGAGCTGATCGAGGCATGGCACCTTCCCTGCAGCATCTCATATCTTCGCATTCCACAAGACAGCCCTCTCATTGGAGTGACAAGAGAGGAGGCGCGCCTCCTGGTACGCTACGGCATCCATGTCATCACCATTGCCGAGGGCGGAGACACCATCTACGCCCCCTGGAGGCAGACACGGTTCGCCGCAGGGCAGGTGCTCGGCCTGCTCGGGAGCGCCGGTGCCGTTGAGCGGCTGGCGCTGGACTATGGGCTTGAGGTGATCGGCGGGGGCATCTGCATCGGCGATGTGCGCACTGATGTAGAGGCAGGCTTTGCCGAGGTGGTCATCCGCCCCCGCGCGTCGATCATCGGTAAGACGCCGCGGGAGCTGTCATTCCGGAAGAGGTACGGTGTCGAGCCCATCATCCTGATCAGCGGGCCGAGAGAGGAGCGGGCCAGCTTCTCGGATCAGCCGCTGCAGGCGGGAGATACCCTGGTCGTGCACGGCCGCCTGGAGCAGATCCGTGCATTCGGCACCGATAAAGACTTCGTGCTCGTAACTCCCATAGAGTGGGAGGCGGTACAGGAGTCAAAGGCGATCACCGCAGTGCTCTGTTTTATCGGGGCAATCGGTCTCATCTTTGTCGGAGTGCCCATTGCTCTCGCCATGTTTTCGGGCGCACTCGCCATGGTGCTCCTTCGCGTCATCTCCATCGACGAGGCCTACCGGGCCATCGACTGGCGGACGATCTTTCTCATCGCCGGACTGGTACCGCTTGGGATTGCGATGGATGCAAGCGGTGCCGCGGTCTTCCTCGTGGATCTCTTTCTGCGGTTCGTGGAAGGGCAGCACCTGCTGGTCATACTCATTGCTGTAGCGGTGCTTACAACCGTCTTTTCGATCCTTCTGACAAATATCGCCGCAGCGGTCCTGCTGGTGCCGCTTGCCGTCATCATGGCGGACAGCCTGGGCGTAAACCCCCAGGGGCTCGCACTCATCGTCGGTCTGTCAACATTGAACTCGTTCCTCCTTCCGACGCATCAGGTCAATGCCCTCCTCATGGGGCCGGGCGGTTACCACAACCGGGATTACTTCAGGGCAGGCGGCCTCATGACGATCCTCTATACGCTCATCGTTGTTGCGCTCATGGATCTCCTCTATTTCACATGAACTCTCATGCACCGGCGATCGGTGCAGCGCAGCCATGAAAAACCCTTGCGTTCTGTGCCGATATCCCGGATCCGGTTGTTCTCGATAGTCCCGTTCCAGTGGGCCGGGAGGGCAATCGCCTGGGGTGGGGATCGGGGAGGGGGAGAGCCTCGCCCCCATGAGGATAGCCGGTGGGAAGCCGTGTACGGGAGCGAATTGAGTTAAGCGCCGGGAACCTTCCATGGTATAGGCGGTTCGCATTTTCATGTAAAACGGCCTCATAGGCCTAATTTATGACGAACCAGTGCAATTGCCGGACCATATGGGAAAATAAACGGGTTTCCAGGCGAAGAGAGGGGCAGGCAGCCCGCTCAGGTGCTGCCATGCATCCTCCTCGAAACATATCACAAGAATAAAATACGCAGCGCCTGATAACCCATTGTTGAGAACATGCCCACCATCACGATAAAGTTACCGGATGATATCATCAGGCAGATTGATGCAGAAGCCGCAAAAACGAACACAACCCGCGCGCAACAGACGGCAGACCTTGTTGTAGCTGGGTTGGGCCGGGATGAGGCAGCATCCCGATCAGCCGCCGAGGTTGCCCGGGTGCAGGAAGCCCTCCGGGGATTATACAAGAACTACCAGAAGTGGACGAAGGTCAGGATTGAACAGGCCGCCTGGATGCAGGAGGCGCAGAAGCAGGCGCAGGAGCAGGCGGTGCAGATCAATCAACTGCAGATGGCGCTGAAGGCAGCGGAGGGGAAAGGCGAGCAGAAGCGGGTCGCTGCAGAGCCTTCCGCCCCGGTGAGAGAAGAGCCGCGGTCTGAAGGAGGGTTCTTCCGCCGACTTTTCGGCGGAAGCAAGGCATAGCCAGGCCACGCCCGATCCAGTTCGACCGGCGTGCGTGCCGGCGTTACCGATAGGGGGGGATCTGCCCGGTCTGCGATATGCAGAGAACTTTTTTAGATCGGACTGTACCGCGTTGTCACGGGCAGGGGTACTCCCTCTTCTCCGGGATCACCCCCCGCACGCCTCCGCCCGGAGACGCGGTATCGCCCCGGTAACGCGGAATCATGTGGATGTGCATATGCATGATCGACTGTCCGGCGACCTCGCCAACGTTGACGCCGATATTGTAGCCGTCGGGGTTGAACCGTGCATCCAGAAACCGCCTGCAGTCGTCGATCAGCCGGGCAAACGCCTGCTTTTCCGATGCCGTCGTATCAAAGTAGCTTGCCACGTGCCTGAACGGTATGACGAGCAGGTGCCCGGGGTTTACCGGGGATGCATCGTAGCGGGCGTAACAGAGCTCATTCTCGAGCAGCAGATCCTCCTTCCTCGGATTGCAGAAAGGGCAGTCTTCTGATGCCATGCATCACACTGTCCCGCGCTGATCGGTAATGAGGTTTCCCCATCAGGCAGGGTTACCCGCCCTCCGCCAGTCCGGCGATTAGCCTGCCGATGCGGCTCCTCTCAAGGCGAATCGCGTGATCCGAGCACATCTCGTGGCAGCAGTAGCACCGTATGCACCGCCTGAGATCGATGACCGCCCTGCCGTCGGCCATGGTGATGGCATCCACGGGGCAGGCCCGTTCGCATCGTCCGCACCCGACGCAGACATCTTTGCGAATTTCCGGCTGCAGAGCGTATAGCCGCCCGAAGAACCGGGTGAGGCGCAGCAGGCTGTTGTGCCGCAGGATCCTGCCTTTTCCCCGGTACGTGGAGGGCTTTCTGTAATCGTCCACGACGAACTCCTCGAGAGGTTCGCCGAGAAAGGTGATGCCGCCCAGATCTTCCCGCACCAGCCCCCGCCGAACGGCATGCGCAATGGTCGCGATCTCCAGAGGATCCATGCCGATCAGGCGGGCGGTGGCGACGTCCATGGCAGTGTAGTCGTCGCTCGCCAGGATCGCGCCGATCTTCCTCGGTGTGCCGGAATGGGGGCCGTCCCCTTCCATGCCGATCACCGCATCCATGATCTGGAGGCGCGGTCTCATGAGTTCGTTGAGATCCACGAGCATCGCAGAGAAACTCTCCTCATCCTGAAACCTGAAGTGGAAGCCGGGTTTTTCGAGCCCCGGGATCAGGCCGAAGAGGTTCTTTGCAGCCCCGGTCATGCGTGTCCAGTTGTGGGTCTTTGCCTTGGACAGGACAGCGATGGCGTCCGCCTCGAGTGCCGGATTGATGATCGAGAACCGCTTCATGACCTGCCCTTCCGGGAACGAAACAATCTCATGCCCGGTATCCAGGTTCAGGCCGACGCCGAGCTCTTCGGCAACCCGATCATATCCCGACGCCGCATATGCCCTGCGCAGGGTGGCCTCCCTGTAGGGCATTCCCGCTCCGGGGCTGTCGCCGATGATCACCCTGCAGCCATGATCCCGCAGGCACTCCGCCACCGCGTAGACCACGGCCGGGTGGGTCGTCACGCACGTCTCCGGAGGCGAGCCCGCAAGCAGGTTCGGCTTGACAAGGACCGTCTGCCCGGGTGAAGCGAACGCTCCTATGCCGCCTATCAGATCGATCGATCGCCGAACCGCTGTACAGACATCTTCGCAATCGTAATCATCGCATCTGACGACCGATACAACCCTCTTCACTGCTCCGCCCATGCTCTCCCTCTGCACCGCCGGTGAATGCCGGGAAATGCGGCCGTGCCTCCCGTCCGGCTGAAGAGACAGAGATGCTACGATATGATATAGGTTACCGGCCGCCCCCATTCCGCACGGGGCGCCGGGTTCGGGCTGCCGTCAGGCTTTCTGGGCATCGAGAGCAAGGATCTCCAGATCTGCCCGGGCAAGAGGAATGGATGTCCTGCTTCCGTCCCGGGGACGACTGCTGTAACGCCCCATGGTCCCGGGCTGCCTGCTGCTTTGCCGGAGGCCTCCCGCCGCCGGGGCGTCCGACACCTGCTGGTCCGGATACGACTCTTCGAGATCTTCCAGGAGAAAGAGGCCGAGCACTTCGGGCGTCAGCGCTTCGCCCTTCATACAGCCAAGGATCATGGCCCCGCAGCTGTCGCAGATCTTTCTGGTCAGCATATCCCCCGTGCATTCTCCTGCCGGAAGTACGAAATATCCTCTCTCTTCCCCCGGTGCCGGAGATGCGGCGATCCGGTCGCCGCCTGCCGTGAGCCACCCCTCAACCTCCGTATACTCTGACGGATCAGTCATGGTGTCAGGAAAGCGTTCCCATCTCTCAAGCGCGGCATTCAGATCCGGGTGGAGAATGAGTCTCCATTTTGCATAATTCCCACCGTTCATAAGATCCCCCGAAAGCAGGTCATATATATTCTGCTGAAATAATCGTTTTAACCAGAGGGTATATAACAATTGGCATGATCCGGTCCCCTGCATAACGATGGCCGGGGCATTTTCCTGCTGCTTTCTGCTCCTAAACCGGTTCTTCGTCGCACCGCCGGGAGCTGCCGCCCCGCTCGATCCGATACCGTGCGGCAGCGGCATCTGACGCGGATATGCGGCAGGATGCGCCCCCGCTCCCCCGTAGCGTTCAAATCAGGCGGCCGCCTCTCCGGGACGGGTCATCGCACGGCATCGGCCATGCACGATGAGTTATATAGCATACGGCACCTGGGAGTCGTATGGCGCGGGAGTATGATCTCGTTGTGATCGGTACCGGAACTTCCGGCTCCATTGTGGCATTTGAATCAGCGTGTGCCGGTCTGAGCGTTGCAATAGCGGACAGGAGACCTTTCGGAGGAACCTGCGCGATGCGGGGGTGCATCCCGAAGAAGGTCCTTGCGGGTGCGGCGGAGATCGTGGAGAGGTGCCGGGGCATGAGGGGCAGGGGGGTGTCAGGCGATACAGGAATACACTGGACCGACCTGATGAACTTCAAGAGGACGTTTACCGATCCCGTGCCCGGGAACAAGGAGACCGCCTTTCTGGATGCAGGCATCGATATATTCCACGGGCATGCCCGTTTCACCGGGCGGAACACGGTCAGCATCGGGGATGACGAACTTGCGGCATCCGCCATCGTGATCGCGACCGGAGCGGAGCCAAGGCCGCTCAACGTCCCGGGAGAAGAGCATCTCACCACGAGCGACCGGTTTCTTGAGACGGATACCCTTCCGGAACGGATTGTCTTCATCGGCGGAGGCTACATTTCGTTCGAGTTTGCGCACATTGCCGCACGCGCAGGCGCCGGGGTTGCGATCCTCCAGAGGAGCGGGCGGTTGCTCGGGAAGTTTGATCCGGACCTGGTTGATATGCTGGTGCAGGCATCAGATGATGCAGGGATCAGGGTGTATCGCAACATGCCGGTGCGCTCGATCGAGAGCGGGGCGGACGCCTTCATCGTGCGTGCGGGAAAGGACGACGTGGAGGTATTTGAGGCCGATATGGTGGTGCACGGGGCGGGAAGGGTGCCGGCAATCGAGAGGCTGGATCTGGAGCGGGCGGGGATCGAGACCGATCCTGGGGGCATCGCCGTAAACGAGTACCTGCAGAGCGTCTCCAATCCTTCCGTCTATGTCGTCGGCGACGCGAATCCCCGGGGCATCCAGCTCTCCCCGGTGGCGGATGGAGACGCAGAGGCGGTGGCGATCAATATTGTCGAAGGAAATATCGCAAAGCCCGATTATTCGGTCGTCCCGAGCGTGGTATTCACCATACCCACGATTGCTTCCGTCGGCCTGACGGAGGAGAGGGCAAAGGAGCGGGGCCTCCGGTACGTGCTCCATACCGGAGACGCATCGAACTGGCTCTCCGCGCAGAGGATCGGCCTGAATTATGCCGGATACAAGATCCTCGTGGATCCGGAGACCGATCGCATCCTCGGAGCCCATCTGCTCGGCGACAATGCAGGCGAGTTCATCAATCTCTTTGCGCTGGCGATTAAGACCGGCATCACCACCGCCGATCTGAAGTCAATGATATGGGCGTATCCGACGACCATCTCCGATATCAGGTATATGCTCTGATCGGAGGGCGGGATTGCAGGCGCTCGCCCATGCGCCTGTTGTATTGACATCCAGCCGGTTTATGAAGGGGAAGATTCTTACCGATGTGGGCTTTCTGCTCCCGTAAACGGCTTCCCACCACCAATCTTCTCAGGGGGAGGCCCCCTCCCCTCTCCCCACCCCCTGGCGATTGCCCCGTCGGTCCACTGCACCAGGACAGCCACCGGGAAGACCGGAATCAGGGGTGCCTGCACCGGAAATACTGGATTGTAATCGGTCGCGCCTGCAGCCCTGCGGGCTGCACGTCCGTCTCTTGCGGGAGAGACGCCCGGCAGTATCGATGCGGATATTCACCCATCGGGCGGCGTCCGGATTACTGCTGCAGTTCCTCCGAATCCGGGTCCAGTTCATGTGCCCGCTTGATCGCCTGCAGGGCTTCCTCATGCCTGCCGAGTGCATAGAGTGAGACGCTTCTCGCATACCAGGCGTGGGCGTTATCGGGGTGCATGGCAAGCACGGTATCGATCGCCACGAGCGCCTCCCGGTGACGTCCGCAGTTGCAGAGCGCAATGCCCTTATTCTCCCATGCCGAGCAGCGATTCCGGTTGATCGCAAGCACCCGGTCAAACGCCTGCAGCGCCTCTTCATACCGCCCCATGGTGCTGAGCATGATCCCCTTATTGTGCCACGTATCGGCATCTTCCGGCTCAATCGTAAGGGCAATGTTGAATGCCTGTATGGCCTCCTCATGCTTTTTGAGGTTGCCGAGGGTGCCCCCGATATTGTTCCATATCATGGCGTTGCGCCGATCCTGTTTGAGGGCTCTGCTGTATGCCTGCAACGCGTCCTCGTATCTGCCGAGATCGTCGAGGGCGACGCCCTTGCCGTTCCATATGACGGCGTCTTCCGGGTTGAGCGCCAGCGCGTGATCAAACGATATGATTGCTTCCTCATGCAGACCGAGTTTCTGGAGTGCGATGCCTCTATTGTACCATGCATCGACACAGTCCGGGGCCTGCTCCAGAGCCTTCTCGTATGCACGTATGGCATCCCGATACCTGCCGTCCGCGCGAAGCTCGATTCCTGTCGATACTAATTGCCTGGCAGTTTCGATGATCTCATACCCCATATTCCTGTTGCTGTTATATGTATTGATAAACATTCTGTTTTATTTTTACAATTGATTATAGGTCGAATGCAATTCTATTGAGAATTTTAGGCTTTATTAAGATGTTCTCTCTATGAAGTGGTATTTCTGATTGGCTATAGTTTAATATATCCCTATGAGCGTGTATTCGGGACGAAACGCCCGTCTCAGTGGCAGAGGGATCGGATGGATGGCGGGCATGCCGATCCCTGCAGGGCAGCGGCATGGCATTCCGGGGGTACAGCCTCCGGGCAGCGTTTGCACTGCAGTCCCATCTCACAGGGGACCGGGGGCATCCGGTGAACACCGCGGCTCATATTCCAATCGGCAGCGGGAGATCAGGAGAGTGCCGGTTATCTCCCTGTTCAGGCCGGCCTGAAACTTCCCTCTGCCGCATGCGCGATCTGAGGACCGGCCCGGCGATCGATCCCGGACGTGAAGCCCTCCGGCCTGCAGGGAGGGCATTCTGATGAGCCCTTACCCGCGGAGAGTGGCTGTGCAATCGAGCTCATCCCAAACTCTCCAGACCATGATGGTGCATGCCAGATGGATCAGTCAGAGGAATGAGTATTCATATCGCTCATATCGTGGAACGATCTTTGTAAACGCTTCATTTTAGCTGAAGAACCGTTCAATTGCACTCCGTATCCTGCAGAGCTCTGGATCGAACCAGTATGGCCCTTCCCCGGTTTGGATATATTCGGGATCTCCGGTTGACCGGGATATTGCTCGTTATCCTTTGTTTCCGATTGTATTGCCGAATCTCCTGGAAATCATAGGCTGCATCGGCAGAGATGATCGAAGGCTGATCGGAAACTCCCGGAATCTTGAATGCTTCCATCGTTGGCTGATACAGCCGGGATTCATGGACATTAGCCGGGGAAACCGTGCAGGCGGGTGGGAAACCATTCCGATCAACCAGAGCACTGAGCTTAATCCCGTTTACCTTCTTATAGCCATCATACCCCGTGGATCCCCTTTTTTATCGGGATATCCTTGGTATCAGTAGAACAGTGCTCGAGATCGACTTTCCGGATCTCATACCCCGATTGAAGAAGTTCGAGGAAGATCGCCGGGTGCACCCCTTTCTCACATAACTCGAGGTGATAGCGATGAAAGGTTGATTTCGTACCGTATTTTTCCTGGACGGAATGGCATGAGCCAGAATTTTATCTGAGAGGCTTTATAATTCACATGAAAATGCAAACCGTTTCTGAAATAGAATGTATTCGCCGCTCAAACCAATTCGCTCCCGTACACGGCTACTCCCCGGCGCTTCATCCGGGGGGAGGGGTTTTGCGGGGAGGGGGTCTCCCCGTCACCGCCCCCCGTTGGGATGTCCCCCTCGATCCACTGTCCCGGGATAGTCTGCAAAAACAGGACACTGCATATCGATATCTGTGACTGCTCCCCCGACTGAAGTCGGGGGCATCTTGGGATATCACCCCTGAGATTGCAGTCTACTGTGTTGAATAATTCCTGTCCTTGACCCAAAGAAAGAAGATGCCGGGCGCCCCTCCCGATCTTTCATGCCAACAAAAGAACGCTGGGGACGCCCGTACCCTGATAAACGCGATTGGAGTAT
>JAHKLN010000058.1 GCA_020854755.1 Methanomicrobiaceae archaeon | reverse complement strand
GGGCAACACCATCCATTTTCATCCAAAACGTCCATGAAGCCGTTTTACGGCCGCAGGCGCAACGGATGAAAATTCTCGAGCCTGCACCGATATGCGGTGTCCTGATTTCTCCTCTGGTTCTCCCGGGACAGTGGACCGGGAGAGGCATCCCAATGGGGGTGGGGGCAGGGGAGGGGGAGCCGCCTCCCCTCCAACCCCCTCCCCCCGCGAGGATAGCCGGTGGGAAGCCGTGTACGGGGGCGAACTGATTTGAGCAGTGAGAGCCTTCCGTTTTGTAACCGGTTCGCATTCTCATGCGAAACGCCGATGAAGCCGTTTTACGGCCGCAGGCGTAACCGATGAGAATTAATGAGCGGATGTCGATATCCCGGTCCGGTTTTCGCAGATTATCCCGTGGCAGGGGACCGAGGAGGACATCCCAACGGGGGGTGGGGACCGGGGAGGGGGTCTCCCCCTCCCCCAAAAATCCCTCCCCCCGGATGAAGCGCCGGGGGGAAGCCGTGTGTGCAGGGGAGTAAGAACCAAGCGGTGAGAGCCTTCTGTTTCAGAAACAGTTCACATTTTTAGATGAAAGTTGGTGGCAAGCAGCACCGCCCACCTTCATTCGGTATGCCTGTGGCCCCAAGGCATCGTGTGGTTTCATGTGAAACGCCCATACAGCCCGGGGAGAGGCTGCAGGCGCAACCGATGAAAATCCATGAGTTTCCGATAGCATCACGGATTCGCTACTCCCGGCAGAGTGGACCGTGGGGGCAATCGCTCCCGCCCGGGAAGGATGCTCTCCCCGGTCCACTGGAACAGAATAGCGCAGGGATCCGGGGTGCCTGCAACCCATCATGGCCGTTCATCGGCCGCGCCCGCGGCAGATCCCGGCCTCATCCAGGCTCACAGAAGATCCGCGTGTTGTTCCGGTGCGGGGGCGGGCGGCTTCTATTGTCTCCCGACCATACCTTTATTCCTCCGGGGATAACAGTACTATATCGAACGGTCCGGGTTCGAAATATAAGCCGGAGGAGCGCCATGAGTCTATTGACATTCGCCTCAAAACACGGAAAGAACAGGGGGCTGCTCACCCTGTATATCCTCCATTCCCTCAACAGGGAGCCGAAGTCAGGATACGACCTCAGGAAGGAGATCTCGGAAAAGACCGAACGCCTGTGGATGCCGAGCAAAGGCACGCTCTACCCGATCCTGCAGCAGCTTGAAGAAGAGGGCCTGATCCTGGTATGCGAGACCGGGAAGCGGTCAAAGATCGTCTACTGCCTCACCGATAGAGGAAGAGCGGTGCTGGGGAGTATCGTGCAGCACGAGAAAGCGTCGCACGACAGACTGCTCCACGTGAAAAACCTGCTCTTCGATATCTTCGGGGAAGAGAAAGGCATGCTGAAAAGCCTGTATTTTGAGCTCGGAACGGTCATCGATGCCCTCCCTCCCGAAACCGAAGCAGAGGCAATAAGCATTGTCAGAGACTGCCATAGAGAACTCCAGAGGATGACGCAGCATGACGGCGATATACGTTGAGAACCTGACAAAAATGTACGGCAGCTTCACCGCCGTCGACCGCATCTCGTTTGAGATACCGGAGGGGGAGATCTTCGGCCTGCTCGGCCCGAACGGCGCCGGAAAGACGACGGCGATCTCGATGCTCGCAACACTCCTCAAACCGACCTCGGGCGCTGCGATGATCAACGGCCACAGCATCGCCGGCGGCGAGGACGGGGTGCGGCGGTCCATCGGCATCGTCTTCCAGGACCAGAGCCTGGACGAGGAACTCACCGCTTTTGAGAATATGGATTTCCACGGCCGGCTCTACCGTATCCCGAACCCGCTCCGGCAGGAGAAGATCGCAGAACTGCTGGCTCTGGTTGAACTCGACGGCAGGCAGCACGATCTCGTGAAGACGTTCTCCGGAGGGATGCGGCGGCGACTGGAGATCGCGCGCGGGCTGCTCCACCGGCCGAAGGTGCTGTTCCTGGACGAGCCCACCCTCGGCCTGGATCCCCAGACCCGCAACCACCTCTGGGAGTACATCGAGAGGCTGAACCGGGAGGCCGGGATCACGATCATCCTCACCACGCACTACATGGAGGAGGCAGACCGGCTCTGCGATCGGGTGGCGATCATCGATCACGGCCGGATCGTCGCGCTGGACGCTCCCGGCGCCCTGAAAGAGGCGGTGGGAGGGGACGTGATAACGATTACGTCCCCGGATCCGGCGGCGGTGGCCTCCGCCGTCACGGCGGCGGGAGCTCTCCGTGCCGAACAGTACGACGGAACGGTCAGGATCAACCTGCAGCATGCGGAGCGGCATATCATGGAGATCGTGGCAAGGCTTTCAGGGAACGGGGTGCCCGCAGACTCCATCTCCATCCGCAAACCGACGCTCGAGGATGTCTTCCTGCACTTTACCGGCAGGAGCATGCGCGACGAGACCGCGGACGAGAGAGACCGGATGCGCATGTACCAGCGGACGGCGAGGCGGTAATATGGATATCATCTACACCATCTGGCTCCGGAGCGTCAAGCGGTACCTCCGTTCAAAGAGCAGGATCATCGGCACCCTGGGCATGCCGCTCTTCTTTCTTTTGTTCCTGGGATTCGGGCTGAATTCCATCGTGAGCATCCCCGGGACGGGGGAAGGCTATACCGCTTTCCTCGTCCCGGGGATCGTCGCCATGAGCGTGCTGTTCACCTCGGTCTTTGCCGGCATCCAGATCATCTGGGACAAGCAGTTCGGGTTTCTGAAGGAGACGCTGGTCGCACCGGTCTCCCGCATGGAGATCATGCTCGGGCAGACGCTGGGCGGAGCGACGACCGCCTGCATCCAGGGCGTGATCATCCTGGTGCTCTCGCTGTTCATCGGGCTGACCCTCTCCAGTGCGGCGGGATTCCTGATCGCGCTCTGCTTCATGGCGCTGATCGGGATCTCGTTTACGGCGTTCGGGATCGCGATCGCATCCCGGATGGAGGATATGCACGGGTTTCAGCTCGTCATGAACTTCGTCGTCTTCCCGATATTCGGGCTTTCCGGAGCGCTCTTCCCGATAAGCAGCCTGCCATCCTGGCTTGCGCCGCTCACCATGGCAGACCCGCTGACCTACGGGGTCGAGGGGATACGCTACGGGCTGTCCGGCACATCCCAGATCGATCCGCTGCTCTGCGGCGGCGTGCTGATCGCGTTTGCTGCAGCCACGGCGCTGGCGGGGGCGTTCCTCTTCAGGAAGATGAGCGCGTAATACCGCTCTCCGCAGGGTTTAAAAAAGAGAGGCGTTTCCGGCAGGCTGCCGTCATCCGCCTGCCGGAGATCGCTTCCAGAGCCTGCCGAGGAGGCCGCGGTCCTCAAGCTCCTGCCGGACGAGTTCCCGGAGGCGCTCCTGCTCCTCTTCCATCGCCCGCACCTGCTCCATGAGAAGGGCGCGCGTCTCGTCGTCGCAGGGGCAGTCTTCAATCAGCCGTTTCAGCTCCTGGATCCGCTCCTGGTTCCGGATGATCATCTCCTCGATCTGCTCCGCAGCAGCGGCGTCACCACCAAAGAACATGCGCGTAAGCCTGTTCCTGTTCATGATCCGCTCCTCCGCCTGCGTCGCCTTATCGATCGAGTTGTTAAACTCCCGTGCGATGGCCGATATCTCGGGCCCGATACCGCCGGTGCGGTTTTCAGCAGCGAGCAGGGTGTGGACGGCGAACCGCACCCGGTTCTGGTTTCCGAGGTACTGGTTCTGGTTTCCGAGGTACTGCCTCCGGGCGTTCTGTGCCTCCACCCTCTCGCGCTCCCTCTCCTCCTTCCGCTCCTGGATGGCGGCATGGAGCTCGGTCACGTTCCGGCCTCTCGACTGGTCTTCGCCGATTCCGTTCTTCTGCACCTGCCCTGCCTGTGCGGGCAGGCCTCCCTTCTCCTTCTCGTGCCCCTTCGCCATTCCCGGCACAGCCGAGGCAATTGCGGGAACGAGGAGAAGGCAGATCAGGAGGACTGCAATGATTCGTTTCATCTCCCGTTCACCTCCGAACATACTCCCTTTCGACGCGGTGATTTAAACGATTGTTGAGCTTCCCGGTTCAACCATCCAAAACGGGGGCTCCTTTCGGGGTCAGGGGAGGAACGTCAGGATCAGGCAGGCGCAGAGAGGGATGACCAGGTTGTCGTCTACCGGCGAGAGGAGCTCGACGATGCCTGCTGCACCCGCAACGAGGAGGGCCGGGGCGGGGGAGAGGAACGGCACGAGGACGGCGGAAGTCATCGCGATCCCGGCAAGCGTGCCCTCCAGCGTTTTCCTGTTGTAGATCCGCGTCTTCCCAAAGCGCATCCCGACGAGCGTGGTGACGCTGTCCAGCACGGCAAGCACGATGAGCGCGAGGACGACGATGCCGGGCTCAAAGAAGACCAGGCAGAAGAGGGCGCTCAATACGAAGAAGAGCGCACCCGTGCCGGGCACCGCTTCCCGGCGTTCGAGGCGTTCGATGATCGGGGAGACGAGCGGTATCGTGTAGCCTTTTGCAAGCGCATCGGACAGGATGAACCCGACGAAGATGGCGAGCATGAGGACTGCAACGGCGAGTCTCTGCTCGGCGACGGCGACGAACCCGGCAATCCCGAGGCCGACGACGAGATGGACGGTCTTCCGGAGGATCTCCCTCATTCCCTCAGCATAGGCGGGAGAAGGGGTTAAAGGCTGCGGGTGGTATCCGGAAGGGCCTGCTCCCGCGCCCGCATGAAGGCGATCGCCTCTTCGTCCGATATGGCGTAGGTCTCCTGCGCCTCGAGCGCGATCACCCGGAGGATCACCGCGACCTCATCCAGGCGCCGCTTGTGGTCGCCCCGCACGTGCCGCCGCACCTCGCGGAGGTGTGCGAGCGCGCTGCCGACGTTGCAGATCGTGCAGAGGGCGGCCTCCCGCGTCCCGGCCTCGATGATCGGCAACTTCCGGTCTCTCGTTGCTCTTTCGGTGCTCATGCGCCACCCGCCTCCACGCCGATGCATGGATCAGGAAGGGGTTCGGCGTCTGCGCAATAAGGATGTTTCGGACCGCCCCCGCTGCCGGGTGATAACCTTTATTCCCGAAAGGTCAAACCTTCCATGCGATAACGCATGGATACCACGTACCACCACACCCAGATCGGCTACCTGACCGTCGCCGCGCTCTGCGGCGGCATCGCCCTCATCTGGTACCTGATGCTGACCGTCGGATTCTCCTGGATCGCAACTGCCGTGCTGGCCGTCCTGGTCCTCTGCCTGGCGCTCTTCCCCACGCTCACCGTCGAGATCACGGACTCCTTCCTGGAGGTCAGGTTCGGGCCCGGGGTGATCAGGAAGCGGTTCCCGCTCCGCGAGATCGTCCGCGCCCGGGCCATCCGATACCCCTGGTACTACGGCTTCGGGATCTGGCTTACGCCGAAGGGCTGGATGTACAATGTCTCCGGCCGCGAGGCGGTCATGATCTCGCTGCAGAACGGCAGCAACTTCCTGATCGGCACCGACGCCCCGGGCGAGCTCGAGGGTGCGATCGCGACCGCCGCCCGGCTGCCGGCGGCGTAGCGGATCGCGTAGCGCAGCTCGCGTAGCGCGGATCGCGCACCCGGCGTTACGTGACGATGACCGGGATGTCCGGCGGGATCAGGGCGGCGTCGAGCGCGTGGCAGATGCCGTTCGTGCAGAAGGCGTCCGCCTCGACGATCCGGACGTTGTTGATCGAGATCCCGAGCGACGAGGATCGGACGGTGAGCATGGTGCCGAGCAGCGTCTGTGCCGCACTGAGCTGCCGCAGTTCGGTCGACGAGAGCATCCCCGGGACGATGTGGTAGGCGAGGAGGAGCTCGAGCGTGTCGGGATCCTGGCGCAGTTCGTCCATGCGCTCCCTCTGCACCCGCGCAAACGCCTCGTCGGTCGGGGCGAAGACGGTGAACGGGCCCTCCCTGGCCAGGTTCTCCTCCATATTCGCGATCCTGACCAGATCGAGGAACGTGGCAAAGCCCTCCGACTCCTTCAGCGTCTCGATGATATTCTTCATGATCTCTCCGGATCACGCCTATCCCATATATATGTTCACGTCCGCGTGCCGGTTTTGCCGGGGGATGCTGCGTGCGGGAGCACACCTTTTATGCATCCGGGGCGAAGTGTGGCATATGGCAGGAACAGATGAGTCGGCAGCGTTCTTCTCCGCCGATGCCTACGCACGGCACAACGGGATAGAGATGGTGGAGGTCGCCCCCGGCAGGGCGCGGGTGAGGATGGAGGTGCGGGATCACCATAGAAACAGCCACGGGACGGTCCACGGCGGTGTGCTCTTCACCCTGGCGGATACCGCCTTTGCCCTCGCCTCAAACTCCCACGGCATCCCCGCAGCGGCGATCAACGCCCATATCTCCTATATGAAGGCGGCATCTGCGGGGATGCTCTATGCCGAAGCGGAAGAGTTTGCACAGAACCCGAAGCTCGCCACCTACACCGTCCACGTGACCGACGGGAACGGGGACCGGATTGCCGTATTCCAGGGAATGGTCTACCGGAAGACGCCGCGGCGGCCGTAGCCCGCCCGTGGAGGGCGGTCATCCGGTCCGGTGGGGGCGTATCCGTATCGATTCCATCTCCCGTGAAGACCGGGCCGGTCCGGGAGAGAGAAGGCGATCGCTGCTTTCCATATGCTTCCCCCGGGCACGGCCTCCCGCCGGCAGTCCTGGCGGGAGAGGGATTTTTGGGGGATCTCCCCCGCCGCAGAGACCGTCCGGATTCCTCCAGCCCGCGGGGTGCCCGGGCCGGTCCTCATCCCGGGGAGCAGGGATGGAGGGGGGCGGCGTGCATCTCCCCCCGGGCCACCCGGCGGAAGGCCGCAAGCGGCATCACGTGCTCCCCCGCGGCAGTGCGGAGCACCACCGCTCTTCCCGGCGGGTTCAACGCCGCCCGCCCTGCGATCACCCCGCTGCGCCGGTGCCCCGCCCGGATCGCCACCGATCCCCCGAAGAAGATCAGGCGGCGTGCATCTGCCGGGTCGATCCGGTAGCGTTCGCCGCCGATCAGGATGAGGAGCGTCCCGTCGCCCCCGCAGGCAAGCGTGCCGGGCTCAGGCACGGCCCCCCTCCCGCACCCTGATCCTGATGATGTAGCGGTGGCCGCTCGTCCGGGTGATCCGGATCTCGGCGACCGCTCCCCTGAGCCGGTGGATCTCCTTTGAGAGCACCTGCGGGATGAGGTAGAGCGGGACCGGGCCTGCCGCATGATCCCGGGGCGCCGTCACCCGCAGGCCTCCCTGGCAGGCACTCTTCCATGCTTCACGGAGAGGCGGCCGCCGGCGGCCGGGGCATCTGTGCGGCAGTGCCGCTGATGCTGGCCGCCGCCGATCGCTCTTCTCTCTCCGGCGGCTATCCCTACGGGCAGGTCCACCCCCGTGCAGGGAGTGCGGTTTCTCTGCAGTCCTGTATTCATCGGAATCACGCTCTGCTGTCTCTCGGTGCGCCTTGACGGCAGGGGCAGGCGGCCGCCCGCCCCGCACCTGCAGAATCTCCGGATGGCGGGGAAAAAAGGTGGACCGAAGGTACCGAATCTGCAGAACGAAGGGATATCAACGTTGCTTTACCGGAATCCCGGACCTCCCGGGATTTCTCCAGATGCCGCACGGCACGTTACGGTGCGATGAGATCGCCACTTTCACCGGCGATCCCTGCGGTTCATCGTAATCAGGCAAAGGCACCCCGGACTTCGATCCAGAGGGATCGCCCCGCACACCCCAGACCGGGGCGGCGGGGGAGCCGGAAGGGCTGCAGCCCTGTCCTCGTGCGCGGGATTATTGGCCGCGTTTCCCACACACTTTCCGCAGAGTTTTTATCCTCTGATCGCTATAAAAAATAGCCTCCCCTGCGGAAGGATGATATTCCCATGCATTCGACGAGTAACGCCTCCGGCGAGCCGCCCCTTCTCTGCCCGGAGTCGCAGATACCCGGGGCGACCCGCCCGGTGGCAGGCGGTGTCCGCGGGGGGTTTTGCCGGCATCTGCTGCCGCTCGCCTCATCCGGAGAGAGGCATCGCAGGGCGATCGGTTCCGGAGCGGGAGCGTGCGCCTCCCCTCAAAACGCCCGGGAGAGAGCGGCATTCCTGCCCGTGCGGATGCCGGAAACACGGGGTGGCTGAATGGCCCGCGCCCGCGCAGGCGATCCGATCGCGGCGCTGCAGGCCGAACTGGCGTGCCTGCGGGAGAGTTCGGACGGAGCGACCCGGAACGAGGCCATCGCCCGGCTCGCCGCCGGGATCGATGCGCTCGAGCGGATGAACCGCGAACTGGCGGCAGAGAATGACGAACTCCGGAGAAGGGCCGAGAGGAGGAGAGAGGAGCGGGACGCCATTCTGGATGCGATGGTGCAGCCGGTGCTCGTCTTCGACACCGCAGGCCGGGTGATCCGGGCAAACCGGGCGGCGACCCGGTGCATGGGGGAGGAGATCGTCGGCATGACGCAGGCGGCGATCGCCAGGCGGACGGCGCCTGGCTACCCGGACGGGCGGGAGGCGTCCATGGACGATCTGCCGGCCGGCCGTGCGCTGCGGGGAGAGCGGGTGAGCGCCGAACGGATGGATGTCACCGATCGGCGGGGGGAGATCCGCCGCATCCTCATATCGGCGTCGCCCCTCATCCTGGGCGGGCAGATCTTCGGCGGCGTCGTCGTCTGGCAGGAGATCACCGGGCAGGTCAGGACAATACGCACGCTCGACGAGGAGCGGGCGCTGCTGCGGGTGATCATCGAGAGCATCCCGGAGGCGATCGTCGTCGCGGATCGGGATGCCCGAATCCGGATGACCAACCCGGCCGCTGACCGGATATACTCCCGGGCCGTCCATCCCGGTATGGATGCCGAACACTTTGCCGCCCTCCACCTCTGCCATCCCGGCCTGGATCCCTGCCCTCCCGACGATCTTCCGCTCGTCCGTTCGGCACGGCACGGGGAGATCATACAGGGCAGGGAGTTTGCAATACTGGGGGCGGAGGGAGAATTGCGCGACCTTGTGGCCGACAGCGCCCCGATCATCGGTTCCGACGGGCAGAGGATCGGCGCCGCCGGCGTCTTCCAGGATCTCACCGGGAGGAGAGAGGCGGAGCGCGCCCTGCGGGAGAGCGAGGAGCGCTTCCGGGGGATCTTCGAGCGGGCGGGGATCAGCATCGTCCTCGCGGATACCGCAGGGAGGATTCTCCGGGTCAATCCGGCGTTCCAGAAGATGCTCGGCTACAGCGCTGACGAGCTGCAGCAGATGACGATCCTGGATCTCACCCACCCGGAGGATGCAGCAGCGGCCCTGGCGCACTTTCAGGGGACGCTTGCCGGCAGGCACGAGACCGATCTCATGCAGAAACGCTATATCGCAAAGGACGGCCGGACGGTCTGGGGGCAGCTGACCACCTCGCTCCTCCGCGGCCCCGACGGGGAGATACGCTTTCTCATCGGCATGATCGAGGATATCACCGACCGGAAGCGGGACGAAGAACTCCGCAGGCAGGCATTCGACCAGATCGAACGGAACATGGAGCAGTTTGCGATACTGGGCGATCATATCCGCCACCCCCTGCAGGCGATCCTCGCCCGGGCGGATCTGATGGAAGACGAAGGGACTGCAGAAAAGATCCGGGAGCAGGTCCGGCGGATCGATGCGCTCGTCAAGCGGCTTGAGGAGGGCTGGATCGAGTCGCGGGAGATCCGGGAGTTCCTCCGTCGAAACGAGCTGGCGTGACTCCCGGCCAGTCCCGCCGCCGGCAGCGGCTATTCGTTCCGCTGCAGGTACTCCCGGATCTTCTTTGATTCCACCCAGCCCTGGTCGAGCCGCTTTAAGATCTCGTTGATCTTTCTCACCTGTTCGCGGATCTGGCCGGCGTGCTCGTCGTTCATGAGATCCGCCCTCCCCATGATCACCTGCAGGGGATGGCGGATGTGGTCGCCGAGAACGGCGAACTGCTCCATATTCTGTTCGATCCGGCTGTACGCCTGCTGCTGGAGGGCGTCCATCAGCACCCGGGCGGTGATGTCGACCAGGATCGCCTGATAATGGGTGGCGCCGCCGCTCTCGTCCCTGCACACCCATATCCGCTCCTCGACCCAGCGGATCTCGTTCGAGCCGGTGACGATCCGGTACTGCAGGGCGAACTCGCCGCAGCCACCCCGCAGGTGCTCGGCTATCTCCACTTCGACGCGTTCGCGGTCGTCCGGGTGGGTGATATCTGCAAACCGTATCCGCCCGCTCGTGAACTCCTCGGGCGGGTAGCCGAACGCAACGATGTTGTCGGAGACAAACTCGACGGGACAGCCCCCCGAAGCATTCCAGAGGACGGCGATCGCCGGGCTCCTGTTGACGATGGATTCGAGCTCCTGCAGCCTCCGGGTGGCGTCCCGCAGTGCCGCATCCGCCTGCAGCCTCCTGGCATTGTCGTTCATGATCCCGATGACCTGCCGGATCTCGCCCTGCTCGTCGAGGACGGGAAGATAGTGCACGACGACCGAACGGGAGGAGGGGTGCAGGGGCATCCCGCATTCCGCCTTCTCCGGCCGCTTCGTCTCAAACACACGCAGAAGGGCGGGCAGGTACGAGTCCGTGACTGCCGGGGGAAAGATCTCCTCGTCGGTGCGGCCGAGGAGCTCCTCTTCCCGATACCCGCTCATTCTCACGCCGTACTCGCTCATGCGCCGGATCCTCCGCTCTTCGTCATAGACGACGAAGATCTCGGAGGACAGGTCGTCCCCGGGTTGGAAACGGTCGATCTCTGCCTCTTCCTCCCGGAACCCGGCGACGGCGGCCCCGATATCCTTCCCGATGTTCACCAGGATCCTGATCTCCCTGCCCGTGATCCGGGAGCGGCGCATACTCAGGACGACGAGCCCCCCGTGCAGCGTATCCCCGGCGAGCAGGGGGACATGCGCGATCGCCCGGATCCCGGCAGCGTGCGCCCCGGCGGGGCGGGCGGTGACGATCGGCTGTTTTTCGATGAACACCGCGGAGTATGGTTCGGCATCGAGCGGGACGCTGCGCACGATGTCTCCGGATTCGGCCGGGAAGAAACGCTCCAGGACGATCTCAACCGTCCCGGGCCGCACCAGGCAGATCCCGGCAGCATCGAGATCGAGCCTGCCGAGGGTCGCATCCATCGCCGCATCCAGGAGATCCGGCATGGTTGCTGCACCCTGGAAGCCTCCGATGATCTCATTGCATGTTTCAAGCGCTTTCTTTGAGCGGCGTCTTACCGGGCCGATTTGACTGTTACCTGAACTCATATTCGTGGTGCTCTGGGACTTCGACATGCAGGGGGTCTCCTTCTCCTGGATGTTGCCGGTGAACGGCACTCTGCCTCCAGCAACGGGGCAACGGCCGTTGCCGGGTCCGATATATTCATGATGTTAACCTTAATATATAAATATTATATATTAACTTTTCTACCCGATCTTCTCCGATAAGAGCGGATTCACACAACATTCGCCGGATGTAACAAGACAAAAACCAGAAATGTACTTCCATGAAGGGTATCGCCGGGCCGCATTGTCTGACGTCTGGCAGCCTGCAGGATCCCGCTGCCGCTGGAGTCTATCGGGTATCGGAGAGAGGGTGAGGGGCGGACCCGGCGGGCACCGGGCAGTGCAGATAAGGGGGAAGTGCATGCATCCGGAACGGATGCTCTGAACGGCCCGATCCGGTATCCCATGCCGGATGCGAGCGCATCGGGCGATCCCCCGCACCACCGTCGCTCCCCGATCCGGTCGCCGCACCCCGTGCACGGATGCCCACCTCCTGCGGGGTGCGACATCCCCGGTGGCAAACAGCCAGAAAGCCCGCATCCGTACCCGGATCGCCAATGAAGCCGCGGCCGACTGCGCCCCCGCATGCGTTCGGGAATCCGCGAGGCGGCATCGCCTATTCGTTCCGCCGGAGAAACTCCCGGATCTTCCTTGACTCCACCCACCCCTCGTCGAGCTGCCGGATCTGGGCGTTGATCCGTCTCACCTGCTCCCGGATATTCTCTGCCGTCTCCGGATCGTCCATGAGGTCGGCCCGGGCGAGGATCACCTGCAGGGGGTGGCGGATGTGGTCGCCGAGAATGGCGAACTGCTCGATGTTATGCTCGATCCGGTCGTACGCCTGCTGCTTTAAGCCATCCAGCAGCACCCGCTCGGTGATGTCGCGGGCGGTGCACTGGATGCCGACGGTCTCCCCGTTGCTGAAGATCAGCGAGGCATTGTTCTCCAGGACCGCGATGCCGCCATCCCGCCTCCTGATCTCGATCTCGAGCCCCTCGATCTCCTCGCCCCCCAGGATCGCCCTGTGCGCCCGGCGGAGTTCCGGCAGGCTCGAGGGCAGGACGTACTCCTGCACCGTTGCGCCCTCGAGCTCCTCCGGGCGGTATCCCAGGGAGCGCTCCACGGCAGGGGAGATGTAGGTGATGCGTCCCCGTGTGTCGAACGTGGCGATGATGTCAAAGCTCCTCTGGGCGATCGTCCGAAACATCTCCTCGCTCGCTTTCAGCGCCTCTTCGGCCCGCCTGCGGCGCGAGATATCGTTGGCGATCACGGCGATCTGGTCGGGCTGCGGGCAGTATGCCGCCACATCCAGGTACTGCCCCAGGGAGGGGGAGGAGAGTTCGGCGTGCCCCGGTTCGCCCGATGCCGCAACGCCGGAGAGGAACTTCTCCCAGGGCTCTTTCACCTCCCCGAAGACGGCCGATATGCTTGTGCCGATCAGGCCGGGGACGGGCTGCCCCACGGCAGCCTCTGCCTGCCGGTTGAGGTCGAGGCAGCGATAGTCGACCGGGTTCCCGTCCCCGTCCCTGACGATCTCAAAGAGGTATACCGCCTCGAGCATCCGTTCGAAGAGGAGGCGATACTTCTCCTCTGACTCCCGCATGGCCTCCTCCATCCGCTTCCGGTCCGATATGTCACGGAACGCCGAGAGGACCGCCGTGACCCTGCCGTCGGATCCGAAGAGGGGCGATGCAATGAACTCGTAGCAGTGGCCCCCGTCCAGATCGGCAGGATGGATCTCCCCGGTCGCCTGCCTGCCGGAGACAAAGATGGAGCGTATCGTCTCCATATAGGGCTTCATGACCCCGGCCGGCAGCCCGATCTCCTGCCAGGCCAGGCCTGCAATCTCGTCGGGCTCACACCCGAATGCCCGGGCAGCAGGCGGGTTTGCGTAGGCGAGCCTGCCGTCGCCGTCGATGATCGTGACCAGATCGGGCAGGGCCGAGAGGATCTCGGTGAGGTTCTGGCGCTCGCGGTCCAGGTCGGCGGAGAGCTCGAGCAGGTCGGCATTCGCCTCCCTCATCCGGCGGAGCAGGTGGCGCTGCTCCTTTCCGGCGGTCTCAAGCGCGGTGACGTCCTGCCAGGTGACGACCGCCCCGGTGACGAGCGGGGTCGCCGATACCAGGAGGTTCATCGTCTTCCCGCGGCAGTCGGTGATGTCCAGGCGGAGATCGGTGACCGTCTCCCCCTGCAGGGCGCGGTATACCGGGAGTTCCTTCTTCCCGACCGGCCTGCCGTCGGGGCGGCGCATCGCGGCGTGCTGCACCAGCCGGTGCATGTCCATCCCCACGATCCCGTCCCCGAGCGCCTGCCGGGCGGCAAGGTTCGCCTTCACGATCACGCCGTTCCGGTCGTACTGGAAGACCTGCTGGGTCAGGGCATCGAAGGCCGTCGGGTGCTCGGCTTCGAGCGCCTGCAGCCTGGCAAAAAGATCGTCGTTCTGCCTGCAGATCGCATCGATCCCGGCTGCAAGTTCTTCGAGCGCGGCGGGCCGCTCCGCGGCCTCTTCGACCAGATCGAAGAGCCGCCGGCGTATCCCGGCGGGAGATTCGCCGGGGGTGCCGCCGCCGGCCAGGCACCCGGGCCTCTGCGGGTGCGGGTCTTTCCCGGGTCGCTCCCGCCTGCCGGCGCCGGAGACTCTTCCGGTCTTCATGATCCCGCAGCGCAGAGGCACCCGGTGGAGACCGGGGGAGGAGGCGCGTACTCCATGCATGATCCGCAGTCAGAAGGCGATGCAAAAGGCAGCGTATCGACGTTCGAGCCGGCCGGCTGCCGCGCCGGCCGGCAGGTACAGGGAGAGCCTGATGTTGTGCAGATTACTTCGGAACGTCGCCGGGATGCCATGGTATCCTTCTCGTTGCATGCCTCCGGCCGCACCCGGAGGTGCCGACCCGCACGGCCGTTTCCTTCCGCGGGGCCGGACAGGCAGCAGTTGCTCCTTCGTCCGCAGGTACAGCGGGGGACCGGAGACCTCCGGGATCGCCCCCTGTTCCTCCGCAGAATGCACTATTTTTCTGTGCAATGCTATACCTTTTGGTTTTGTTCCCGCGCCGGCGGGTGGCGGGAGCATGGAACCGGCGATGCCCGCCCCTCCGGAGGCTGTCCGGCACCCCCGGAGAGGCCGCCCGCCCGGGGGCGGTCCGCCTGCCCCTTCCGCTGCCAAAAGGCAGAACGCAGGGCATTTCCCGGATGGAAGAAGAGGGGGCGCGCATGCGGGCGGGCGGCAGGTCGATCTCTGCCGGCTGCCTGCCGCGGTGCGCCTTCCGGGATCCGAAAAGTCGCGGATCCGGACGGAGAGACCAATGTAGTGCGGGCTCACCGCTCCCCGCAGACCGAGAGCACCTGCAGCGGATCGTACCTGAGGACGATCTCCCGCGTCCTCCCCCGGCCGGTCCGGACCGGGAGATCGATGATCCCGGCGGCCGCAAGCTGCTTCAGGCGGGTGTGGTAGGTCGTATACCCGATCCGCATCCGCTCCCCGACGGCGGCAAAGACCGCTCCCGCGGTCATCTCCCCGCTGCCGAACGCCGCCTGCTCGGCGATCCTGCAGAGGAGGAGGGATTCGCCCTCGGTCAGGCCTGCGGCCTTCGCCTGCAGGGTGGGCGCAATCACGGTCCGGGAGACCTGCATCACGTCCTGCCGGGTGACGGTCCGGCGGCCCTCCCGCTCCGCGTGCTCCGCCGCCATCCGGACGAGGTCGATCCCGACCCGGATGTCGCGCTCGCCCGCCGTGATATCGACGGCGAGATCCAGTGCGCCCGCGGCAACAACCCCCGGGTACAGCCCCTGCCGCACCCGATCGGAGAGGATCTGCCGGATCTCCTCCCGGGAGTAGGGCGGGAAGCGGACCTCGATCGGGTGGAAGACCGACCGGACGCGCTGGTCGACGGCGGCGCAGAGATCGAGCCCCATGTCGCTCGAGACCGCAAAGACCCCGGTCCGCCGGGCGTCCCACTTCTCGTAGAACCTGAGGAGGCGGTAGAGGAGGTTGTTCAGCCGCCGCTCCTCGTGCAGGTAGTTCGCGTCGTCCAGGCAGACCAGGAGCGCCGCCTCCCGCGCCTCCAGCATCTTCACGACCCCGCGTGCCAGATCGTTGAGGTGCTTGCCCGTCGACGGCGGGGCGTACCCGGCCAGCTCCTCAAAGACGCAGGAGAAGACCGCGTACTGCGTGCGGTCGTGCTGGCAGTTGACGTACACCGGCACCACCCGCCGGGTCGCCTCCCCCAGTTCGGCAAAGAGCCTCCTGACCGTCGTCGTCTTCCCGGTCCCCGGCGGCCCCCGCAAGATCGCGCTCCGCGGCCGCCCGCCGTGCACGCACCCCCTCACCAGTTCCGCCAGCTCCCGCAGCTGCGCATCCCGGTGATGCAGCTGCTCGGGCACATAGCTGAACTCGAAGACCTCCCGGTCCCGGAAGAGGGTCTGATCGTATCGCAGCAGGTCCTTCGTCCGCATGTACAGGCGATGGGGGCACGGGGTATATATGGGCGAGGTGCAGGGGTTGAAAGTGAAGGGG
>JAHKLN010000036.1 GCA_020854755.1 Methanomicrobiaceae archaeon | reverse complement strand
GCCAGGAAATACCGGGCTCAGGCGAAGGAAATCAAGATCAAACTCATTCTCTACAATCTCAAGAGAACGAGCACAGCAGGGGGTTTGCGGATCGTGATCGAGCTTTTCTACAGGGCCGAAACTTCTTCATGGCACCCACATCCTTCTCTCCATAACGCCAGCCTCTTTTCCAGGACCCGTCCCTGGAAAAGATATCTCAGGCCTCCCCGCTGTTGCGGAAAGCCGCGTTTCAGTCCCGGACGCCGAATGGTTAACGGGCGGCATTTGTCCCCGGTCACGCGCATGGCGGGATCAGAGGGAAGGCGGGGGCAGGGCGCACCGGCTCATCAGCAGCCTTCTTCTCTTCATACAGCCCGAAGTGGTCTACCCCCCTGCCTGACTGCGGGGCAGATCATACCGCCCGCATCGTCGATGATGCCGGAAAACCGCTGATCCGTCCGTTCCCCACACATCACGGCCTTCCACGCGTGTGCGGCAACATCCGGGGCAAGCCGGATCGTCGGTGAACTCCCCCCGTCCGGACGCCCGGGGCTGCACCAGCTCGTGCAGCACGGCTTACACAACGTAGTTAACGGTGTGAACAGAAAACGATATTGATACCCGCACCTCCGAATATCCCGGATCGTCATAATGTCCCTGCGGGCTGCAGGTGCAGCCGATAAAAGACACTTGAGGCGCTGCATCAGGCCTGACCGATGAAACCGCGTATGAGGTCGTTTTACGCCCGCAGGCCCAACGGATGAAAATTCCTGACGCTGCACCGATACGCAGTGTCCTGTTTTCGCAGGCTATTTCGGGACCGTGGACCGAGGGGGACATCCCAACGGGGGGGACCGGGGAGGGGATCTCCCCCTCCCAAAAACCCCTCCTCCAGGAGGATAGCCCTCGGGAAACCGGGCATGGGAGCGCACCATACCGGCTGAATCTCCATGGAGCGGCGGGATGATGCTCCGGGGCAGGCAGTGCCGTCACAGGGACGCGGCATTCAAACGCAACCGCCGGGCGGCGATTTTCTGCCGGAGACGATGCGGACGTATGCGCAGGGGCACAGGAATCCGACGGCATCCGCAATGCCATCGGGCCTGTGCCGGAATGCCCCGTTTCAGCAGCAAGCCCCCCTCTGGCATGCACGGATCCCGGGGGAACCGCCGTCTTGCAGGTAACCCTATATTGAACAAGCGCCCCTGCAGAAGGTAGGTAGAGGAGGATCTGGTAATGGCATTCGATCTATCGAAATGCGACTTCTCGCGCTGCAGGGGAGAGTGCCTTGTCCGCTGCCCGTATATCTCGTACGGCGAGGACGATGCAAAAAGGGCCATACAATCGCTGATACGGGGGGAGCCACACCCCATCCTCAAAGAGTGTATCACCTGCGCAGCATGCAACGATTTCTGCCCGCAGGGCGCCGATCCATGGGATCTCATCGCATTGCGGCAGGAGGAGACAGGCGTCCTCGGCATCCCCCCGGACGCAAAGCCGTCGAGCGACTGGCTGACAAAGCCGGCAATAATCCTCCGGAGAGGGAAGCCGGGAGGGCCGCTGATCTCTGCAGGCGGCATCTATGAGGTGGTGCCCCAGGCAGAGTTCCTCACAGGCCAGATGTTTGAGGACGCAACCGTCATCGGGGGAGGGGCGTACGCGTGCGGATTCACCGAGACCCACCTGGGACGGGCGTCCAGGCCGCTGGAGTATCTCCGGCAGTTCATCTCAAACCTCGCAGAAGCCGCCGATGAGTTCGGCGTCGACGGGATTATCTTCACGCATGACGCCTGCTACGACGTGGCGACCACGCTGGCGATGCAGCAGCGGGTGGAGGTGCCGTTTCGGCCGGTCCATATTCTGGAGTATATCAGGGACTGGCTCCGGGAGCACCGGGACAGAGTCCGCCCGCTCAACATCAGCATCGCGGTGCAGGGCGGCTGCACGACGCGGTACGCCCCGAAAGGCGGGGACCACGAGATCTGGTCCGACTGGCTTGCAGAGATCTTCGAGATCATCGGCGTGGAGTCGGTCGAAGAGAAGCGGACGTACACCGGAATAGACCGGCTCTGTTGCGGATGCGGCATCTTCCACACCCAAACCGAGCGCGCGCTCGAGATCCAGCGGAGGAACATCCAGGATGCCATCGACGCCGGCGCCGAAAAACTCGTCTTCATCTGCCCGGCCTGCATCGCCGTGATGCGTGCGGCCTGCCGGAAGATGGAGCTTGAACCGATCTACATCACCCAGCTGGTGAAACTTGCGCTGGGCGAGGAACTCGGACCTGCCGGCACCGCCGCATTCGGGTATCCGGTGAGATAGAGCTGCATGAGGTGAGATGAATGGTGAAGTTCACACAGGAGATGAAAGAGGCGCTGCGGGTGCCCGGCAAAGGCGGGAGCCTGGTATACCTCTGCACGTCGAGCAGGGACGGCAAACCCAACATCGCCGCGATGCGATTCGTTGCCACGCATATGGACGACAAGATCCTGATCGCTGATATGTTCCTGCTGAAGACGAAGGCGAACATCAAGGAAAACCCGCAGGTCGCGGTCGCCATCTGCCACCCGCTCGAGGAGGGGCGGTGGTGGGTGTTCAAGGGAGAGGCCGTGGATATCGAGTACGGCTTCCCGCGCGATTTCGACTGGTATGGCGCGAATGCGACGGATATTCTCGATGAGTGGGGCAACTGGAACAAGTCCGAACCCCCGGATGAGGTGCCGCCGGACATCGTCTTCCCGAAGGCTGTCCAGCGCGGGGTTGTGGTCGTGCACGTCGAGGAGGCCTATTCGATTGAGCCCGGGCATACAGGAGAGAAGGTGCTCTAGGAGGTAGGAGAGATGACTGTGGTACTGACGGAACGGATGAATGCATGGATTGAGACGATGGGGTGCCACCTCTGCGTCGCCACGCTGCAGGGGGAGCCGTTCGTGGTGCTGGGGCGGCACGCGCAGGTGATGGCCGAGGATACGGTGGCGTTCGCGCTTGCGGAGGATGAGGTGAAGGTCGCCGCTTCCGTGTTATCCGAAAATCCCTGGGTGGCGTTTGGCGTTTCACGGCAGGGCGGTATCCGCGCGGCATACCAGTTTAAAGGGATCGGGGAGGTTCTCCGGTCGGGGGATGTCTTCGATACGGTTTCCGCGCGGGCAAAAGAGGAGAAGGGGATAGATGCCGCGGCCGTTCTCTCCGTGCATCTTACGGAGCTCTACTGCACCAAGCCCGGATATGAGGCCGGGCTGAGGCTGGACGGCATGGCGCCCGAAGAGGTCGATGCATGGGAGCGGCAGCGCTGGAAGGACGTGCCGAGGAAGAGAGCGTGAGATCCGGGGACGGGAGATGAGCGGCGGCGAGACGGAGACGGAGGCGAAGAGCAGGGAGAGGCCGGACCGATTCCCCTGGATCATTCCATTTTCGTGCGAGGGGTGCGGGGACTGTGTCGAGGTGTGCCCGACCGGCTCGATAGAACTCGTGGATATCGGGAGGAAGGTGGACAAGGCATGGATCACCTGCCCGGACACCTGCATCGGGTGCGGAAAGTGCGCACAGGCCTGCGTTGTCGGCGCGGTGCAGATGACGTCGTACGTGGACAGGGCAATCCGGCGGTACAGGGAGAAGACGACGCCGGAGTGAGCGGGAAGCAGATCCTGCTTCACCGCACCCCGAACGACTCAAGCAGCACGTCGGCGTTCAGGCCGCCGAAGTGATACACCTCCCCGGAGAGGCGATCGTTGATCGTGATCTCCGCGGGTGAGAAGGCGAGGGCTGAGTCGACGTTCAGGAAATCGTATCCGGCATCCCTGAGCACCCGGAAAAACGGTCTCCCGTAGTCCGGGGAGGTCCGGGATGGCAGGGTCTCAAAGACCGGGTCGTACCCCTCCGTGACCAGCACGACCGATCCGTAGTAGATGTTGCAGTCGTTGGTGGTTCCCATCGCCTCGATGCCGGACTTTTTCACCGGCGCGATGGGCGACCGCCCTGCAGCATGGCTGATGCGGCGGGTGTCGTAGCCCCTGTCCTCGAGTTTATGGAGCGCCGCCGTGACGACCCTTCCGGAGATCTGCACCGAGCCGACGAGGCTGCGCGTGGGGGCGACCAGAACGTACAGGTTTTCCGGGTCGATGCCGCACTCCCTCGCGACGAATCCGGTGACCTCCTCGTTCGGGAGGGAATCTGCCTCCAGCGCGATGATGCCGGTGTCGGAGGTGTCCCGGTACCCGATCCTCCGGTACGTCTCTTTCGGTTTTTGGGCCAGCGCCCGCGCCGGGCCCGAAGCCATGGCGGAATAGCTGCCTGCTTTTATCGTCCATCCTGCCTTCTGCGAGCCCAGGCACGCGAGAGCGGGCTGCCGGATGGTGAGATGCAGGAACGGAAAGATCATGCCGCCGACCCGATCCATGGTGATCGCCGTTGTCGCAAGCCCCGCAAGGCAGGCCTCCACGAACAGGCTTCCTGCACGGTAACTCCCGGGCACATGCACGCCGCAGTCGATGCACGTTGCGCCGTTGCCCTGTCTTGCGACCGCGACCCCGAGTTCGTCCCGGTGTCCGATCATCTCCATGACGGCAGGCATTGCCGTACCATTGATGCTGGTCACTGCTCCACCTCTCCATGGGGATTTGATACTGATCCCTTAACAGTTCTCTTCCGGGCAGATGGGTGTGGTGGGGATGCAGCCGCAGGGTGCAGTCGCCGCCTGGCCACGGTACGGGATGCCGCCCGCACGGAGCAGGCAGAGGGCTTATACGGATCCCGCCGGAAGGATGACCATGGATACCGACGATATACCGGGAAAAATCGCCTTTGCTGCCGCAGAAAGCACCCTCGCCGCCCGGTTCGGCATTCCCGCCGATGCGTTTCTCCCCCTCTTCTTCTCGCTTTGGTTCGGGGGTGACTGGAGTTACCGAACGGAGTCGATCGCCACCGTCTCGGTTATGAGGAAGACGACCGTCTACGATGAGGAGACCGGGCTCGGCTACTCCCGGGAAGAGATCTACCTTCTGGTCAATCCAGTACTGCGGCACCGCGAAGGGACGGTCTACCGGCTTGAGAAGTGCGGCGAAGAGCAGAACCGGCTGCTGGTGCGACGCCCCTACCGTCTGTCCGTCGCTGCCGGGCGGATCATCAGGATGACCGTCCATCCGCTCGCGAAGGAGATCGCCATCGAAGAGCTCGAGGCCGGGGAGATGACCTTCTCCGGATCGACCGCCTACGGCCTGGATCACGAGCTGGAACACCTCTCCGAAGAGACCATCTCCGGGGAGAGCCTCTGGGAGTTCCGGTTCGTGTAGCGGGCGCGGGGGTTCTCCGGCCGCACCCGGGCCGCGGATGACGCCGATCCCACGGACAGGGGCAACGCCCGCCCCTGCCGACGGGACGTAGGGGAGATCCCTTTCGCCTCGCCGCCTGCCCCGGAGGGGCAGTCTTCATCGTCTCCTCATCTCAAGATACGATCAGGAGGGGAGCAGAACCCGTACGGGAGTCAAGGTGCAGCGGGAGGAGAAAAGCGTGTTTATCGCCGGGCCTGAAAGGGTGCTCCCCCTGCTCCGGGAGCGGTTCGGCGCGGCGAAGATTGGCACCTTCGGATCGACCGCCTGACGACCCGGTACACCGCCGGAAGATCCCGATCAGACCGGCGCATCAGGTTTCTCCAGCACGTATGCGACCGTCCCCTCCTCGATTCCTTCACCGGCGCCGGTCGCACCGGCATGGACAAACCCGTTCTTTTCAAGCACCCGGATGGACGCCGCCAGATCCGGATAGGTCGTTGCCATAATCTGCCGGATTCCGGGGAGGGAGAATATTGCAGGAATAAGGCGGCGCACTGCCTCGGTTGCATAGCCCCGGCCCTGGAACTCTTCGAGCACCGAGTAGCCGATGAGCACCGTGCCTGCTGCCGTAGGTGACGAGGCAATCCCCCCGCTGCCGATAAGCACCCGTTCGCCCTGCGCCGGATCGTCCAGCACCCAGTACCAGGAGGTGAAGTGCGGATCGGAGGCTCCCGAGGCGATCCGGATGAACTCCCCGAGCATTTCGTCGTCGAGCAGCGGCGGCGGCCATGATGCCGGAACGGCGGCATCCAGAAGGTGGGCAAGCGTTCGTCTATCCTCTCGATCGCTCTTCAGGATCTCGATCGTGGCAGGGATCAGGTCGAGCCGCTCGGTGCGGATACGCAACATCTCCATAAAAGTCTCCACTGTGGCAATTTCGGTGTGCCTGAAGGGCACGGCCCGAATCTGGTAATTATTGGCTGTATTGGTGAGATAAACCTCCCCCGCTACCCCCCGATCTCCATAAACCAGTTCTTCCCCGCACCGCACCGCGGGCAGACCCAGTCCGCAGGCAGATCTTCAAACGGCGTTCCCGGCTCGATGCCGTGATCGGGGTCTCCGACACGGGGATCGTATTCGTAGCCGCACTTCACGCACCTCCACGACTGCATTGCCTCTCACCTCGCTCATTGCACACGCGGTGCGCCGGAGCGTTGGCCGGAAGATATGCCTGCACGGTGATAAGGTCTCCGGTAGGAGGGCAGCCGCTTTGCCCCGTGCGACAGCCGACACTCCGGCGTGTTCCACCCGGAAACACCCGGATTCCCGCAGATCCCGGGTGGCCGGGACGGCCTCCTGCAGAACGGGGCACGGCCGCCCTGCCGGGGAATACAGGGCGGTACGAGATTTGCGCCCGATCCCCGCACCTATGCGATCCCGTACTCCCGGTGCCGCCGGAGGATCTCGTCGGCAACCCGGTCCAGCTCCCGGAGATCGTCCCCCGACGCCAGTCCCCGGATATAGACGGGCTCGATCAGGTCGATCTTTAAGTTGCCCACCATCCCCGTGATATCCTGCACCGTCTTTCCGCCCCACCCGAACGACCCGATCACGGTGGCGCTGCGTGCCTTTGGCTTCAAGATGTTTGCCAGGAAGGCCGCATAGGCGATCTTCGGGTGCGGCCCGAAGAGGACGGTGGGGGTGGCGATCACGATCGTTGCCGCATCGACAAGCGCCATGGCGAGCTTCCCGATATCCGCGTTCCCCGTATTAAACGGCCTGACGGTAATCCCGCGCTCCATCAGGGCCTCGACGAGATAATCCACCATCTTCTCGGTGCTGCCGTGCATGGAGACGTACGGGACGACCACCTCGTTCTTCACGTTGTCCGAGATCCAGTCCCGGTACGCATCCAGGATGAACGAGGGATCGGCATGGACGGGGCCGTGGCTGGGTGCGATGAACGATATATCGAGCCCGGAAATCCGCTCCATATGCTTCTTGATGCTGTTTCGAAACGGCATCATGATCTCTGCATAGTAGCGCTTCGCAGGCTCATAGAGCACCCGTTCGTCCGCCACGAAGAGATCGCTCGTCGCATAGTGCGCACCGAAGAGATCGCAGGAGAAGAGCACCCGGTCCTCGGGCACGTACGTGAGCATCGTGTCCGGCCAGTGCACCCACGGGGCGTGCAGAAACTCCAGCGTCTTACCCCCGAGCGGGATCGTCTCGCCGTCGTCCACCACCCGGATCCGCTCCCCCGGAACCTGGAGGAGGTACGTAAGAAGCTCCCTGCCCTTCGGGGTGGCGAGGACCGTCGCCATCGGGAAGAGCTCGAGGATCAGGGGGAGCGCCCCTGAATGATCCTGTTCGGCATGGTTCACCACGACGTAGTCGATGGAGCCGATGCCGAGCCGCATCAGGTTGGTGATGAACTCCTCCTCCTTCCCGGGATCTGACGTGTCGACGAGGGCCGTCTTTTCGGCGCCCCGGATCACGTAGGCATTGTACGTCGTCCCGTCGGGGAGCGGTATCAGTTCGTCAAAGACTGCACGATGCCAGTCGATGACCCCGACGGCAAATATATTATCGGTAATTTCCCGCACTGTCATAGCACTCATATCCTTCGCGTACATCTGTCCGGCCCTGAGGGCGGCGGCTCTTCAGTCTTCCCATCGGTGGATATATGCCTTCTCATTTCTTTTCAAATCTGCTCTTCGGAACCCTGCACCGAGGGCATTTCCATGTGTCAGGGAGTTTCTCAAACGGCGTTCCCGCGGCAATACCGCCTCCGGCATCCCCTACCCGGGGATCGTAGAGATAGCCGCACTTCCTGCACTTCCAGGTTTCCATCAGGTATGCACCTCGCCGGCCCGCCCGGGTGGGGCTGGGCAGGCCGCAGGTGAACTATGCCGCGACCGGAGATAAATGCTCTGCCGCATTGCGCCGCCGGCTACGGAGGCTGCGTTGTGCGCACCCCCCTCCGCACCAGCGAGAAGACGATGCCGAGCAGGGTCAGGACGAAGAATATCCCGAAGACGATCTCCATGCTCTCGAGGAACAGGTGGTAGACGGGGGGCGTGATCGCCGTGGTGCCCATACTGACCGTGAATACGACCATCACCATCCCCATGCTCACGAGCATCCCGAGCGCCCGCATGGTTGCGACCATCGCGGATGCACTGCCGTAATGCCGGCTCTCCACGCTGCTCATGATGGCGTTCGTGTTGGGCGACGAGAAGAGGGCAAGGCCCGCCCCCAGGACGATCAGCAGGGAGACGATCACCGCGACAGGCGTCTCCGGCGAGAGGAGAGAGAAGCCGAACAGGCTGACGGCAGATACGGCGAGGCCTGCCGAGGCGACGTGCACGGCCGATACCCTGTCAGAGAGGCGGCCCGCCAGGGGAGAGATACATACCTGCACGATCGGCTGGATCAGGAGGAGGCTGCCTGCTGCGGCGGGATCGTAGCCGCGGACGTACTGGAGGTAGAGGCTCAGGAGGAACGCCACCGCAAACGTGGCGCTGTAGTTGATCAGCGCAGCGAGATTGGAGAATGCAAACACGCGATTCTTCTCAAGCAGGGTGACCGGAAACAGGGGCGAGTCCTGCTTCTTCTCGACCGAGTAGAAGACGATGCCAAGCAGCACGGCGACGGCAAGCAGCAGGATGCCGGTGGGCGAGGCAGCCGAGGTGAGGCCGATAAAGAAGAAGAAGAGCACCAGTGACGAGAGCGCGACGCCCGGTATATCGAACTGCTCCTCCCTCTTCTCGTCCAGAAACGCCGGGAACTTCCGGAAGTACCCGAGCACCGGCACGGCCAGCAGGACGGAGACGAGAAAGATGCTCCTCCACCCGAAGAAATGGGTGAGTACGCCGCCCAGGAACGGGCCGAGCGAGAGACCTGCGTAGACGGCGGTCACGTTCATACCGATCGCATACCCGCGTTCACCGGGAGGGTAGAGCTGCGTGATGATCGCGACGCTGTTGGCATAGATCATCGCTCCCCCGATCCCCTGCACGAACCGGAGCGCCAGCAGGGAGGCAATGGAGGGGGTGAACATGGTCAGCAGCGAGGCGGCGGCATAGACGACCGTCCCGATCTTGAAGACCGATATCCTGCCCCTGCTGTCCCCGAGCCTCCCTGCGGGCAGGAGAAAGAGCACGCTTGAAAGCAGGTACGCGCTCGATATCCATGCCAGAGTGGCCGCATCGACGACGAACTCCTGCCCGATGGTGGGGAGCGCCAGGTTGACGGCAGAGCCGGTGAACGGATTAAGAAACGTCGCAACGGTGACGAGCGCCAGAATGAGCGTGCGTGAATATGCCGGGGGATCGGTATCCATTCGTCTGTCTCCGGAATAGGCATCGGCGTGCGGTGCTGATGGTATATGACTCCACTGTAGGGTTGGCGCCGCATGAATAAACAATGCACCCCTGCGCATGCCGGGAGAAGGAAGTGCTCCATTCCACGGTGTCCGGAGATCCGGGTAACCCCGATACTTGCGGAGCCGGAGGGAGGACCGCCGCACGCGATCGCCCCTGCCGCCGGGATGGCGGCCTCATCGGGAGAACAGGCGCTCCCGTCATCCCCCGCGTGCATCTCCCGGCACCGGACGGGCAGGCATTATGGCATGGTACACCTTGACCATATGGGAGAGACAGATGACGGGAGACAGGGATGCCGGCAGCATCAGAGACACCTCATTCCGGCTGATCCTCCTCCTCGGCGCAATAAGCCTCTGCGGCGACTTCATATCAAACGGCGCCAGGAGCGTCACCGGACCCTACCTCGAGCTCCTGGGAGCGGGCGCTGCCGTCGTCGGCCTGGTTGGAGGGCTCGGCGAGTTTATCGGCTATGCGCTCCGCCTCGCCACCGGGGTATACGCCGACAGGAGCAGGCACTACTGGACTATGACGCTCGTCGGCTACGGGCTTCTTGCCGTCATCCCCTTTCTCGCGCTCGCAGGGCAGTGGGAGGTCGCCGCTCTCTTGATCATCCTGGAACGGATTGGAAAGGCGATCCGCACCCCGGCACGCGATACAATCCTCTCCCACGCCACCTCCAGCGTGGGGCGGGGAAGGGGCTTTGGGATTCATAAGGCCCTGGATCAATTCGGCGCCATCCTGGGACCGCTGACGTTTGCAGCGGTGCTGCTCGCCGGCGCCGGTTACACCGGGGGGTTTCTCGTGCTGGTGATACCCCTGGCCTTCATGTTCGCCACCCTCTTCGCTGCACGGGCGGCCGTGCCGAAACCGCGAGGGCTCGAGGTCGTACAGGAGAAGAACGGCCCGGAAACCGCCGACCTGCCCGCCCTCCTGCCGTATGCGACGTTCATCTTCCTCGGCATGGCCGGGTTTGCCAGCTTTCCGCTCATCTCCTACCATTTTGTGGCAGGGCAGGTCATCCCGGACGTTGATATCCCGATCCTCTATGCAATCGCCATGACCGTCTCCGTCCTCGTCGCGCTGGTCATCGGCAGGGTGTACGACCGGTTCGGATACCGCACCCTGATCGCCATCCCGATCATCAATAGCCTGATACCGTTCTTTGCCTTCTCTTTGGAGTTTCAGGCGGTGCTCTTCGGTGCCCTGCTCTGGGGGCTCGGGATAGGGATATACGAGACCGTCTTCCGGGCCACCATCGCCGACGTCACCGCCGTCGGGATGAGGGGGCAGGCGTACGGCTTCTTAAACGCAGCCTTCGGCACCGCCCTCTTCCTCGGGAGCGTGGTGATGGGCGTGCTCTACGAGGTGTCCATCGTGCATATCATCGTCTACGTCCTGATCGTCGAGGTTCTCGCCCTCGCAGCGTTCTTCTGGATGATTGCGGCTGCGGGCAGCCGGGGAGAGGGGGTGTAGGCGGCAGCGATCAGTGTGCCGACCCCCGGAGATGCGCTTTCACCGCCCCTCCGATGGCGCCGCCGATCATGCCGAAGAAACCGAGGTACAGCACAAGGGCAAGGAGCAGTGCGGCCACCCCTGCACCGAGGAGGAGACCGAGCGGGCCGAGGACGACCGTCCCGCCGGCAATGACAATGATCGATATGACGAGAACGGCAGAGAGCGCACAGACGAGCCCTCCCAGCATCCCGTTCCATATCCCTCCGCGGCCGAGAACACCGGATATGAACCCGCCCAGAAGCGGGCCAAGCACGGGGAGCACCGGGTTGAGTATGACCATGAAAAGCAGCCCGACAAGGCACGAGCGCAGGAATGTGCGGCCTGCAGACGGTATATCAATCATCGGCTCGGTTGAGCGCATGCAACGGTATCGGTGCGATCGGCTGCCGGGAGACCCGGCAGCTGCAGGGGTGCGGACCTACCTCCGCACCGCCCCTCCGATGGCGCCGCCAATCAGACCGAGGATACCCATATACAGGAATGCGCCGACGACGATAACGATCGCGGTCCCGAGACCTGTGATGAACCCCACCCCCCCGAGAAGGGCCGTCGCACCGATGATGATCAGGATAGACCCGATGATCGCCCCGAGAATGCCGGCCAGAAGCCCGGCCCAGGCGCCGTTCCCCATGCTGCCGCCGGCGATGTAACCGGCAAGAAACCCTCCGAGAAGCGGACCGAGAATCGGTACCCAGATGTTGAAGATGACCATCACGATCCACCCGACGATCACTCCCAGCCAGAAGTTGCCGTAGGTACGTGCCATACCGTTCACCGGGCGGGGTATAGGGGATGGGGGTTATAAAGTTTGGGATGGCCGGGACCTCTCCGGCGGTGAGCGCTCCCGCGTGATCACAGTGCCCGCCCTGCCTGCAAGCGCCTCCCGGCCCCGTTCAAGGGAGGATATGATCGCCCGCGCCCCTCCTGACTCGACGAACCGGATCGCAGACTCGATCTTCGGGCCCAT
>JAHKLN010000047.1 GCA_020854755.1 Methanomicrobiaceae archaeon | reverse complement strand
GGGGGGGGGGGGGCCCCCCCCCCCCCCCCCTCCGCCCCTCCCCCTGTGAGGATAGCCGGTGGAAAGCCGTGTACGGGAATGCAAATAACCAGGTGGTAAGAGCCCTCCATTTCAGAAACGGTTTGCATGTTCATGTGAACCCGCATATGAGGCCGTTTTACGGCTGTAGGCTTAACCGATGAAAATCCATAAGTGGTTGTCGATCCCCTGGGTTCGGTTTTCCCCGGCTATCCCGGTGTAGTGGACCGAGGGGGACATCCCCCTCCCCAAAAACCCCTCCCTCTGTGAGGATAGCTGGCGGGAAGCCGTGCACGAGAGCGAATTGAGATAAGCGGCGAAAATCTTCCCTTTTACAAACGGTTCGCATTTCTTGTGAAAATAATCTGGTATGCGATCCCGATCTCGATATTCATGGCTGCGCCTGCGCCGCCCGCCGGCGAACAAACCGGATCCGGGATGCCTGCAGCCCGCCGTGCTTTTCCCGGGCACCCATCGCCGCCTGCATGCCGCGGCAGCCCTCCCGGAGGCCTACCGCCTGTCGACGAGCCGCTTCGGCCGTCCCGGGATCTTGTGCAGCTCGAGCTCGCCGGGCCGGGTGAAGTTGTAGAGCAGGTCGAGGAAGCCTTCATCGTACCGCTGCCGCAGGTTGGGCTTGGTGCTGAAGAAGGATTTCTGGAAGTTTTCCGCGATGAGGTCGCGGTTGCAGGTCTCGGGATCCCTGCTCTCCATGCTCACCCGCAGCGTCGTCTTCTCCTGCTCCTCGTCGCGGTACAGGAAGGCCTCGTACTCTCCGGTCAGGTAGTCCATATTCTCGCGCTGAAACACGCCCCTCTCGATATCCACCCGGTTGACGGGCGTCCCCTCCACCCAGAAGGTCTCCGCCTCCCTCTGCGGGCTGTAGATCCGCGTGTGCGTCCGCCCGCAGCGGCAGCGTTCCCGGGAGATGACGACGGTGGTGTCTTCGGTATCGTAGTTGATGAGCAGGTTTCCGCTCTTTGCCCCGACGGGGAGGAGCGTGGTGAGCACCATCCGTCCGCATTCGCCCTCTTTCACAAACTGCTGCAGCTGTGCGTCGTAGATGTCCATGTGAACCAGATCTTCGGGCACGTGGAGGCCCTCCCTGCAGACGCACTCCCCGCACATGGTCCCTTCCGTGCTCCCGTAGGTATTGTAGACATCGATCCCCCAGAGTTCGGCAAGGTAGGCACGGGATTCGTCGGCAAAGGCCTCTCCGCCCACCACGAGTTTCCGGACGCCGGTTTCTGCGGGCTCGATACCCTCGGCCTTCATCTGGTTTGCGAGGCGGAGGAACTTGAAGACGCTCCCGACGATCCCGGTCGGCCGGTAGCTCCTGATGATCCGCAGGGGGAAGGTGCACTTGCCGGTGGGGATGATGGTGATCCCGAGATCGCGGGCGCCGAGCGTCATGGTGTTTGCCCCAACGTTCATGCCGTACGATGCACAGATGATGATCCTGTCCCCGCGCCCAAATCCCTGCGAGGCGAAGGTCCGCGCGTACTTCTCTGCATAGCGTTCCCAGTCCTCCCATGTCAGGAAGAAGCTCTTCGGGACCCCGCTGGTGCCGCTCGTCTCATGGATGGTGAAGATGTCCTCCCAGGCAGCGCTGCGGAATTCGAACTCTTTCTGGTTCGGTGGCTGGTGCGCCCTGATGTCAGCGCCCGATATGATCGGGAGATTGAGGAGATCCTCATGGCTGCGGATATCGTCGGGATTGATGGCATGCTCCAGAAACCACCGGCGGTAGAAGGGGGAGTGCTCATCGGCATACGCAACGGTATACCGTACCCTCTCGTCAATGAGCTCATCAAGAGAGGTCCTATCCAGCGTCTCGATGGCTGGCCGGAAGTAGTGCCGGGTATCCATATGCTGTACTCCAGGGCAGATCCTGCCTGCCCTGCCCTGGCGATCAGAGGTTATATTCTTTTGGCCTGCCGGCGTTCTTTCAGGGGAATCAAGCCGGTTTATGAAACAGGCGGACTCTGCCGGTTCTTTGCGGGGCTCCGGTGCATGGCTTCAAGCCTCCCCTCGACCCGGGAAGAACCGGCTCAAGGTGAATCGCCCTGACGGCTCATGAGATCGGGAAACCAGGAGAAGACCTGACTCCGGGCTTCTGCATAACATCCAACGATTTTCACCGGTTATGCCTGTGACTGTAGAATGGCCTCATATGTGTCGGATAAAACCGCGTATGAGGCTGTTTTACGGCCACAGGCGCAACGGATGAACATTCTTGAGCGTGTATCGATATTCGGGTCCGGTTTTCTCTGTTCGTCCCGGTGTAGTGGACCGAGAGGTCAATCGCCAGGGGGGAGACCCCCTCCCCTAAAAACCCCTCTCCCTGCGGGAATAGCCGGTGGAAAGCCGTGTGCGGGAGCGCAATGAATTAAGCGGCAAGAGCCATCCATTTTAGAAACCGGCCTGATTTTTATGTGAAACCGCGTATGAAGCCCCCGGTGGGGACTACAGGCACAACGGATGAGAATCCATGAGTTCTCCGGAGCATCACGGACTCTGCGCTCCCTGGATCCCGCGGTCCACTGGAACGGGGCAGCTGCCGGAAACACCGGATCAAGGATATCTGTGGTGTCTTCCATCCTCGATGCATCGATCTTTTCCGGTTGCGCCTGCAGCGCGCAGGGCATCATCTGCGGTTGTTTGTGCACGGCCGGGACTCGGGAACGCACCGATTCCGATGCAGCCCCGTCTCCCGGCCGGTCCGCCCGGGGGCGAACCGGGTGTGGCGGATCGTGTGATCCGGCGAAACGTTTTTATTCATTATACCGTGTATTCGTGAAACGACTATCCCGATGCATGCCCCCGGGAGCCGGGTGGCGGCTGTGCCGGCTGCATCTCTGCTTGCTGCACTCGCCCCCGACCCGTCCGGAATTATACAGGGGCCGAGCGCACTGCCATGGCAGCGGCAGGCCATTGCGCCAGCATGCCAGCGGGCACCGGAGCGGTGTGGAGGTGTACCGGTGGTTGTCCAGCAGCAGGTTGCGGTGCTTGAGCAGGGTGATGCGTTCAGGGACTGGCTGGTCGGGGTGCTTGAAGCTCGGGTGGAAAACCCTCTCTGCAGGGTGCAGGTCTACCGGATCAGGCCCGCCTCGCATGCGGTCTGCCGCTATGAATTTCTCGGTGAAGGGCACAGCGTCGTCGGCAAATTCTTCGGTGAGCCCACCGGGAGGACAACGGCATATAATACGGAGAAGGCGATGCAAAACGAGTACCGGATGCTGCAGCGGATCGCAGGGCTGATAGATGTGCCCAGGCCGATCGCGATGAGGCGGGACTTCCATGCAGCGCTCGTGACCGATTATGTTCCGGGTGTTCCCCTGCTCGCGCTGCTCGGCAGCGAGGACGGCCTCTACGACCCGCTGGCATCGGTCGCCCGCCTTCAGAAAAGGCTGCACGCCCTGACCCGGCAGTCCTGCAATCTGGAGCGGGAGTTTGCCTACTTCCATAGCGTGCTTGGCCAGAACCGTCTCGACGCCCGGCGGCACGATCGCTTCTGCGAACTCCTCTCGAAATGGCGGGATCACCCGCTCCTCGCAGACATGGGGGGATGCCTGATCCACGGGGACGCCACGCCGGCAAACTACCTTTTCGTCGGTGACCGGGCATACGGGGTCGATTTCGAGCATGCATGGGAATGCGGGCATCCTGTCCATGATCCGGGCATCTTCTGTGCCGAGATGAAGCATCTCTTTGCATACCGGAAGGGGAGTGCCCGGCAGGCCGAGCCGTATATCGGGCATTTCCTCTGGCATTATAGCGGCGGCGGGGAGGAATTTTACCGGGTCACGGAGACATTTCCGTTCTTTTTGGCCCTTGGCTATCTGCGCATAGCAAGGCTTCCGATCCATCCGTCCCACCGGGAATGCCTCATCAGGGAGGCGGAGGCATGTTTAACTTCAGGCTTAACCTTGACACGATAAAGGGCGTGGTCTTCGACTGCTACGATACCCTCATCGAGATATCGACCGATGAGGAGAGCATCGCGACCTATGAACTCGTGAGCACCTGGCTCCTCTATCAGGGCGTCCGGATCTCACCCGACCGCCTCCATAAGACCTACCGGCAGATGGTGCAGGAGAGCCTGAACCGCAGCCGGGAGCGCTATCCGGAGATCAGGATTGAGAAGATATTCTCCGATATCTGCAGGGACTACAGGCTCTGGGAGATCGACGAGCAGCAGCTCGGGGTTCAGGTCGCCCGGCTGTTTCGCGCGGCGTCACTGCGGAGACTCCGCTCGATCCGGCAGAGCGAACGGCTGCTCGAGGTCTTCTCCGGTCTTCCAAAGGGTCTGGTCTCGAACGGGCAGCGGGTCTTTTCGGAGATGGAACTGCGGGCATTGAGCCTTCTCGATCACTTCGATGCAGTGATCTTCTCGTCCGATGAAGGGTGCAAGAAGCCAAGCCCGCGGATATTTCAATCTGCCCTGAAGCAGCTCGGCCTCTCGCCCGGGGAGGTGCTCGTCATCGGGGATTCGTTTGAAAACGACATCATACCCGCGTTAAAGCTCGGGATGCAGGCATTGTTTGTGGAGGATGCCCTGGAAGTATTTCGGGATCCGGAAGTGACATGCGTCCCTTCAGCCCCTGCCGCATATGCAGGAGCGCCGGCCATGCAGCGGGGTGCCGGGTGTCTGCTGCCACAGGCGATGCCGATGCGATCCCTCATGCCAGCACCGTGCGGACGGCCTCGACCTCGCCGGGATACTTCTTTGCCAGCCGGTTCTTCTTCAGGTTCTCCCGCACGATCCACCTGATGTCGGGATCGTCGAGGGCGGCGAGCTGACGGAGGTAGGTAAACCCGTCCCCGGGAAGCGCGCTGATGACGACGCTCAGCGTATATCCCAGCGCCTGCCGGAGCGTCCTGAACTCATCCGTCGTCCTCTCCCCGGCGGTGAGCACGCGGACGAGAATCTTCCGGTGAAGCTTCAGGGCGGATTGCGCGGTCTTTGCATCCGCCAGCAGGGCGGGCTCGGCCAGCCCGGCGGCAGCACCCCGCATCTCAAGCCAGGTGCCCTGCTCGATCCAGCCTTCCAGCGCTGCAAGCGTCTCGTCCGGCCGGCTCTCAAGAAGCCTCTGGACGGCGATCGCCGCCGCCTCTCTCGCCCTCCACCTCTGGTCTTCCGAGGCGTCCCTGAGGTGATCGAGCGCCCGGCCGAAGTACTCCGGCAGACCCGCCCCGATCGCCCCGATCCCCTGAATGCCGCAGAACGCGAGGAATTCCCCGGGATCCCCTGCAGGTGCGAAATCAGGGGAGAGATTGGCAAACCCGACGCAGAGGTGCCAGAGCCTCCTGCCCGTCCCGGGATCCTGCCGTGCGTGCTCGCCGACGGTGTCGGCAAAGGCAACGGAGAGCTCCAGGTTCGCCCGCGGCCCCGGGAGGCGGCTGTTTGAGAGGAGATGTGCGGTAACCCTGTCCACGTCTCCAGTATCGATATAGACGTCGAGAAGGGGTGAGATGATCCGGACGGATGCTTCGACTTTGCTCATGGTACGTACCTCCGCTCGCACCGCCGCACCGGCGACCGTGCAGATGCTGCTGTATGCGTTGCACTCCGCCGGCCAAAAAGATCTGGTGCGCTGCCGGGAGCGGCTACGGCGCAACGATCGAGGCGACGAAGGCGCTCACGGCTTCATGCACGCCTTTCCCCTGTTTCGCGGAGACGGCATGGAGCATGGTGTCGCCGAGGCGTCCCCTGAAGCGTTCGGGTGCGGCATTCTTCATATCGCACTTGTTCAGCACGATTGCTACCGGAACGCGCTGCTCTGAAAGCCACTCGAAGAGCCTGAGGGTCATCTCGTCGATCTCTGCGGTGGCGTCCACGACGATGATCGCGCCGTCCATGTCTCGTGCAATGATCCTGCGGACGAACTCGAACCGCTCCTGCCCCGGGGTGCCGAAGAGGTAGACCCGGCGGCCGTGCAGCTGGATTCTCCCGAAATCGAAGGCGATAGTCGTCGTGCCGCCATCTGTCTTCGCCTCGATATGCCGGGTTTCGGGATCGAGCGCCTGTATGAAGCTGGATTTCCCTGCATTGAATGCACCGAAGACAACAATCTTGAGCCTGTCCGCTGCCATTCCTGGAAGCGATATATGTCGGCCGGTATTTTTTATTATTTCGATGTTATCCCGGATATATTTCAGGGGATTTGCAGAATTCAGTACTAATCCTGTGGATTCAGGAGGAATCCTCGTTATATCGACGGAACGCCTGATCCGGCCGACTCCCGGTTATCCGTACTCCAGCATCAGCCCGACGCCGGTCTCTTGAATGGGGACGGCATCGGCGAGTGCGATCTGCGCTCGAAGCCCGGTGCAGTGGCAGGCGTGCACCGCATCCGGCCCGAGCGTGCGGAAGTACTCAACCGTTCCCGCCAGGTGCTCCTCTGTCGCCCTGTACAGGTGGAAGCCGCCGATCACGTCGACGATCCGGTCGTCGCCGCAGATATCTTTCGCCTGTTCGATGATCGAGCAGATGCCTGCGTGGGAACACCCGGTGATGATCACAAGCCCTTCGTCTGTCCTGCAGGCGAGGGCGGTGTCGTCACGCAGCGCATCAGCCTCCTCCCCGCTCTCCGTGACGATCGCGGCTCGCGGCTCGACCGCCTCAAATCCGAAACGCCGCTGTATCTCGCCGAGGAAGACGAGGTTTTCGGTGAGCCAGACCGGGGTGCGCGTAAAAGCGATCCTGCCGTGGCGTGAAAGCTTCTCCTCAGCGATCTGACTGCCGAGTTCGCGGAAGTTTCCCCGGGTTCGGGTCAGCAGAACATCCGGATGAGCAATGAACTCCGGTGAGAAATACTGTCGCCCTTCATATTCGGCTTCGGTGTACTGGCGGATGAGCGGGCCGAGCCCTCCCGTGTGGTCGATATGCCCGTGGGAGAGGACGACGGCGTCGATATGCAGGAGATCGATGCCCATCTTCCGGGCATTGGTGACGAAGAGATCGGAGTAGCCCGTATCAAACAGGACAGACCTCCCGCCTTCCTCGATATACAGCGAAAGTCCGGGTTCGCCCGAGAAGTAGCGGTCGATGAGAGTGTTATTGTCGACAAGTACGGTGAGCTTCATGACTATCGAGGAGAGTTGCCCGTTCCCCTGCATAAGCTCATCTGATCGGGTAATCGTACGTATTGGAGAATCCCTCTGCCCGTGCCCTGAGTGCCCGGTTCATCTCCAGGAACCCCTCTTCGGTATTCCGGAGCAGTCCCGGCGTAAAGGGGACGAGCAGTCCGGTGAAGATCTCTGACTGGATAAACCGAATCCGGCCGCTGCCCTGCGGCACCAGTGCAAACCGGTGCTCCCCGTCAAAGATGCCCGGCATCAGGAGGCGGCCCGTCCACCGCAATGCCCGGTTGGCCTCGACTTCGAGCACCGTCGGCCGGATCATCATGCCCCTCCTCCCCGGCGGCTGAATAAAGACCTCGAGCCGGCTGCCGACCCTGAGCTCACCGCGTATCGACCGGATGAAGGGGTTCCATGCCGGGTATGACGGGAAATCCGTCAAGATCTCCCATACCTCCTCGGGAGGCGCCGGGATCTCGATCTCTGATCTGATCTCCTTCATGGGTTCACCATGCTCTCCGGGGGACGATCAACGGTGATGGAGAGGATCGCTCTCGCACTCTTTGCCTGCGTCATCCCGGCTCTGATATCGCGAGCAACCTCCCTGCCGCCGATCCCGTTCTCCATCCTCGCAGGCTGCCTGCCCCGCTCTGCCGCCGTGTGGGTGGTTCCCGGGGTGAGGCGGAGTATCCGTTCTTCGATGCAATCGGGTTGTTCACGCCGGCTTCGGCAGGATGGAGGGGCTGCCTCCCATGGTTGATGATGCCTGCTCATGGCCCGGAATAGTTTTTGATCAATCACACTGCGCGAATCCCCGGATCCGGCGGATATCCCCGCCTCCCGGAGATGCCGCGCAGCCAGCGGGGTCAGCCAAGCCTGCCGACCCCGAACAGGGGTTCCTCTTCCGTCAGGTTTGTCATTTTCCGGGCATCGGTCCTCATGGAGAGGGCCTCCCCGGCCCGGATCCTCTCCCTCACATGCTCGATTGCCGCCTCCACGGCATCGCTCTTCGATCGCGCGCCTTTCACCGCCAGCTGGATGGTCAGCGTCACCATCCATTCGTCATCGTTCATGGCTTCCCCCCGCCTGCGTCCGGCACGGGCAGTATGCAGGTTCAGGATGATAAAGAGATCCCGGGATGGCCGGGGGACGCCGGTACGAAGTAATTTTACCCTTCTTGACCAATGTATGCAGTATACCTTCAGAGATCCCCGTAGTGGGGTGGAGAGGATATCATTGAGAGAGAACCAGACCTGCGGAGGGCCAACGGCATTCGGTTCGATC
>JAHKLN010000015.1 GCA_020854755.1 Methanomicrobiaceae archaeon | reverse complement strand
TGGAATTAGAGAAAGGAGAAACAGGGCCATGGATCCCTTAGCATTTATTGATGATTATCTTTCCGATGATCGGGCTGGCATGCTGAACCTCATCACCTGGTTTTTGAATCAGGTATTGCTGCAGGAGGCTCTCCAGCAGGCGGGTGCCGGGCATTACGAGCGAACCGATGCCCGCAAAGCTCATCGGAACGGCTACAAAGAGCGTTCTCTGAAAACCCGGTATGGCGAGACGATCCTGAAGAAACCGCAGTTTCGCGAGTTTCCGTTTGAGACGCAGGTCTTTGGCCGCTACGCGCGGGTGGAGAAGGCTCTGGTCAATGCCATTGTTGAATCCTACCTGCAGGGCGTCTCGACCCGGAACGTCCAGGAGATCATCGCACACCTGGGGATCGAGCAGCTCTCGCCTGCCTCGGTCTCCCGGATAGCCAGAGACCTTGACGAGCAGGTGCAGGCATTCCTGCAGCGACCGATCGAGCAGGAAATCCCCTATCTGTTCGTGGATGCTTCCTATTACAAGGTCAGGGACGGTGTTCAGTATGTCACCAAAGCAGCGTTGGTGGTTGCCGGGGTCCGCCAGGACGGCTACCGGGAGATCCTGGGCATGAGGATAACCGAATGCGAAAATGAGGAGTTCTGGGCAGGGATGTTTGAAGACCTGAAAGCACGCGGTCTGACGGGCGTTCAACTGGTCATCTCCGATGGGCACACCGGAATCCAGAAGGCGGCAGAGACCGCTTTCCTGGGTGCATCCTGGCAGATGTGTCAGGTGCACTGTACCCGGGCGGTTCTCCGCAATATCCCCAAGAAATACCAGAAAGAGGTCTCGTTTGAGCTCAAAGAAGCCTATGGAGACGAGCAGAGCTTGCAGGCGATCGCCGATGACCTGAATGCACGGGGCTATCGGAAAGCAGCCAATACCATCGAGCGGTTTCTCCCGGGGCTCCTGAGCCATATGGCATTTCCCCGGGAACACGGGAAGCGGATCCGGACGACGAATATGCTGGAACGGGTCAACCGGGAATTGAAACGGAGAACAAAGGTCGCCGGGGTGTTCCCCAATGACGAATCGCTCCTCCGGCTGATTGGAGCCATCCTGATGGATATCAATGAAGAGTGGGTGACCGGCAGAAAGTATTTGACGATGGAGAAGGAATGATCAACCAAGGAGACAGGGCTCAGCGATTTTACAGAAAAATTGAGACGTTACCTAGTTGTAACAGAGCAGGGCAAAAAATACCCCAGGCATAAAGACAAAGATCATATCCATCATCGTGTCGGTATTGCTCAACTGCATCGGTCCCGCAAAAGACCCGCCGAAGAACGTATCTACCAGGAATTCAGCGACCTCCCAGCAATACTCACAGGCCAATGTGAAGAGGACGGTGAACAGGGCAATAAAGGAGTGATCGAGATTATACTGCCTGATGTAGTCCAGGAACATTACAAAGAGAAAGCCGATGAGAGCAACGGCGGATCCCGATACCAGATGGGCAAACTTGTCCCAGTGGGCATGCATGATGTAGCGTTCCTGGATGTAGCCCGAGGCATGGATCAGCAAAGCCAGCGATACCAGGAGATAGACGAACCACGGAAAGACGATCTTCATCTTCCAGGTGATCAGGTAAGGAATCAGCCCCACGAGAAACATGAGTCCGCCGAGCATGACCGCAGGGAAATCTCTTAATTCTGCGGCAATGATGACATTTGCTCCAAGCAATGTCTGGGCGATATAGGCAAGATACATCTCATGCGGGCGTTTGTTCATTAAAAGAGGTAATACCGGCACCTAGATAAGCCCATTGCATCGCCACACACACCCGGGCCGTCAACGGAAGGGAACGACCCATGATGCCCGCTGCCCGGGCTGCGGGTATTGGGACGACACTCCGGGGCTCTTTGATCTCCCCGCTGCTCATGCCGCCGGTGCGTGGAGGGCGCCTGCTGTGCCCTGTCATCTCCGGGTGCGAAACCGCCGGGCCGAGCGGGAAGGGCGGCCCGAAGGCGGCCGGTGAACGCGCCATCCCGGAAGAATTTTGCATTTCTCGCAGAGGAGGGCGTGCAAAACTATCATTACAACCTGCAACAAAAATATAGGAGAGTGTTTGAATGACCGAAATCCGGAAGGAAGAATTTATTCTGAAGTGCACATCCGCATGTGCCGGGTGCGGCGGCTCACTCTGCCTTCGGTACGTCCTGAAGGCCGCGGGTCCCGACACCGTTCTTGTCGTGCCTGCCTGCTGCACCAGCGTGATCCAGGGGATATATCCGGCAACGGCGGTGAATATTCCGGTCTATAATATCGCTTTCGCCGCAGCCGCAGCATGTGCATCCGGCATGAGTTCCGCGTTCCGGGCGCTTGGGAGGAAGACGAATGTCATCGCCTATGCCGGCGACGGCGGTACCGTGGACATCGGCATACAGGCCCTCTCCGGCGCATTCGAGCGTGGCACGGATTTTCTCTATATCTGCTACGACAATGAGGCATACGGCAATACCGGCATGCAGCGGTCGGGTGCGACACCCCTGGGTGCACGGACGACGACCACTCCCGGCGGCAAGCCCACGACGAAGAAGGATCTCGACCGGATCGTCGAGGCGCACGACCCCCCGTACATGGCGACCGCCTGCAGCGCCTACCCGCTCGATCTCTATAAGAAGGTGAAGAGGGCGCTTGGGATACCCGGTCCGAAGTTCATCCACATCCTTGCGCCGTGCCCGCCGGGATGGCGGTTCCCCGCAGAGCAGACGGTCGAGATGGGAAAACTCGCGGTCAAGAGCGGGATGTGGGTGCTGTACGAGCGTGAGTACGGCAGCCTGACCATCAGCGCGCCCTCGAAAGCGGCAATGCGGAAGCCCGTTCCGCTGGAAGAGTATATCAGGCGCCAGGGGCGGTTCCGGGGCATCACCGATGCCGCTCTTACCGAGCTGCGGCATCAGGCAGACCTGAATCTCAGGAGACTTACCCGCGAGGCTGAAGGCATATGCTGACACTGGCGACAGGAAACAAGGCGGTGGCGGCGGCGGTGAAGGAGGCGCGGCCTCTCGTGATCGCCGCCTACCCCATCACACCCCAGACCGAGATCGTGGAGCAGATCGCCGAGTATGTGGCGGCAGGCGAGCTCTCCTCCCAGTACATTCCGGTCGAGAGCGAACACTCCGCCATGGCCGCCTGCATCGGTGCGAGCGTGACGGGAGGGCGGACGTTCACCGCAACGAGCTCGCATGGGCTGCTCTACATGCACGAGATGGTTCACTGGGCGGCAGGCGCCCGCCTGCCGATCGTGATGGCGAACGTGAACCGATCCGTCGGGCCCGGGTGGAACGTCTGGGCCGAGCATACGGACGCGTTCTCACAGCGGGATACGGGCTGGCTGCAGGTCTTTGTGAGCACCGTCCAGGAGGCCTACGACGCCACCCTGATGGCCTTCAAGATCGCCGAGCACGAAGGCGTGCTCCTGCCGGTCATGGTCAATCTCGACGGGTTCACGTTGAGCCACATCATGCAGTCGCTGGAGACCGTGGAGATCGGGGACTTCCTCCCGCCGATGCACCTTCCGCATGCGATCGACGTCGAGCAGCCCTGCGCCTACGGCCCGCTGACCGGGCCTGCCGATTACTTCAAGTTCCGGTGGGATATCGAGCGCTCGATGCGGGACGCGCCCGGGGTCATTGCAGAGGTGGAGCGGGAGTTTGGCGAGCGGTTCGGGCGGCGGTACGGCCCGACCGAGGACTACCGGTGTGAGGACGCGGATATCCTCGTGATCGCCCTCGGCACGCTCGGGAAGGAGGCCGAGGTGGCGGTCGATCTGCTCAGGGCTGAAGGGGTGAAGGCGGGATCCATGCGCCTTCGCTGGTTCCGCCCCTTCCCTGACCTGGATCTCCGCGGCAGGGACGTCGTGGTGATCGATCGCGACTACTCCTTCGGGTTCGGGGGAGTGCTTGCGCACTCGATCCGGTCGAAGACCGGAGTCGAGCCCTTCAGCGTAATCGCCGGCCTCGGAGGGCAGGAGGTCACCTATGACGACATCGCTGACTTCGTGCGGATGCATACTCCCGGCACCGAATACTGGTTCGGGGTGAACGGTCATGTATGAGATACGGATTCATTCCCGCGGCGGGCAGGGCGGCGTGACCGCGGCGCGGCTGCTTGCGCTTGCGGCGTCCCGCGACGGGAAGTATGCAACGGCATGCCCCTTCTACGGCGCCGAACGGCGTGGCGCACCCGTCGTATCGTTCGTCAGGATCGATGAAGAGCCGATCCGGGTATACAGCCAGATACGGCGGCCGGATCTCGTCGTCGTCCTTGACGCAAGCATCATGGACGTCGTGGACGTCCTGCAGGGGCTGAAGAGCGACGGGCTCGTGCTCGTGAACAGCACCCATGCATGGAACGGGAACCGGCATGCCGGCCGCCACGTCGACCTGACCGGCATCGCGCTCTCGCTCGATCTGGTGGTGGCGGGCAGCCCCATCGTCAATACGCCGATGCTCGGGGCGATTGCAAAGATGGGGATTGTCTCCCTCGACTCGGTGCGGGATGCGATCGCGGAGACCTTTGCCGACGATCGGAATGTGAATGCCGCCGAGGCGGCATACCGGGAGCTTGTCGTATGAGGGAGAGACTGGCAGTGAGCAGGCCCGTCGAAGCGTCGTCGGGCAGGACCGGATCGTGGAGAACGTTTCGTCCGGTGGTCGACAGGGAGGTGTGCAATGCCTGCGGCCTCTGCGCCCTGTACTGCCCGGAAGCCGTCATCGACGACGACCTGGAGATCGACCTTGCGTTCTGCAAGGGATGCGGCATCTGCGCGAACGAATGCCCGAAGAAGGCGATAGAGATGATACGGGAGGACCGTTAGCTCTCCTCGATCTCGATCGGGCAGTGGGCGACGAACTCCAGATCCAGCTTATAGAAGTGGGTATAGTCGCAGTTCCTGCACCGGGTGGTGAAGTGCCTGCACCCGATCACGAGATCGTGCGGCCCTTCGACCCTGCAGTGTTTGCAGGCGGCATCGGCGGTCAGGTTCCAGAGATCATGGCAGTCTATCGGCGTGAAGATCCCCGGCGTCTCGACGTTCTCGACCCGCGGGACGTAGATGCCCGTCGCTCCGCAGTTCGAGCACGTCACCTGTGCCTGCGCAGAGACCGCTTTGATGACCTGATCCGCCACCTGCCCACAGTGGTAGCAGTAAGCCCGGTGTTTTGTGAAGATGAACCGCTCTTGCATACCATGTAGTAGCGAACACGGTCTAATAATATGATCCCTGTGGGGAGGGGGGATATGCATGCATCCTCCGTTTTTTATCAGGATCGGTGGCTCTGTTCTGAGCAGCCCGCCCGAAATTTCTGCCTGATGCGGGATGCCGGGCCGGATCCGGAGGCGGATTGGGATATTTTTAAATATGATACCTGCCCCCCTCTGGGAGGTAGGAGGTCTGGGTGATGGTTACCTTGAGAATGTCTCCGATCGTCTGTTCGTACTCGGACGAGAGCGGCGAGAATCTCATTATCGAGATCGAGCTGCCCGGCGTTGATAAAGAGAACATATCCCTGCGGATGCGCGAGGACAGTTTCACGATCGATGCATCGAAGGAGGATATCCGATACATCGGCACCTATACGATGTGGTGCCCCGTGACGCCGGATCAGGCAAAGGCAGAGTATAGAAACGGCCTGCTCACCATCAGGGTGCCCTACAAAGAGATCCCTGTTGAGGAAGCGAGGGAAGTGCCGATCGAGGCGTAGCCTGCAGCGGGGATACCCGCACACTCTTTTCATCATCGCCGCAGATGCGGCGCGGCATGCTGCAGCCCGCCGATCGCGCCCTGCCATGGACAGGCATTACCTTTATTTATCTGCATCCAGAGGTCTGGTGCGTGAAGCCTATGAACCCGGCACGTGGAGAGAGAGATCAGGCAGCGTCAGGAAGCGAGTCCGGGCGCCCGAATCGGCTGATTCACGAGAAAAGCCCGTACCTGCTTCAGCATGCCCGCAATCCCGTCGACTGGCATCCGTGGGGCGAGGAGGCGTTTGCGCGGGCACGGCAGGACGACAAACCGGTCTTCCTCTCGATCGGCTACTCAACCTGCCACTGGTGCCATGTCATGGCCCATGAATCCTTTGAGGATCCTGGTGTGGCAAAGCTCTTGAACGAGACCTTCGTCTGCATCAAGGTGGACCGCGAGGAGCGCCCGGATATCGACCAGACCTACATTGCCGCCGCCCAGCTGATCACGGGCAGGGCGGGCTGGCCGCTCACCCTCCTGCTGACGCCGGACAGGAAACCCTTCTTCGCGGCAACCTATATCCCCCGGACCGGCAGATACGGCATGACCGGCATGCTCGAGCTCATCCCCAGGGTCCGGAAGATCTGGCGGGAGAGCCGCGAGGAGCTCGAAGAGTCGGGAAGCCGCGTGCTCTCCGTCCTCGAGCAGTCGCGTACACCTGCTCCCGGCGAGGGCCTGGATGAGGGCTTCCTGCGCGGGGTCTATGAAGAGCTGCGGGTGAACTTCGACGGGATACATGGAGGGTTCGGCGAAGCGCCGAAGTTCCCTGTCCCCCACACTCTCTCCTTCCTCCTCCGCTACGGCAGCCGCACCGGCGAAGCCGCCCCGCAAAACTTCGTTGAAAAGACCCTTCGCGCCATGCGGAGGGGAGGCATATACGACCATATCGGCTTCGGCTTCCACCGGTATTCGACCGATGCCGCGTGGAAGGTCCCCCACTTCGAGAAGATGCTTTACGATCAGGCGCTGCTGGCCATGGCCTATACCGAGGCCTTTCTGGTCGCCGGAAAGGAGGAGTACAGGAGGACCGTGCAGGAGATCCTCGCCTACGTCCTGCGGGATATGACCGATAGAGAAGGCGGCTTTTACTCGGCGGAGGATGCCGACAGCGAGGGTGAGGAGGGGAAGTATTACCTCTGGACGACGGACGAGATCCGGGACGTTCTCGGAGAAGAGGACGGCAGGCGGTTTATCCGGGTCTTCGGCCTGACCGAGGAGGGGAATTGTGAGAGGGAGGCGACGGGAGAGAGGACAGGCAGAAACATCCTCTTCCTCGACCGGCAGCCCGCGGTGTACGCCCGGGAGCTCGGGATTTCGGAGGACGGGTTTCTGGTGTTTCTGCAGTCCGCCCGGGAGCGGCTCCATGCCAGACGGGAGGAGCGCATCCGCCCCCAGAAAGACGACAAAGTGCTCGCCGACTGGAATGGCCTGATGATTGCCGCGCTCGCAAAGGCGTCGCGGGCGCTGGATGCCCCCATATACCGGGAAGCGGCTGAGCGGGCGGCCGACTTCATTCTCTCCAGGATGCGGCGGGAAGACGGCCGCCTCCTGCACCGCTACCGCGACGGCGAAGCGGCTGTCACGGCAACGGCGGATGACTATGCGTTCCTGTGCTGGGGATTGATCGAGCTCTACGAGGCCTCGTTTGCCGTCCGCCATCTCACGGCGGCACGCGATCTGATGGCTGCGATGATCCGGCACTACCGGGATCCCGAGGACGGCGGGTTCTACTTCATGCCGGACGATGCGGAGGACGTGCTCGTCCGGCAGAAGGTCAGCGCCGACGGGTCGATGCCGTCGGCAAACAGCATCGCCATGCTCAACCTGCTCCGCCTTGCACGGATGACGGCAAACCCTGCGTTTGAGGAGATGGCCGGCCAGATACCGCGGACGTTCACGTCCCCCGCCCGCTCGTTCCCCTCGGCCCACACCTCTCTTGCCACCGCCCTCGACTTTGCCCTGGGGCCGTCCTGCGAGGTGGTGATTGCCGGCATGCCGGGAGCTGCCGATACCCGGGCAATGCTGCAGGCGCTCCGGACGGCCTTCATACCAAATACCGTCCTGCTCTTCCGCCCGGCGGATCAGGACCCGCCGGAGATCGCCGGTGTTGCCGGATTTTTGCAGGATATGGAGCCGATCGAGGGCAGGGCGACTGCGTACGTCTGCACCGGCTATACCTGCAACGTTCCGACGACCGATCCGGGGGAGATGATGGCGCTGCTCGGCGCCGAGACCCGGCGGAGGTACCCCGCGGAGATCGAACCCCTCTGATCCCCGCGCTTGCGAGGGCGATCTATGATGATAAACGGTGTGGATATGGATGCGCTGCAGGCTCTGATGGATGCGATCAGGGCGGATCCGTCTGCAGCCCGCTCGAAGGTAAGCGGAACGACCGTATGGGGCGGGGGTGCGTTTTCGAGCACGCAGGTTCGCGGCTTTACCGTCGAAGCGGACGAGCCTGAAGCGATTGGCGGGAGCAACCGGGCTCCGAGCCCCGGCACGCTGGTACTCGCGGCGCTCGGGTCGTGCCTGACCGTGGGTGTTGTCTATAACGCGGCTCTGCGAGGGATCAGGGTGGATGGGCTCGAGATAACGGTCGACGGGGATATCGATCTCAGGGGCTTCCTCCCCGGTGCAACCGGGGAGGCAAGACCGGGGTTCCAGGAGATCCGCGTCTCCTGCAGGTTATGGAGCGATGCCCGCCCGGAGGAGATCCGGGAGCTCTTCCGGTACGTGCAGCAGACCTCCCCGGTCGCAGACGTCATCGGAAACCAGGTGCCGGTCGACATCTCGATAGAGGCGGCACCCCGGTGACCGCCCGGCTTCAGGGAGGCTACTCCTTCACCATCGGATAGCCTGCCGCCTGCCATGCCCTCGAGCCGCCGAGTACGTTGGTGACCTCCGGATATCCGTGCTTCTTTAAGATGCTTGCGGCGATGCTCCCCTTGAACCCGACATCGCAGTGTACGGCCACGTGCCGGTCTTTCGGCACCTTTCCGATCTCTGCCTCGAGGTCGCCCACATAAATATGGTGTGCACCCTCCAGATGGCCGGGCTTCTCCCATTCGGTGATCTTTCTCACGTCGAGGATGAAGAGCGACGCGTCCTCCTGGTGCTCCCTTAAGTCGTGGATGGACCACGTGCCGCTCGTCCCGATCCGCCTGCCGCTCTTGGACCAGGCAGGAAAGCCGCCGGCAAGGTACCCGGTGAGGTTATCGTAGCCGAGCCTGACAAAGTGCCTAATTGCGGTATCGAGATCCAGGTTGAAGTCGTCTATCAGCAGGATCGGGTCCTCGTAGTTTAAGATATAGCCCATATACACGGGCAGGCCCTGCCGCCAGATGTTGATGCTGCCGGGAACGTGGCCGCCGGCGAAGCCGGTCGGCGACCTGATGTCGACGATCTGCGCCTTCTCCTGCTGCGCGTCCAGTTCCTCCGGAGTGAGGGCGGCAAGGTGCGGAAGGTTGTGGATGAGCGGCGGCCCGCCCCGGTTCAGCTCCCGCATCTTCTGGAAGTAGAACGGCTCCGAGAGTTTCTCGTTCACCTTCGCCTCGACGAACGCCTCCTTCTCCATGCCGAGGAGCGGGGTGTTGCGCCTCTCGTAGCCGATGGTAGTGTATTCCCGGTCGCTGATTGCGCCGCCGCAGACCGAACCCGCTCCGTGGGCCGGGCAGAGAACGACGTCGTCCCCGAGCGGCAGGATCTTTTCGTGAATGCTGTCGTACAGCAGTGCCGACATCATCTCCCGCGTATCTTCCCCGGCAAGATCGGTCCGTCCCACGTCCCCGGCAAAGAGAGCGTCGCCGGTGAAGGCCATGAGCGGGTCGTCCGAGGTCGACCGGTCCTTCAGCACGATTGTGATGCTCTCGATCGTATGCCCCGGCGTCTCGAGGACCGAGAGTTCGAGCGTGCCTATCCTGAAGGTGTCGCCCTCCCTGGCGTCGTTTCCGAACCTGAACTTTTCCCGTGCTCCGTGATAGATCGCCGCCCCGGTCGGGCGGGAGAGTTCCAGTGACCCGATGACGTAATCTTCGTTCTTATGGGTCTCGAAGATATGTGTGATCTTCATATTCTGCCGCTTCGCGATGGCAGCGTAGATCAGGCAGTCCCTCCGCGGGTCGATGACCGCTGCCTCCCCATCGGATCCGATCATATACGAATTATGGGCGAGGATCTCGGATCGTATCTTCTCAAACAGCATCTCACCTCTCTCCTGTTCGGCGTATGCTGAAGTGCGGAAATGTCGTATATAAACGTTGCTGATCCCGAAAAAACGTTTGATCAGGCCTGCCGGCCTGCGGGGCAGCGGTAATCCAGTTCTATCGGCCGGAAGCCCGGTGCACGCCCTGTCCGCACCTCTATGATGCTCCCCACGGCCTTAAAGGCGTCCTCGAGTTCGGAGAAGTTGGGGATGTAGCACATCCGGAGAATACGCATGCCGCTCTTCATGCTGTCTCCGCCAAGGACGCACCCGACGACCATCTTCCGGGTATTGCGGGAGAACCTGACGATCTCGTTTGCCAGATGGCCGGGATTCATGAGGGCCGAGGGTACGCCGATCACAAAGGCGATGTCCCATGCATCCTGGTACTTGATCATGACGTCAAAGACGCGTGCGTAGCGATCCGCCCCTGCATCCCCGATGATGTCCATGGGGTTTGCACGGCTCCAGTCCGGCGGGAGGAACGCGTTCAGCTCCTCGAGCATGGCTTCCGGGATATCGGCCATCTCGATGCCGTAGGTCTCGGCATAGTCTGAAGAGAGTACGGCAAATCCGCCGGCGCTCGTGATCACCATGGCCCGCTTTCCCTCGGGATAGCCCTCCGACGCAAGGAGCTCGGCGAGATGGAATGCCTCCCGGAGGGATTCGACCGGTATCACCCCTGCCTGTTTGAATGCCGCCATATAGACGTCGTACGTGCCTGCGAGCGAACCCGTGTGGGACGATGCCGCCTTTCTGCCCTTTTCCGATGCACCCGACTTCACCGCGACGACCGGTTTGGTTATTGCGACCTCTCTGACGGAGTTTATGAAGCTCCATCCGTCCTTGATCTCCTCGATGTAGAGGGTGATGGATCGCGTATCGGGGTCCTGCTCCACGAACTTCAGGTAGTGCTCAAACCCGAGATCCGCCTGGTTCCCGACGCTGATCACCGCGGAAAACCCGATCTCTTCGGGCAGGCTCCAGTCGACGACGGTCGTGATGATCGCGCCGGATTGAGAGATGAATGCGATATGTCCGGGCTTTGGGGAGACCGGGGTGAAGGTGCTGTTGATCTCCTTATGGGGCAGCATGATCCCGAGACAGTTCGGGCCGACGACCCGGATCCCGTGTTTCCTGGCGATCCTCATCACCTCCTCCTCGAGCTCTCTCCCCCTCTCCCCGCTCTCACGGAACCCTGCGGTGATGATCACGGCGAGCCGGACGCCCTTTCTGCCGGCTTCTTCCATCACCCCGGGTACGACGGAGGCAGGGACGGCGATAACGGCCATATCAACCGTCCCCGGGATGTCGCCCATAGAGGGATACACTTTCCGCCCGAAGATCTCCGCCCGTTTGGGGTTGACCGGATAGAGCTCTCCCCGGAATGAGAGCAGGTTTCGAAAGACGGCATACCCCACCTTGGTCGGGTTTGTGGAGGCGCCGACAACGGCGATGGATTCGGGATAGAATATCTCCGGATCCACCTCCAGGGAGACGGGTCTTCTGGCCGTTTCGCCGCCGTCGACGATGATCCTCGCATCGACGACTGCGGCGCCGGATTCATACAGGATGACCGGGTTGAGGTCGAACTCCAGGATCTGCGAATCCTGTACGAATCCGTCCGCCATCGCCGCGATGATGTTGACGAGCGCCTCCTCATCCTTCGGACTCTCCCCCCGAAAGCCCTGGATGAGCTGGTATCCCCGTATATCGCGGACCATCTCCCTGATCTCCTCTTTTGTAAGGGGGAGCACCCGGAGGGAGACGTCCTTTAGGAACTCGACGAGTGTTCCGCCCATGCCGAAGGTGATCACCTTCCCGAACGCGGGATCGGTCTTCCCGCCGATCAGCACCTCGAGCCCTGGCGGCATCTGCTTCTCAACGAGGATCCCCCGGATCTCGGCGTCGGGCATGTGCGCTGCGGCATTCTTCATAATCGTGCGAAACGCCTCCTTTGCGCCGCCTTCATTCGCGATCCCGGTTATCACACCGCCGACATCGCTCTTATGCACGATCTGGGGGGAGATGATCTTCATCACGACCGGATACCCGATCTCCTCCGCCGCACGGACGGCATCGCTCTCGCGTTCCACAATGCGGTGCGGCGGTGCGGGAATGCCGAACCGGTGCAGGAGCTGGTACCCTTCAACCTCGCTCAATAATTTCTCTGCCATGCTATCCCTCAAACAACCCCTGTGCGTTGACCTCCGGTTTACCTCTGACACGCCGGTCCCGGGAGGATTATGCGGGACGGTAATAATAGTTTCCGCCGCCGTCGACCGCACCGCGATCACCCTCTGCCGCACCTGCCGTGCCCGGAGCACGCCGCGGTCTCGGTCACCTGAACCTGACGGCCGTCCCGTAGGCCAGGATCTCCGCGGCACCCGGCGCGGTCTGGGCGGTTGAGAACCTGACGTTGACGACGGCATCCGCCTGCAGCCTCCGGGCATCAGCGATCATCCTCTCGATCGCTTCGGTGCGCGCTTCAGAAAGCATGTCGGTGTATGCCCTGAGTTCTCCGCCGACCAGGCTTTTGAGTCCGCTCATGATGTCGTTGCCGAGGTGTTTGGCCCGGACGGTGTTTCCCGTGACGAGCCCGACGACCTCGTATTCCTGCCCGCTGATCTCCTCGGTGGTTGTAACGATCATGGTATCCACGCGGATCTATCGTCAACCGTCTTTAAAAGCCTCTGGATTCTGTTCTCCGGAGAACCCCCGCGGGTTTGATGCGGTCCCGGAAAACCTCCTCCTCCCGGGAGGTTGTCCGGGATCCCCGGTAGAGGAGATGCCCCTTCCCTGACAGCGGCCACGTTTTCGACACGGCACCTGCTGCAACGCATTCTGCCGCTGCGGCAGGCGCGACTGCAGGCGTTATCGAGGAAGATCGACGCACCGATGCAGGTTTCCCGGTGCAGCGGATCGTGGAGGGCAACGCCGCGGGTGTGGGGATGGGTGGCACCCGGGAAGCCGTGTCCCGGGACGCATGCGTTCAAAGCGGCGGGAATCTTCGATGGCCAAAGCCGGCCCGATTGTTGTAGCGGAGTAAGGATGTCCCGGTGGCCTTGATGCCCTTGCAGGCCATGGTGATCCTGGAGCACGGGAGGCGAAGACCCATCGACAAAACAGAATTCCACCCGATCCCGGCGCAGAGGCCGCGGACCTAGGAGTCGGCAATGATATGCCGCTCCTTCAGCAGCCGGTGCGCTTCTTCGAGCACGTCCCTTGAATTTCTGAAGGTGACCGTCTTCACAGCCTCCGGAAACGGCAGCCAGAGGTATGCCACATGCTCGTCGGACAGCACCACCTCCTCCCGGGGGGTCTCGATCAGGTAGTATACGACCGTCTTATGGATCGTCGCAGCCCGCCGTTTGTAAAAATAGCTGATCTCCTTTCGAAAACCGGGAATGAACCGGGCTTCGGCAATACCGGTCTCTTCCCTGAGTTCCCGCAGGACCGTCTCCTCCTCCCGCTCGTGCCGCTTTCCGTGCCCTTTAACCAGGTCCCAGTGGCCTGCCCCGTATTTCAGGAGGAGGTAGCGGGTCGTCCGATCTCTCCGGAATACGACCGCTCCGCAGGATTTTTCTCGGGGCATATCAGCGTCCTTCCTGGTTGTTGTCATGCAGTTCTCTCTGCACCGTCCGGAAATCCTCTTCGAGTCCTGCGCGATATGCAGGGTTATACAGCGCTGCAGCAGGGTGGAAGGTGGGGATGACCCTGACCGGGACATCGAAGAGCACCCCCGCATAGACCCTGCCCCGTGCATCGGTGATCCTTCCGAATTCGACGGGCAGCCTTGAGAGGATGAAGCGCATCGAGTGCCTCCCGAGCGTCACGATGATCTCCGGCCGTATGATCCGGATCTGCCGTTCGAGATACGGAGAGCACGAGAGGATCTCCTCTTCCCGGGGATCCCTGTTACCCGGCGGGCGGTGTTTTACGATGTTTGCAATAAAGACTGTCTCTCTGGAGAGGCCGATATCCCGGAGGAGGCGATCCAGCAGCCGGCCCGCCCTGCCCACGAATGGCCTGCCGGTCTGGTCTTCGCGCTTTCCCGGCGCCTCGCCGATGAAGAGCACTGCTGCATCAACACTCCCCTCGCCCGGAACGGCGTTTATCGCCTCCTTCCAGAGCGGACATCTCCTGCATTTCCGTATCTCCTCAGAAAGAAGGTCCATCTCTTCTCTTCCGGGCGTATTTCCCACGGTTTCGCGACACCTCTATTCACCATCATCCCTGCAATATTATTATGTGTTGCGCTTCTCCTCCGGCACGGTGCTGGACGTACCGGGCCAGCCCGGAGGCGGGTCTCCACCGTCCGGCCCGCGGGCCGCCCTGCGGGGAAGGGCAGGGCATGAGCCCCGCTCTCTGCAGGGAGGATCCCGCCCGATTGCCGGCATTCGTTTCACTCGGTCTACCTCCCAGCACCCCACAAGATAAATACCCTGAAAGGGAATTTATAGAGTACCTGTTGCTGCATTGCGATGCGTTCCCTGCCTGGAGGTGTGCCCTTCCCGGCAGCGGGTCGATGTTTGAAGTGGTGATTGACGGAGATGTGTACCGGATGAGCGATATTGACAGACTCAATTTTGATACATCGAAGATAGGCAAGGTGCGGGAGCTGGCCGGGCGGGGCGTCACCGTATATCCGTACCGGTTCGACCGGACGCATACCATTGAGGAGATCAGGGAGCGCTTTGCTCACGCAGGACACGAAAAATGCGAGGAATCGGTCACCACGGCCGGGCGGATCTATATCGTCCGGCATCACGGCAAGACGATCTTTGCAGATATGGGAGACTGCAGCGGCAGGATCCAGCTGTATCTGCGGCAGAACGATCTGGGTCCGGAACGGTTCGACCTCTTCAGGCAGTATATCGACAGCGGCGATATCATCGGGGTAGAGGGGCATGTGTTCAGGACGAAGAAGGGCGAGCTCACCGTCTGGGTGGACGACTTCACCCTCCTCTCCAAATCGGTCTGCCCGATGCCGGAGAAGTTCCATGGGTTGAAGGACGTGGAGACCCGGTACCGGCAGAGATACCTCGACCTCATGGTGAACGAGGAGAGCAGGGAGACGTTCCTGACACGGAGCAGGATCATCTCCTGCATCCGGTCGTTCCTGCTTGAGAGGGGGTATCTCGAGTTTGAGACCCCCACGCTGCAGCCGATCTACGGAGGGGCGAATGCACGCCCTTTTACGACCTACCACAATTTTCTGGAGCAGAAACTCTACCTCCGGATCGCACCGGAACTGTATCTGAAGCGGCTGATCGTCGGCGGGTTTGAGAAGGTCTTTGAGATATCCAAGAACTTCAGGAACGAGGATATCGACACAAACCACAACCCGGAGTTCTCGATGGTCGAGATCTACGAGGTATACAGGGACTACAGCGACATGATGGATCTCACTGAAGATCTCATATCGTGCCTTGTCGCGGAGATCCAAAACACCTGCGAGATCGTGTTCGAATCCACCATGCTCAACTTCGAGAGGCCCTGGAGGCGGATGAGTATGGAGGATGCCGTGCGCGAGTATGCGGGCATCGACATGCAGGAGCATTCCCTCGACGGGCTTGCCGAGATTGCACGGCAGCATGCCGTCGAGGGCTGCGAGCATGCCTCGACCCGCGGCGAGTATCTCGCCCTCTTCTTCGAGCATTTCGCCGAGAAGAATCTCATTCAGCCGACGTTCGTCTACGATTTCCCCATCGAAAACTCTCCGCTTGCAAAGAAGCACCGGGAGAAGGAGGGCTTTACCGAGCGGTTCGAACTCTTCATCTACGGCATGGAGATGGCAAACGGTTTCTCGGAATTGAACGATCCGCTCGATCAGAAGGCACGGCTTGAGCTGCAGGACAGGAAGCGCCGGGCAGGGGATGTCGAGGCGCAGATGATCGACTATGACTTCATCAATGCCCTTGGCTATGGCATGCCGCCGACGGGCGGGGTCGGTATCGGGATCGACCGCCTTGTCATGCTCCTGACAAACCACAGTTCGATAAAAGAGGTCATTCTCTTCCCCCAGATGAAGGTGGCCGCACCGGACGATCCTCCGAAGCATACGGAGCGCTGATCCGGGCAGGAGACTGTCGATTGTATGAACGGAAGGTATAGAAAGGAGATCAGGCCCGGGCTCGAGGTGGAGATCGTCCAGAAGAGAGACCAGCGCACCGGGAGGAGAACCCGGGGTGTCGTCATGGATATCCTGACGAACTCGTCGTTCCACCCGCAGGGGATCAAGGTGCGGCTTGCGGACGGGCGGATCGGCAGGGTGCAGGCGATCGTCGGTTCGTAGCACCGCAATCCCCCTCCACTTTCGTGCCTCTTCGGGCAGGGGTGCCCGCGTTCTCAATCGCCGGAGAAACCGGCAGTGCCATTACACGCTTTTTCTATGGGTATCGAGCCGAATGAAGCAATCGAAGATATTTACAGTCTACATTGGTGCGCTGCGTTCACGGCCATCTGCCCGGCTATCGCCCCGGGTGGCGTGGGCATGTGAGAGGGGGAAGGGCTCCCTTTTGATGCCCGCTGCGGTCTCCTGCAGCGAACAAGCCGGAATGATATCGGGGTGCCTGCACGGAATTCATGGATTTTTCAGTGAAACGAGATGAATCCTCGAAGGCCACACGCATGCCGGATGGCAGCGGATGGCAGCGGATGGTGACATTCACCACCCATATTCATGTGAACGCCCATGAAGCCATTTTGCGGCCACAGGCGCAACCGATGAAAATCCGTGAGCGGATATCGATATCCGGGTCCGGTTTTCTCCGTTCGTCCCGGTGCAGTGGACCGAGAGGACAATCGCCAGGGGGTGGGGACCGGGGAGGGGGAAATCCCCTTCCCCGCGAGACCCCTCCCCCCGGATGAAGCGCCCGGGGGAAGCCGTGTATCGAATCGAGCGGC
>JAHKLN010000111.1 GCA_020854755.1 Methanomicrobiaceae archaeon | reverse complement strand
GGTGTGGCGGGTCATCTCCGGCGACCTGATCGTCTGGCTGTAGAACCGGACCGTGGCCTGGCACATCGTCCTCTTCAACCTGACTGTGGGTAACTAACCGCGTATCACACACGACTCCGCCGACCAGACGGAACCGGCGATCTACGGCGACCGAATCGTCTGGCAGGACGACCGCAGCGGCGACTGGAAGATCTACCTCTACGACCTGATCGAGGAGAGCGAACTCCAAATCATCAACGAGACCCGGGCTCAGATAAACCCGGCGATCTACGGGGATCGGATCGTCTGGCAGGACAACCGCAACGGCGACTGGGACATCTACCTCTTCAACCTGACATCAGGCGAGGAGATGCGGATCACGGAGAACGCGTCCGACTCGATCCATCCGGCCATCTACGGGGACATTATCGTCTGGCAGGATGACCGCCACGGTGCCTGGGACATCTTCGCCCACGATCTCAGGGAGGGGCCGCCGGTGAACGCGACACCCACTCCGAGGCCGACCCCGGCAGCAACCCCGACACCGTTCCCGACCCGATCCCCGACCCCGGGGCCGACTCCAGGACCGACTCCCGCCCGAACCCCCTCCCCGACCCCGGGCATGACTCCGGGCCCGAGCCCTTCACCGGGTTGATCCTCTGAACCCTCATGCGCCGGGGACGGCGCAAGTACCCCGGGTCCGGTTTCTCTCCTCTGGTTCTCCCGATCAAGTGGGCCGGGAGGGCAATCGCCAGGGGGTGGGGATAGGGGAGGGGGTCTCCCCCACCCCCTATGAGGATAGCCGGTTGAAAGCCGTGTACGGAGGCGCAAAAGTATTGGCCGATAAGAACCATCCATTGCAGAATCCTGCTCGATTTCATAGGAAACCGCATGATTCCGGGGCCACAGGCATACAGGATGAACATGGACGGGGATGCTCACCGCCCACCTTTGTTCTGTATGCCTGTGGTCTTCGGGGAGCCATGTCGCCTCATCCGGAAGTCCGGAACCGGTCTCCGGTCTCGAGGCTGCCACGGATCGGTGCGTCGTGAGGCGCGCTCGCAGCGCAGCGGCCATACGGGATGATGGCGGTCTTCCCGGAAGGGATCGCCCGCATCTCCCGTCGATCTGAACGGGGCACGCCACCGGCAGCTCCGCTCGCTTCATCGCCGTGTCCTGCCGCAGAGCGGCCCAAAAAATATTGGTGCGGGTATGATCCTGTTACGCCAGATAATCGTCGGGGCGCGGCATCTGCTCTTTTAAGCCCTTCCGCTTCCGGATGGCCCTGACGACCTCGTCGACGATGCCTGCGGGAACGACCTCGAAGCCGGCAAACTCGGTGCTCCACATCGCGCGCCCCTCGGTGGCGGACCTGATATCGCCTGCAAACCCGAAGAGTTCGGCGACCGGCGCCTTCCCGACCACCGTCATCGTGTCGCCCTCGCTCTGCATATCAAAGACCTGTCCGCGCCGGCCCTGGATCTGGGAAGTGGCGGCGCCGAGCTGATCGGCGGGCACGGTGATCTGGATCTTCTGGACGGGCTCAAGGAGCGTATCGTTTGCCATCAGCATGCCCCCCTTGATTGCAGCGCGGACGGCCGGGATGACCTGCGCAGGACCGCGGTGGATCGCATCCTCGTGAAGTTTCACGTCCACCAGGCGGACCTTCAGGTTCTGCACCTGCTCGTCGGCGAGCGGCCCGCCCGCAAGGGCTTCGCGCCACCCATCAAGGATCAGCTCCATCGTCTCGTTTAAGTACTGGATACCCTTGGTCATGTCCAGGAAGATGTTCGTCCCCTCGATCGCCCGTACGTTCTTCGCCTCCTCCTTGTCCATGCCTGCAGCGGTCAGCACGTCGCGCCGCTCGAGCGCCTGCTGGTTCATGGAGACCTCGCCCTGCTGGATCAGCGCGGTGATCTTTTGATCCATCGGTTCAAGCTCGAGGTAGAACCTGTTGTGGCGGTTCGGAGATTTCCCCTCAACAGGCCCGGCTCTGCCGGTCACGGTCTCACGGTAGACGACGATCGGGGGCGACGTGATGATCTCGACGCCCTTATCGCGCTTTATCCTGCCCGTGACGATCTCCAGGTGGAGCTCGCCCATGCCGCTGATCAGGTGTTCGCCGGTCTCCTCGTTGATCGAGACCGTGATCGTCGGATCTTCCTTTGCCACCTGCCGCAGCACCTCGACGAGCTTCGGCAGATCCTTCATGTTCTTCGCCTCGACCGCAACGGTCATGACCGGTTCGCTGTAGTGCTTCAGCGCCTCAAACGGCGTCATCTCCATCAGCGTGGTCACCGTTGAGCCGACGATGGCGTCTTTGAGCCCGGTCACCGCGGCGATATTGCCTGCCGGCAGCCCCTCCACCTCGATCCGCTCCGCACCCATGAAGATGCCGACCTGGGTCAAGCGGTTCACCTTCTTTGCCGTACCCATCACATAGAGTTCCGTGCCGCGCCGGAGCGTCCCTGCAAAGAGCCGGCCGGTTGCCACCTCGCCTGCGTGCGGGTCGAAGGAGATGTCGGTGATCATCAGGCAGACCGGTCCGTTCGGGTCGCAGTTCAGCATGGCCTTCCCTTCGGAGACATCCTTGTCGCCGTGCCAGATGATCGGGATCCGCCGCTTCTGCGCAACAGTCGGGTCCGGCAGGTGCTTGACCACCATATCGAGAAGCACGGCATGCAGCGGGCTTGATTTTGCCAGCCACTTCATGTCTCCTGACTGGCACTTCTCGTAGACGTCCTTGAACGAAACCCCGCTCTTCTGCATGTAGGGCACCGAGACCGCCCACTTGTAGAGTGCGGAACCAAACGCGACCGTGCCCTTTGCAGCGTCGAGCTTCCAGCCCTCGTTGTACATCTTCTCGTTCATGCCCTTGATCAGCTTGTTGACCTTGTCGATCACCCGTGCGAGTCGGATCTGCATCTCCTGCTGATCCACCTTCAGCTCGTTGATCAGGCGGTCGACCTTGTTGATGAAGAGCACCGGGCGGACGCCTTCCTTGAGCGCCTGCCGGAGCACCGTCTCGGTCTGCGGCATGGTGCCTTCCACCGCGTCCACCACGACGACGGCACCGTCCACCGCCCGCATCGCGCGGGTCACGTCGCCGCCGAAGTCCACGTGACCGGGAGTGTCGATCATGTTGATCAGGTACTCCTCACCGCCGTACTCGTGGACCATGGAGACATTGCTTGCGTCGATCGTGATGCCGCGTGCCTGTTCCTCCTCATCGGAGTCCATGAAGAGCTGCCTGCCGGCGAGCTCCTCCGAAATCATCCCGGCGCCTGCAAGCAGATTGTCCGACAGGGTTGTCTTTCCGTGATCGATGTGTGCGACAATGCCGATGTTCCTGATGAACTGCGGTTTGTCCATCAGCTCTGTCACACGCTCTACCATCTTTTTCCGTCTCGTCATGAAAAACACCTGAAAAATAGGAGATTGGTATCAGCGCGCTGCCTTCGCGATACGCTCTCTCTCTTCCTTCTTCGACACCGCGTAGGACCGGGTATCTCCGTTTGCGGCCGATATCAGTTCATCTGCGAGACACTCGCTGACCGACTTCTTGCTCTTCTTGGTCGCCTGCAACACACCCTTGCAGATGAACTTCAGCGATGTGTCGACGCGGCGCTGGGGGGCGGTGTCGACCGACTTCGGGACGTTGATGCCGCCGTATTTCAGCCGCACAGTCTCTTCGCGCGGGCCGGTATTCGCCACGGCGTTCACGAGCACCTGCACCGGGTTCTTCTTCGTCTTTTTGTGGATGATCTCAAATGCATCCCTCACGATCCGGATAGCAAGCTCCTTCTTGCCGGTATTCTTCTCGCTCTGCATCATCTTGTTGATCAGCCGCTCGACGATCAGCATGGAGCTCTTGCTGAACTGGTGGCCGGCAAGTTTGCCGCAGGAGTGCGGCACGATCATGGTGTGGAGATTGACGTACCGCACGAGGCTCGGATCCTGAATCTCGACCTCTCCCATGTCCCAGCGATTGAAGAGGAGCTGTTTGGTTTCTGTATTCTCTTCCATAGGTCTACCTGCGTGGCTTTTCCTTTCTTCCGATGACCATCTCGTGCAGGCTGACGTTGTTCACCTTGGTGACGACGAACCGGACTCCCGGGATATCGCCCATGGAGCGTCCGAGCCTGCCCCCGATACCCTCGACCTCGACCTCGTCGTGCTCGTCGATGAAGTTGATCGCACCGTCGCCGACGGCAAAGGCGGTGATCTGGCGGCCGTTCTTGATCAGCTGCACCCGGACGCATTTCCGGATCGCCGAGTTCGGCTGCTTCGCCTCGACGCCGATCTTCTCGAGCACGATCCCCCGCGCCTGCGGTGCTCCCTCAAGCGGATCCGACTTTATATCGAGCCCGAGCTGGCGGCGTGCATAGTTCGTGTCGTGCCATCTGCCCGCTTTGGCATCGCGCTTCAGTTTTCTGGCTGCAAATTTTCCTTTTCCCATGAGATACCCTCTTATCTCGTATTGTTGTACGTACAGACAACCCTCAGTGTGGTATAAAAGAACGCGTGGAAGGAATTTATATATTGTGGCAACCCGCGCCTTCTTCCAGTTTGTCTCAGATATGTTGAACGCAGTTGATAATAATATTATATCCCCGGGGCACATTTCTATGATGAAAGCCCGAATATACAAGGAAGTTTTTTTTGAAGCGAGCCACCGGTTGCTCCATTATGCCGGAAAATGCTTCCGGCTCCACGGCCACCAGTGGCGGGCGGAGGTCTGGGTCGAGGGTACGGCCGACGAGCGAACCGGGATCGTGATCGACTATAACTGCATCAAGGACGCCATCTCGCAGTTCGATCATCAGGTCATCCTGAACGAGGAAGATCCGATGGCCGCATGCCTCCGGCAGTTCCATCCGGTCGTCACGATGCCCGGCGATCCGACGAGCGAGCGCCTCGCCGATATGATTGCGGAGATGGTCAATGCCGAGGCTGCCGGGCAGGGGCTCGATGCACGGGTGGCAAAGGTGCGTGTCTGGGAGTCGACGAGCTGCTATGCCGAGCGGACCTATGAGAGTCAGTGAGATCTTTCGGAGCCTGCAGGGCGAGGGGCTCAGCCAGGGGAAGCCCTGCATCTTCGTCAGGCTCGCGGGATGCAACTTAAACTGCCTCTGGTGCGACACCCGCTATGCCCGCACCGGCGGCAGGGAGGTGTCGGTCGACGAGATCCTGGATCTGGTCTGGCGCTTAAACGGCGGGCATATCTGCGTCACCGGCGGCGAGCCCCTCCTGCAGCGGGCGGAGCTCCTGGAGCTCGTCAAGAAGTTCCGCGTCCACGGCTACACCGTCGAGATCGAGACGAACGGGACGATCGACTTCCGGCGGCTGCAGGAATACGCCTCGATCTGCATGGATGTGAAGTGCCCCTCCTCAGGAGAGGAGAGCAACCTCGATCTCCTGCAGTACATCACCCCCGATGACTGCGTCAAGTTCGTCGTCGCAGACCGGGCAGACTGCCGATACGCGCAGGCGGTCATCAAGCATTACGATATCGCCGGAGAGATCCTGGTCTCTCCGGTCGAGGGATCCGACTATGCCGCAATAGCAGCCTTCATCATCGAGCAGAACCTCCCGGTTCGGTTCCAGATCCAGCTCCACAAGATCATCGGGGTGCGATGATGAAGGCGGTCTGTCTCCTCTCCGGCGGCATGGACTCGACGACCCTCGCCTACACTGCACGGGATATGGGCTACGAGATCCTCGCCCTTCACTTCACCTACGGGCAGCGGACGGAGGAGAAAGAGCGCGCCTGCGCACGAACCATCGCCCGCCTCCTGGACGCCGTGGAGTTCGTCGAGATACGCCTCGACTATTTCAGGACGATCGGGGGGAGCAGCCTGACCGACCGGCGGATCGGGGTGGATGCTTATGAGGAGGAGCGGGAAGGCCTGCCGAACACCTACGTGCCCTTCCGGAACGCAAACCTCCTTGCGATAGCGACCAGCCTCGCCGAGGCGCGCGGGGCCGATGCGATCTTTGTTGGCGTGCAGGCAGGGGACTATTCCGGCTACCCCGACTGCAGGCCGGAGTTCATCGAGGCGTTCCAGAAGACAATAGACCTCGGAACCTCGCCCGACACCCATATCGTGCTCATGACGCCCTTTGTCAGGATGACGAAGGCCGATATCCTCAAAAGGGGCCTCGAACTCGGCGTGCCCTACGAGCATACCTGGTCCTGCTACGCAAGCGGCGAGCGGGCATGCGGGATCTGCGACTCCTGCCACTTCCGAAAGAAGGCGTTTCGCGACCTCGGGATCCCGGATCCGATCCGGTACGGGGGGTCATGAGATGGAGATCTATCGGGGCCGCCGCCTCTCCGTTGAAAAAACCAGCATTTCCCTCCCGGACGGCACAACGCGGGAGCGGGTGGTGGTGCATCCGGGCAACGCCGTAGCGATCCTCCCCCGCGAAGGGGAGTCCTGCTACCTGATCCGCCAGTTTCGCCCGGTGATCGGTGCATACATCTATGAGGCGCCGGCGGGCACCATGGATGAGGGGGAGACGCCGGAGGAGACCGCGTATCGCGAGCTGATCGAGGAGACGGGAATGAAAGCGCTCTCCTTTCGACCGGCAGGGTTCATCTACACCACGCCTGGATTCACCGACGAGAAGATCTACCTCTTTGAGGCACGCGATCTTTTGCCCTGCACCGACTATGAGAAGGACGACGACGAGGTGATCGAGGTGGTGAAGGTCGGCATCGGCGAGATCCGGAGCATGATCCGGGACGGGAGGATCGTTGATGCAAAGACGATCTGCCTTGCCTGCCGCTGCCTGGTCTGACCCCGGGAGGAGCAGGCGTACGCAGGTTTATGATCCTGTGGAACAAATATTTGATAGCTTTATAATCTGGTGAATAGTGAATGGCTGAAAAACAGGAGATGGACGAGGCGCGAAGGCGGTACGAATTCAAAAAGATGCTTGAGAAGCTGGCGGCAAAGGAAGGGAGCGGCACCGAGCTGATCACGCTCTATATCCCGCCTGACAAGCAGATATCGGACGTCACCTCCCAGCTCCGCGATGAGTTCGGACAGTGCGCCAACATCAAGAGCAAACAGACGCGCACCAACGTCCAGAGCGCCATCTCATCGATTCTGTCCCGGCTGAAATACTTTAAGCGGCCGCCTGAACACGGGATGGCGGTCTTCTGCGGCACCATCAACGTCGGCGGCGACCGGACGGATCTCCAGTGCGAGATCATCGAACCTCCCGAGCCGCTCAACCTCTACCTCTACCGGTGCAGCTCGAGCTTCGAGCTCGAACCCCTGCAGGAGATGCTCGGGGAGAAGGAGGTCTACGGCCTGATCGTGATCGACCGGCGGGAGGCGTACTTCGGGTTCCTGCGGGGCAACCGCATCGAGCCGATCGGCGGGGCCACCTCGACCGTCCCGGGAAAACAGCGGAAAGGCGGGCAGTCGAGTGTCCGGTTCCAGCGCCTGCGGCTGATCGCCATCAACGAGTTCTACAAGAAAGTGGGCGAGCGGGCGAGCGAGGTCTTCCTGGCCGAGAAGGACTTCTTCGAGCGGTTCAGGGGCGTCCTTATCGGCGGCCCCACGCCGACCAAGGAAGAGTTCGCCGACGGCGAGTACCTCCACCATGAGCTGCAGAAACGGATCATCGGGCTTTTTGACGTCGCCTATACCAATGAAAGTGGGCTTGCGGAGCTCGTGGACGCGGCGGCTGATGCCCTGAAAGGGATCGAGGTCATCAAGGAGAAGACGATCATGAACCGCTTCCTGCAGGAGCTCGTCAAGGACAACGGCAACGCCGCCTACGGCGAGGAGGGCGTCCGCAAGAACCTGGAGCTCGGTGCGGTGGACGTCCTCCTCCTCTCCGACAAACTCCGGAAGTCCCGGCTCCGCATCGTCTGCCAGACCTGCGGCTACCGGGAGGAGCGGACGGTGCAGCTCGAGGCGGGCAGGAGCTTCAAGGAGATCGATCTCGGGACCTGCCCGGAGGAGGGCGCCCCGCTCGTCATTGAGGAGGAGGTGGACATCATCGAGGAGCTGACCGGGCTTGCCGATCAGAGCAGCACCGAGGTGAAGATCATATCGGATGACTTCGAGGAAGGAGCGATGCTCTACAATGCGTTCGGGGGCATCGCGGCAATACTCAGATACAGGACCGGGTACTGATGTTTCGGGAGAACGTAAAACGGGTTGAACGCATGCTGCAGGCATGCACGGGGGAGGAGGACGTGCTGCTGTCGGAGGGCGGGGATCACGCGGATCTCGCCTCGACGGTGGCCTTTAAGCTCGCAAAGAAACTGAAGAAATCCCCCGGGCAGATCGCGTCCGAGCTCGCGGAGAAGGTCTCTGCGCACCCGGATATCGGGGATATCCGGGTCGAGGCGACCGGGCCGTACGTCAACTTCCACTTCGGCGAGACCTATATCAGAGAGGGCGTCAGGGAGGCGCTGAAGCCCGGCTACGGGAGGCTCCCCCGCAGGCACGAACGCGTGGTGCTCGAGCACACCAGCGCCAACCCGAACGGCCCCCTGCATGTCGGGCACATCAGGAACACGGTCATCGGCGACACGCTCGCCCGCACCTTCCGAAAAGCCGGCTATCCGCTCGAGGTGCAGTACTACCTCAACGACATGGGGCGGCAGATCGCGATCGTCGCCTGGGGGTTTGAGCACCTCGACGTCCCCCGGCAGGAGGGCGAGAAGGAGGATCACTACGTCGCCCGCGTCTATGTCGCCGCGAACCGGGCGATCGAGGCGGATCCCGGGATCGTCGCCGGGATCGATCGCCTCATGCAGCAGGTGGAGCGCGGCGACCGGGAGACGGTCGGGAAGTTCCGCTCCGCGGTCAGCATCTGCATCGCGGGGATCAGGCAGACGCTCGAGGAACTCAACGCCACCCACGATCGGTTCGTCTGGGAGAGCGATTTTGTCCGGATCGGCGATGTGGACCGGGTGATCGACCGCATCCGCCGCCTGCCGCAGTGCCGCCAGAACGAGACGCTCTGGCTGGACCTGAGCGGATCAGGATTTGAGAAGAAGTACATCCTGCGGCGGAGCGACGGCACGTCCGTCTACAGCACGCGGGATCTCGCGTACCATACCTGGAAAGGGCGGAACTACGATCGGATCATCGACGTGCTCGGCGCGGATCACAAGCTGATCGGCGGGCAGCTGATCGCCACCCTGCAGCTCCTCGGGGAGAAGCAGCCCGAGATCGTCCACTTTGAGTTTGTCTCCCTCCCGGAAGGCGCGATGAGCACCAGGGCGGGCACGTTCGTCTCCGCGGACGAGCTGATCGAGGAGATGGCCGCAAAGGCGATGGAGGAGGTGACGATGCGCCGCCCCGACCTTCCCCTCGAGGAGCGGTCGGCAATCGCCCGGTCGGTTGCGATTGCCGCCATCCGGTACAATATCGTGAAGGTATCCCCGGAGAAGAGCACGGTCTTTGACTGGAAGGAGGCGCTGGATTTCGAGCGGCAGAGCGGCCCGTACATCCAGTACGCCCATGCGCGCACCTGCGGCATCCTGGATCGCGCAGGAGCGTTTCCGGAGGCGTTCGAGTTTGTAAGCCCGCACGAGATCGCGCTTGCGAAGCATATCGCACGCTTCCCTGCCGTCATCGAGCAGGTGGTGCGGGAGCTCCGCCCCCACCTCCTGGCCGCCTACGCCCGGGAGCTCGCCGATCTCTTCAACACCTTCTACCACTACGAGCCTGTGCTGAGGAGCGAGGGGGCGACCAGAAACAGCCGGCTTGCGCTCGTGGCGGCAGCAGAAAACACCCTGAAAGAATCTCTGGAAACACTCGGGATTGATGCACTCAGAAGCATGTGAGGCCTTAAAGAGGCAGGGCTACCAGTTCTTCACCCCCACCTCCTCGGCCGCCCTCAAGCCCTGCATGTGGAACAAGCGGGCGCTGAGGGGGGGTGAGATGTGCTACAAGCACCGGTTCTACGGCATCGAGAGCCACCGCTGCATCCAGATGACGCCAACCCTCCGCTGCAACCAGCGCTGCCTCTTCTGCTGGCGATCGTTTGAGCACGAGGTGACGGAAGAGGAGGAGTGCCCGCCGGAGGTCATCCTTGCATCGGTAAAGAGACTCCAGAAGAAAGCGCTCTCCGGCTATAAGGTCTCCTCGTACGTGGAGCCGGAGCGCTTCTCCGAGGCGCTTGACCCGAACATGGTGGCCATCTCGCTCTCGGGCGAGCCGACCTGCTACTCGGCGCTCCCGGAGCTGATCGACCGTTTCAGGGACGGTGGATACACAACGTTTCTCGTGAGCAACGGCACCCGTCCCGACGTCCTCGCCCGCTGCCGCCCGACGCAGGTCTACATCTCCCTGGACGCCCCCGACCGGGAGACGTATCTCAGGATCTGCCGCCCCCGCCGTGACTACTGGGAGCGGATTGGGGAGAGCCTCGCTCTCCTCGGCTCCCGCCGGTCGGCGATCCGGATCACGCTCGTCGAAGGGGAAAACGACTTTGCGCCGGACCGGTATGCGGCGATGATTCAGGATTCCGGGGCGTCATTTGTGGAAGTGAAGGGTTATATGCATCTGGGATACAGTAGATATCGACTGGAGCGGGATCAGATGCCTCTGCACGATCGCGTGCGGGCGTTTGCCGACCTGATTGCGGAGCACTGCGATTATGCCATCAGGGACGAAAGCCCGGTGAGCCGGGTTGTCTGTCTGGAGCAGAGACCATGAGATTTGATGTGGAAGAGTTTCGGAAGAGGGCGAGGGATGACTTTGAACGGGCATGGCATGAGGGGCCGTCGGTGCTGACGCCGCCCGCATCAGCCGGACGGTATCCCAGATTATCCTACCGGCGGGCGGCCCCGCACCCGGTCTTTGAGATCGTGGCGCGCCTGCGGGCGACCTATCTCTCAATGGGGTTTGACGAGTACGTAAATCCCCTGATCGTCGACGAACAGGATATCTACCGGCAGTTCGGGCCTGAAGCGATGGCCGTCCTCGACCGGGTCTTCTATCTCGGAGGGCTTCCCCGCCCGAATATCGGGATTGCACGGAAGCAGCTGGACGAGATCGCCGCGATACTGGGCAGCGGGATATCAGCCGAGACCGAGGAGCAGCTCCGCGAGACCCTGCACGCATATAAAAAGGCGACGATCGACGGTGACGAGCTGACCCACGAGCTTGCCACGGTCCTCTCCGCCGACGACGCCCTGGTCGTGCATATCCTGGATCAGGTCTTCCCGGAGTTCCGGGAGCTCGCGCCGGAGTCGTCCAGGAGCACGCTCCGCAGCCACATGACGAGCGGCTGGTTCATCACGCTCGGCGCCGTCTGGGAACGGCTGCCCATGCCGATCCGGATGTTCTCGGTGGACCGGTGCTTCCGCCGCGAGCAGGAGGAGGGGCCGACCCGGCTGATGACCTACCATTCGGCGTCATGCGTGGTGGCCGGGGACGACGTGACGAACGAGGAGGGGAAGGCCGTCTCGGAAGCGCTCCTCTCTGCGTTCGGATTCACCGACTTTGAGTTCAGGCCGGACGAGAAGCGGTCGAAGTACTATATGCCCGATTCGCAGACCGAGGTCTACGCCCGCCACCCGGTCCACGGCTGGGTGGAGGTGGCCACCTTCGGCATGTACTCGCCGTCGGCCCTTGCCGGGTACGGGATCGGCGTCCCGGTGATGAACCTGGGCCTCGGCGTCGAGCGGCTCGCCATGCTCGTCTACCAGGCAGACGATGTCCGCCAGCTCACCCACCCGCAGTTCTTCCCGCAGGCGCTCTCCGACCGGGCGATCGCAGGCGCGGTCAGGCCGAAGGAAGAGCCAGCAACGCCGGAGGGGAGGGCGCTTGCCGCCGCCGTCGAGGCCACCGCCCGGGAGCACGCCGCTGCTCCCGGACCCTGCTCGTTTCAGGCATGGGAGGGGACGCTTGGCGGCCGCCGCGTCGAGGTCTTTGTGGAGGAGACCGAATCGGGCGCGAAACTCTGCGGTCCCGCCTGCGCAAACGAGATATTCGTGCATGACGGCTCGGTCCTGGGCGTCCCGGATACCGAGAAGTGGGCGCATGTGAGGTCGGAGGGCGTCTCGACCGGGATCACATACCTGGCCGCGGCCGCAGCCCTTGCCGCCGCACGGATCGAGGAGGCGGCACGATGCGGCGCGCCGGCACGGGTGCAGGTGAAGATGGCAAAGCTCCCGAGCGATATCAACGTAAAGATCGAGGAGTACGCCATGCGCTTCATCACCGATAACAACAAAAAGGTCGATGTGCGGGGTCCCGTCTTCCTTTCGGTCAGGTCAGTGCTGCCCGAGTGAGAGTCTCCGATGCTTATCCGACCCATCGAGCGGCATCCTGACCGCCTCCCTGTCACGGTCGATGCAGTACCGGAGGAGCGGTATCACCTGCCGCTGCGATGCGAGGTTGAACCGCGCTTTTGACGGGGCATGGCCGATCTTGATCGAGTATGCCGATGCGGGCAGCACCTCGAAGAGATCTTCATCCGTCCGGTCGTCGCCGACTGCCATGATGAAGTCCCAGGTCCGTCCGGAGAGCCAGGTCATTGCCGCCCGGCCCTTGTTGATCATGGCGTTCTTGATCTCGATGACCTTGTTGCCTTCGAGCACGGCAACGTTCAGGTTTGAGGTCAGGTGCAGCAGGTCGTCTTTCAGCTCCGCCACCCGGAGCGACCCCAGTCCCGGTTCCGCCTTCCGGTAATGCCAGACCAGGGAGTAGTCTTTCTCCTCGATGAACGCGCCGGGCGTCCTGTCTGCATAGAGTTCGAGGATCGGCCGGACCTCCTCTTTCCACTCGGTGCTGAGCGGTTCGATCATCCGCCACTCCTCTCCCCTCTCCCGGATCCAGACCCCGTGCTCGGCGATGATCCCGACATCCAGTGCGCCGAACCACTCGTCCAGCGTCTTTCTGTCGCGCCCGCTGATGATCACCAGGTCATTGTACGGATCCGTTGCGAGCTGCTCGAGCAGTTTCCTAACGCCGCTGTCAGGCACCGCCTTCTCCGGTTTTGCCGCGAAGGGGACGAGCGTGCCGTCATAGTCCAGGAGGATCAGGCGGTTCTTGCCGGTGCAGTAGTCCGCAGCCAGCTGGTTTTTGATCGAGGGCGTCAGGATCTGTTCGGAGCGCTCCTGCTGGGTCTTTCTCGTATCGTCGAGCCGCGTGAGGAAGTCGTCTGCCCAGTGCCTGATGTGGTAGCGCTTGAGCCTTCTCTGCATGATACGGTTCCGTTCGATCTGCTCCTTCTCGGGCATGGTGAGCGCCGTCTCGATTGCTGCGACGACCGCCTCCTGATCGTTCGGGTTCACCAGAATTGCCTCCCCGAGTTCCTGGGCCGCTCCGGCCATCTCGGAGAGGATCAGGACGCCCTTTCCGTCGACTTTCGTTGCAATGAACTCCTTTGCCATGAGGTTCATGCCGTCCCGCAGAGGCGTCACGAGGGCGACGTCGGCGGCGTTGTAGTAGGCGATCAGCGTCTCAAACGGCAAGAAGTTGTAGAAGTACTGGATGGGAAGCCAGTCCGCCGTCCCGTACTTCCCGTTGATCCGCCCGACCATCTCGTCGATCTGCTGTTTCAGGGCCTGGTAGAGCCCGATGCTCGTCCGCGAGGGGACGGCGACCATGATGAGGGAGATCTTCTCCCGGTATTCGGGCTTCTTCTCGAGAAACGTATCGAATGCCTCCAGACGGAGCGGTATCCCTTTTGTATAGTCCAGCCGGTCGAAGGAGAGGATGATCTTCCGCCTGCCGTTCTTCTTTCGCGTGCGCCGGATCTCTTCCTGAACCTCCGGGCGGCCGACGGCGTCAGAGAACTGCTCGAAGTCGATCCCCATGGGAAACATGTCCACCCGCACGACCCGGCTGCCGGCGGTGATCTCGCCGAGCGTGTGCTCGTATCCGAGGATCCGCCGGACGCTGCTTAAGAAATGGCGGACGTAGTCATAGGTATGGAAGCCGATGAGATCCGCCCCCAGGAGTCCTTCCAGGATCTCCACTCTCCAGGGAAGGAGGCGGAAGATCTCGTAGGAGGGGAAGGGGATGTGGAGAAAGAAGCCAATTTTTGCATCGGGGAGGTGCTCGCGGACCATCTGCGGCAGGAGCATCAGCTGGTAATCATGGATCCAGATCGTATCGCCGGGCTCTGCGACCTCGACGACGGCATTGCAGAAGGTTTCGTTAACGCGTTTGTTCACGCCCCAGAACTGCCGGTCGTAATCGGCATAGTGGTTGAAGTAGTGGAAGAGCGGCCAGATCGTGTTGTTGCAGAACCCGTCGTAGTATTTTCTGACATCGTACTGGGAGAGGAAGACCGGGTGGCACTTCTCGGCCTGGAGCGCTTTGACGATCTTCTCTCTCTCGTCCTGCTGCTTCTTTCTGACGGTGATGCCGGGCCATCCCACCCAGATACTTTCATATGATTTATAGAATGATCCGACACCGGTGGCAAGTCCCCCCGCACTGCGCTGAAAGCGGAGCTCGCCGATTCTCTTGGAGATACTGATGGGCAATCTGTTTGAAACGATTAATAATCTGCTCATGCTTTCGTGCTCACCATCCTGTGTCTGGATGAACCAATGACAGAGTAATTCTCAAATAAAATTAAGTTTTCGGGTAAAATACTTAAATTAAGGGCTGCTTCTCTCCGCCGTCACCCGTGGTGCGGCACCGGCGTTTCGGCAAACAGCCCCTGATGACTGCATCTGAACCGGATCTGACGGATACTGCATGCAGTTGTGGTCTTCAGGCTGTGCTGCGTGGGCGTCTGCGGATCCGGCACCCGGCCCGGATGCCGGGAAAGAGGCTTCCCGGGCGTGGTCCGGTGATCCTGGCTGTCGCATGGGGGCACGCGGCCGCCGTTCTGGATTGGGAGTTTTTCAGGGGAGAACCTGCGCCCCGCGATCCTGCACAGACCGGATGGAAGCGGATGGCGAGGATCAAAATACTGCCGCTACGCCGGCGGTACACCCGGCTGCCGCCCGGGGACCGCGGGGAGGGCCGGGGTGATTCCGGGGTGATGCGCCAGCGTTGAAGCGGCGCCCCGGTCTCAACCGATGAAACGCACATACGCCCTCCGGGCTGCAGGTGCAGCTGAAACAACCCGGGATTTAACTCTTTTTGAATCAGGCTTGATGTTCCTATGAAAATCGAGCAGGATTCTACAATGGAAGCCTCCTATCCCTTCGATCAATTCGCTCACGTACACGGCTTTCCTCAGGCTATCTCATAGGGGGAGGGGCGGACAGGGAGGGGGACACCCCCTCC
>JAHKLN010000042.1 GCA_020854755.1 Methanomicrobiaceae archaeon | reverse complement strand
GCCAGGGGGTGGGGACCGGGGAGGGGGTGTCCCCCTCCCCGCACGCTGCCTCCCTCTATGAGGATAGCCGGTGGGAAGCCGTGTACGGAGGCGCAAAAGTATTGACCGCAAAGAACCATCCATTGCAGAATCCGGCTTGATGTTCATAGGAACTCTCATGCACTGGCAACAGTGCAAGCGCCGCCATGAAAATCGAGATCGGGATCCCATGCCAGATCGATTTTCATAGGAACCACATGATGCCCCGGGGCGTCGTGTGGTTCGATGTGAAACTTTGCAGGCTCGGCCTGGAGCGGTGCAGACATTCGAAGATCCGATTGTTCCGCCTTTGGCCGGGGGAGCGTACAATGGAATGGCAGCCCTCACCCAAAACGGGATCGCCTCCGGCCTTCAGTGCATGCCCCATCTGCATCCGGCCCGGGAAAGAGCTGTCTATAAATGCCGGAATGGAGAAAACCTGTGTATCTGGGCTGACTCCGGCAGGGCACCCCCTCCCGCGGCTCGGCAGGTCTGGTGGATCTATGTCTTTGCATATCGGGAATATCCTCGTTATTCTCTGCATCGGGATTGCCTGTGCGGCCGCGATCGCCGTGCCGGCATCGGCGGTGATCACGGCGGACGGCTGCGGCGGTGGCACTCATCGGGACGCGGCTGGTTTCGCAGATTCCAACGGAACAGGTTTGTCTGCCGCCGATCAATCCGCAATCGATCGCATCGTCCTTCCCGGAGCGGATATGCAGGGCATCCAGATCCCCGCAGAAGGCACGACTCTGCCCCGGGGTCTCCCTGCACCGGGCGGCGAGATCTACCGATATGTCGAGCTGATCCCGGAGGGGCCGCCTGGCGATGCCGGTGCCGGGGCGACGCTCGAGTTTTCCGTCTCCTTCTCCTGGATGGAGCGGCACGGGTGCGCTGCCGGCGGTATCGTCCTGCTGCGCTTCCACGACGGCGCGTGGCGGGAGCTCCCGACCGTGTTTATGGAAGAGGAAGGAGGCAGAGCCCGGTACCGTGCGGTGAGCCCCGGGTTCTCATCCTTTGTGATTGTGTATGATAAGAATGAAACGGCCGTTCATCGCGAGACCCCGGATCCTGCCGGCGACGCGGACGAGACGGATGCCGCCACCGCACCATCCGCCACGCAGGCGGCGCTTGTATATGCCCCCTTCCTCGGCCTGCCGGCATTCCTGCTGCTGCGGAGGCGCAGGTAAGCTCCCGCGCGCGCGCTCCGATGATATGCGCCCGATTCGCCTTCTGCCTGCGCGCCCTCACATTCTGCCGCCGGACATTCCCGGGCGCGGCCGGCGTGCCCGGGGATCTCCGCTTCCCGTACGGCCGCTCTTTCCGTGTGCGCCTGGGGGCAACCGGATGTGCCGCACAGGAGGCACTCCCGCATCAGGGAATCATCAACCTTATAACTCTCCAGAAGCTACCCCTGCCTGTGGGAATGGAGGTACCGGCGGCATTCCCCCGAAGGAAGACCCATGACAAAAATACAACAGATCCTGAGCGATGCGCTGGCCGGGTACCGCATCTCCGAAGCCGACGCAGCAGCGCTTTTCGCTGCCCGGAATCGGGATGTCTGGGAGATCGCGGCCGCTGCCGACGAGATGCGGGAGAGCAGGGTCGGCGACACTGTCACCTATGTCAGGAATCAGAACATCAACGTCACCAACCTCTGCATCAATAACTGCGGATTCTGCGGATTCTCTCGAAAGCCCGGGAATGAAGGGGTATACCACTACGGCAGAGAGACCGTTATGGAGAAGGCGGCGCTTGCAAGGGAACGGAAGGTAACCGAGATCTGCACGGTGAGCGGTCTGCACCCCGACTTCACGGCAGAGTCCTATCTCGATATCATCAGATGGATCCGCGAGGCGGCGCCCGGCGTCCATATCCATGCAAGCAATCCGATGGAGGTGGCCTACGGTGCAGGGAAGAGCGGGATATCCACCTCCGAGATGCTCGGGCTGCTCAAAGAGGCAGGCCTCGGCTCACTCTGCGGGACGGCGGCGGAGATCCTGGTCGATTCCGTTCGCCGCGTCATCTGCCCGGGAAAGATTGATACCGGGACCTGGGAGCGGGTCATCAGGGAGGCGCACGCTCTCGGCATCCCGTCGACGGCGACGATCATGTACGGCCATGTGGATCGCCCCGAAGACTGCGCCCGTCATCTTGCCATAATACGGGATATTCAGGACGACACAGGAGGTTTTACCGAGTTCGTGCCTCTCTCCTTCATCCATATGAACACGCCGCTCTACCGTGCCGGGATTGCGCGCGCGGGGGCGACGGGGCGGGAGGATATCCTGATGGTCGCGGTCTCCCGCCTCTTCCTGGACAATTTTGACAATATCCAGATATCGTGGGTGAAGCTCGGGGTCAGGACGGCGCAGCTCGGGCTGCTCGCCGGCGGCAACGACCTCGGCGGCACGATGTTTGAGGAGAGCATCTCGAAAGGGGCGGGGGCTTCTGGGACCGACTATCTTGACCCCGCGGTGATGCAGAGGATGGCTGAAGATCTCGGGAGGCGGCTTAAGCAGCGGACGACCCTGTATGGGGCGGCCTGAGCTCGCATCCCATCCCCGGATGCATGCAGGAAGGGACGATTACAGGAGCGTATAGCACATACGGAATCTGCAAATCCCGATTCAAATGCATCATGGTTGACGGGCAGAAGCAGGAAGGAACCGGAAAGCTATATATAGATTGATTCCTATCACGATGTCTAAATTCGGTAATAGACCGAAGGGGGGGTAGAAGAAGATGGTAAACGGTCTTGTTAGTCTTGCGATCTTATTCTTTATCCTGGCGCTCGTCTTCGCCCTGCTGGGTGCAAGGGGAGTAGCCGGAATCTCGATGTCGATTGCGAAGTGGCTGGTCATCATATTTATCGTGCTAGCAATCATCGCGCTGCTATTATAGCCGCACTCCGGCGGCAGGCCGCCAGAGCACAGTGCAGATCACACTCTTTTTTTTGCCGCCCCGGGCAGGGTATATAATTCAGCACATCGATGAGGCTGCATCGGCTGCGGGCTTCTCACTGCCGCCTCCTTCTCCCTGACCAACGCTCTGTGCTTTGCACCCGGTCCAGAAGGCCGAAGCGGTGGAGAAACGGGGCGGTCTTCACCGACGGTTCGGCCGTAATCCCCGCCCTCAGCCGCTTCCGGTGGTGGGCATGAGGATATCGCCTGCCGGGAGGATGCCCGAATACCGCTTGCACCGGTTGTGCGCCCGGGTGAGGCAAGCAGGATCTCTGTTATCGGAAAAAGCCGCGGGCGGGAATCCAGATACGTATTCTCCCCGGTTGTCGCCGCGAAGAGGAGGGATCTCCCCTGTCAGAAATGTTTCGGATGAAAATCGAGCAGGGTTATGACATAGAAAAACCCTTGCCGTTCTGTTTCTCCCCCCGCACGGCGTTCCATAGACTATCCTCGCGGGGGAGGGGTTTTTGGGGAGGGGGAGACCCCCTCCCCGGGGCGGGAGCGATTGTTCCTGCGGTCCACTGTACTGCGAGATCCATGAACTACAGAAGCCGTGATGCTCCAGACAGCTCATGGATGTTCATCAGTTGCGCCTGCAGCCATCAGGCCTCATGCCCGACTTCTTGCCGGCATCGTCCTGCTGATGGGGAGAAATCGATACATTTTGATGCAGAGAAGGGGTATTTGAATTCATTGAGGTGGAGTGCGTGAAATTCGATATCGGAAGCATATCTATCTGGATGCTGGCCGGCCTGCTCATCGGAGCAGGTATTTTCGCAGCCGGATGCCTGCAGGCTCAGGATTTGGCCGCTCCCGGGGCCGAACACTCAACACCGACACCGACACCGACACCGGCAGTTGTATCGGCGATTGCCCGGCCGCCATCCCTCTATGTGGATGCCCACCCAGTCCGGCCTTCATACCTGCCGGGCGAGGAGGCGGAGGTTCTGATGACGTTCAGGAACGAAGGTGCGGATTCGATCACGCTGCGCTCATTCCCGCCGGAGATATGCCTTACAAACCCGACGTGGGGGGCTGTGCGACACTATCCCTGCGGCAGCGGGACAATGGCGCTGGAACCGGGCGAGAGCGCCGACCATATCCTGCATTGGGACCAGCGTGACGACGACGGCGATCAGGTGCCCCCGGGCTATTATTCGGTGGAAGCGGTCGGCATTCCGGTAGAAGCCGCCGGTGTGGACGGCACTCTCTACTCTGAAGGCGTGGCGGTCGCACAGGTGCTCGTCCGGTATCCACAGGGGGCGATGGAGGGGCATGTCTACATCAACCAGTCGAGAACCGTGAACGGATTCGCGGTCGAGTTTGAGGATATCACGTGTTCATCCACCGGGGCACGGGCACGGATCCTCGTCCGCTCGTCCGGTATGCCGCCCACCATGCACGAGGGCCGGTCTGATCTGCCGACCCCCCCGCCCACGCCGCCCGATCTTAATCCATCCGCGCACTACCGGATAGACGACGGTCCGAAGAAAGAGTTCATGAGGGTCGGGTTCGAGGTCGTCGACGGCGGCACCGTACTCGTCTGGGACTTCGAACCGATACCTGCCGATGCCGGAGATCTGCACGTTGTGATCACCGGATTGGGCATGTGGGAGGGTGTCTGTAAGTTTCAGGGAGATCTATCGGGTGGGATATTACCTGGCTAGAATCCATGTTTTTATCTTGCGGGGGTGAAGGGGGCAGAGCCGTCCTTCCCGAACCACTTCCACACCGGGGCAATACGCTCTTCAGGGGTGCAGCCAGGATGCACGGTGACTGTATTGCGAGAACCAAGCAATCTGTGTAAGACCCTCCTTGAGGGGCGGGCCGCTGAAGCAGGAAACCGCGCCCTTCTGGGCGGGGTGGCTCACCAGTTCGCCCTTCCCGCTCCCTGAATTCCCGGATGCAGTAGTGTCTTGATCTCATCAAAAATCCGGATTACCTGACCGGGATCCTCATGCAGATGGTTCATCGGTGTGTCGCCGGCCAGATGCGGCTCATCCGGATCCCGGCTCCAGCACCCGGGAGAGGGAACGGCAGCCTCTTATCAGGGAAGAGGCCTGCCAGCCGTTTCCGGGCCGTTCCCCTCCGCATTCCACGCGCGCTTCCCACCAAGCGCCGGGTGCCGGAGGGGGCCGCCGGCCGATTGATTCCCGTGCAGGGATCGGGAACCACGAAGAACGGGATTAATCGGAGGGCTTCAGCAGGTTTACGATCCGTGCCGCCGCCTCGTCTGCTTTCTTGATTGCACGCTCGTCTTTCATGATGTCGCCCGGCGCATAGCCTTTGCCGCAGACATAGCCGAGGTAGGAGAACTCGTGGGTGTTGAGGAACGCCTCGATCGTCTCCAGGGCGCGTTCGCAGCCGCGGTCAGCACAGACCGTCACCCCGATCGCCTTTCTGCCCGCAAGCTTCCGGTCATGGTACAGGGAGTAGGTGCGGTCGATGAAGTTCTTCAGGTGTCCGCTGACGTCATAGTAGTAGGTCGGGGATCCGATGATCAGCACCTCGCACTCCATGACCCTGTTAATGACGCCCTCCCAGTCGTCATCCTCGGCAGTGCACCACTTCCTGTCTTTGCAGAGCTCGCACCCGGTACAGGGCTTGATCACCCTGTCGGCGAGCGAGATGAACTCCGTCTCAATGCCCTCCTCTCTCACCCGATCAAGTATGTATTTGATTATCTGGGCGGTGTTGCCGTTCTTGCGCATGCTTCCCGATATGCCGAGCACGTTCATATCCTAACATTGTCATGCTCGTTCTTGATGGTTGTGATACGGGCATGCAGCCCCACCGCGAGGAATCCGGCCATGACCGCGGCGGCAGGCTCTTCTGGCCTGAAGAAGAGGTGCGACGGGCAGGAGCAGTCGCTGCAGCCGAAACCCGGTACAGACGCTCCTCCCAGGGCGCGGGCAAGGTCGCACTCGAGGTCCCGGGTCGTGGGGGAGGCGGCGATTGCTCTCAGCGAGAACCCGGGATCGAGGAGCAGGTAGTCGACATGCCAGCGCGGCGGCCTGTCCCGCTTAAAAAAGAGGCGGATGTGCCGCTCCGCACGGGCAAGGCCGCCGCTGCCGCGGGCTGAACCGACGTACAGGTGCCAGCCTGCAGCGAACTCCCGGGTGCCGAGCTGCCCGATCCGGATCGTCCGCGCTCTGTTCTGAAAGATCAGGCAGTAGACGCCTTTATCCATAGAAATCTTTGATCATGTCGCGTGATGCGGCGATATGCCGGAACCCCCCGTGCTGGATCGGCTCACCGTGCCCGGGATAGAGCCCCTCGACGTCGAGCAGGGCGAGCCGTTCGATGGATGCCAGCAGTGCGGCGCGGTCTCCGCCGGGGAAGTCGTATCGCCCGAACGATCCGCCGGGAAAGACTGTATCGCCGCTGAAGAGGATACGCTCCTCCCGATCATACAGGCAGATCCCGCCGGGCGTATGGCCCGGGGTATGGAGCACCTCAAGCGTTCCGATGCGATCGCCGTCCGCGAGCGTCCGATCGGGCAGGGTTCCGGGCGCCCGCGCCCCGAACAGCGCCGCCAGGCTCCGGTGATCATCGGTGAGGGACGGCGCGTCGAGCTCGTGGATGCAGACATCGGCATCGCACATATGGGCAATCTCAACCACGTGCGCCGTATGGTCGTAGTGGCCGTGGGTGAGCACGATCACCTCGATCGTATCCTTATACCGTTCAACGGCCATCGGCAGGACGCCGGCGTCAATCAGGATATTTCCATGGACGAATGCATTGGCGTACCCGGCACCGCTCGCTATCCACTGGACCGGCATGCACAATAATTAAGGATCCCTGACAAATGTGTCTTATGCATACCCTGATCAAGGCGTGCCTGAGAGGCGTCCCCCCCGAGGTCGAGGCAATCGCAAAGGACGAGGGCATACCCCCGCACCAGGCCGCACGCGCGGTCACCCGCGGTCGGATCGTGATCCCGTCCAACCACCGGCGGCCGCACCGGCTCGTCGGCATCGGCGAGGGCTGCCGCGTCAGGGTCAACGTGAACGTCGGGACCTCGGGAAGCCTCTGCGACGAAGATCTTGAGGTCGAGAAGGCGCGGTCGGCGGTTGCGCTCGGTGCCGACACCCTCATGGATCTCTCGACAGCCGGCGATCTCAGGCGGATCAGGAAGCGGATATTGGAGCTCGACGTGCCGGTGGGCACCGTCCCCGTCTACGAGGCGGTGCGGCGCGCCGGCAGTGCGGTGGATGTCGATGCCGATCTCCTCTTCTCGGTGATCAGGGAGCACTGCAGGCAGGGCGTCGATTTCCTGACGCTCCACTGCGGGGTGAACCGGGAGGCGCTCGATGCGCTGACGTTCGATCCCCGGACGCTCGGGGTGGTCAGCCGCGGAGGGGCGTTCCATACCGCCATGATGGCGGCGCGCGGCGAGGAGAACCCGCTCTACGCGGAGTTCGACTACCTGCTCGAGATTCTTGCCGAGCATGACGTGGTCGTCAGCCTGGGGGACGGGATGCGGCCCGGCAGCATCACCGATGCTGACCGGCTTGCCAAGGCGACGGAGTACCTCACCCTCGGCAGGCTGGCAAAACGCGCCCTTTCGGCCGGCGTCCAGCGGATGATCGAGGGCCCGGGGCATATCCCCATAGACCAGATCGACTACAACGTGAAGATGGTCAAGGAGCTGACCGATGGGGCGCCACTCTACCTGCTCGGCCCGATCGTCACCGACCTCGCCCCCGGCTACGATCACGTGGTCGCGGCGATCGGAGGCGCGGTCGCCTGCATGCACGGCGCTGATTTCCTCTGCATGGTCTCGCCGAGCGAGCACCTGGCGCTCCCGCAGGTGAAGGATATCGAGGAGGGGACAAGGGTCGCCCGGATTGCCGCGCATATCGGGAACCTGGTGCGGAAACGCGAGATGAACCGGGAGCTGCGGATGGCGGAGGCGCGCCGCCGCCTGGACTGGGAGGAGCAGTTCGACCTGGCGCTCACCGGAGATCTGGCGCGCAGCATCCACGAGCGCGACGGCGCTCTCGAGACCTGCTCGATGTGCGGCGATCTCTGCGCTGTGAAGATGGTGCAGGAGATCCTGAAACAGAAAAAGGAATGATGCCGGCTACTTAACGGAGAGTATCCTGACGGCGAGATGGGCTGCGTTCTCCCCGTTATCGATGCCGACGCACGCGACCGGCACCCCTTTGGGCATCTGGACGGTGGAGAGGAGTGCATCAAGCCCCAGCAGCGTGCCGCTCACCGGGACTCCGATCACCGGCTTCTTCGTCTTCGAGGCGATCACCCCGGGAAGCGCGGCGGACAGCCCTGCTATCGCAATGAATATCCTGCAGGAGCTCGACTTCACGTACTCGTCAAGCCGGTCGGGTTCGCGGTGGGCGGATATCACCTGGTGCTCGTACGTGATCCCGTGTTCGGCGAGCACGGGGAACACCCTCTCTGCAATGGCGGCATCCGATGCCGAGCCGCTGATGACAGCAACATCTACCATAAAGCCCTCCAGACTTATTATCCAGTTTCATAGATATAGTATGGACTGATCTGCAATGGAACACGAACCACTTCTGATGATTCCGGGCCCTGTGCCCATGCCCCAACGGGTTCGCGCGGCGATGACGCAGCAGGCGATCAACCACCGCGGCGACGAGTTCGGCGCCGTCTATGCCGACTGCGTCCGGGTGCTCAAGGCCCTGTTTGGAACAGAGAACGAACTCTACATCTTGAGCGGCTCCGGGACGGCCGCAATGGAGGCGGCAGTAGCGAACTTCGGCGGAGGCAGAAAGATCGTCTCGCTCGTCAACGGCAAGTTCGGCGATCGCCTCCGGGAGATCGGGGAGCGCTACGGAAGCGTGACCCCCCTCGCATCCGCATGGGGCGCCCCGCTCGATCTCGACGGCCTGGAGCGGGAGCTCTCAAAAGGCGCCGAGGTCGTGACGATGGTCCAGAACGAGACCTCCTCCGGCATAAAGAACCCGGCACCGGAGGTTGCGGAAATAGCGCAGCGCCACGGGGCGCTCTTCATCATGGACGGCATCACCTCGATCGGCGGCGACGTGGTGAAGGCCGACCGATGGGGCGTGGACGTCGCGGTCGTCGGCTCCCAGAAATGCCTCGCCGCCCCCGCGGGCCTCTCCGCGATCTCGATCTCAGGGAAGGCATGGGAGATGCTGGCGGACAACCGGCCGTTCTACCTCGATCTCGCGGCATACCGCAAGAGCGGGAAGAAGGACCGGATGGAGACCCCCTATACCCCTGCCGTGCCGCTCTTCCTCGCGCTCCGCGAGGCGTGCGCCCTGATCGAGGAGGAGGGGCTCGAGCGGCGCATCGCACGCCACCGGCGTCTGGCCGATGCCGTCAGGGCGGCGGCGCGGGCGTGGGGCGTCGACCTCTTCCCCGAGATCGACGACGTGCACGCCTACTCCAATACGGTGACGGCGATGAGGATTCCCCGGGGCATCAGCGATGCCGATCTCCGGGGCACGGTGAAGAAGTTCGGGATCGAGATCGCCGGCGGCCAGGAGCACCTGAAGGGAGAGATCTTCCGGATCGGCAACATGGGCGCGGTGGGAGCCCCCGAGATCCTCGCCACGCTGGCCGCGGTCCAGTATACTCTCAGGAAGCACGGATTCCCGGCGGGCGATGGGGTTACGGCGGCGGCAGAGGTGCTGGGATGAAGATCGGCGTCGCGGACACGACCTTTGCCCGGGTGGATATGGGCCGGATCGCCGCCGACGAGATCAGGAAGCATGCGAGCGTCGGGATCGAGCGGTATACGGTACCGGGGATCAAGGATCTCCCGGTGGCATGCAAGAAACTGATCGAGGAGCGGGGCTGCGATATCGTCATGGCCCTCGGCATGCCAGGCGGCGCGGAGAAGGACAGGGTCTGCGCCCACGAGGCGTCGCAGGGGCTGATCCTCACCCAGCTGATGACGAACCGGCACATCGTCGAGGTATTCGTCCACGAAGACGAGGCGCGGGACGCAAACGAACTGGCCTGGCTGGCGGAGCGGCGGACCCGCGAGCATGCGGTCAACGCGATCAAGCTCGCCCTCTACCCCCGCGAGCTTGAGAAAGAGGCAGGAACCGGGCAGCGGCAGGGATTCGAAGATGTCGGCCCTGCGCGCAGGTAGCTGCCGAACAGGGAAGATTATAGGTGATCAGGGGAGATACTACAGGGAAGGAAGAGCATGACGATAAGACTCGGATTTGTGGTGTCGGAGTTCAACCGGGACATTACGTATATGATGGAGATCGAGGGCAGGGAGCACGCGGAGTTTCTCGGTGCCGAGGTGACGGAGACGGTCTACGTCCCCGGCGCCTACGATATGCCGCTCGCCATCAAGAGGATGCTGAAGGACGGCAGTGTCGATGCCGTGGTCACGATCGGCTGCGTGATCGAGGGGGCGACGCAGCACGACGAGATCGTGGTGCAGCATGCGGCGCGAAAGATCATTGATTTGAGCCTCGAGTTCGAAAAGCCGGTCTCCCTCGGGATATCTGGGCCGGGCATGACCCGCCTTGAGGCGAGCGAGCGGATCGATTATGCAAAGCGGGCCGTCGAGTCTGCCGTGAAGATGGTGCAGAGATTGGGATGAGGGGGCTTTCCGGAAAGATTGCCGGCCTTGCCCCGTCGGCCACGATCGAGATTGCCGATGCGGCCAAGCGGATGGCGCAGGAGGGCTTCGACGTCATCAGCCTGAGTATCGGGGAGCCCGACTTCGATACCCCCGCCCATATCAGGGATGCCTGCATCGATGCGCTGAGGCGGGGCGAGACGCACTACGCGCCGAGTGCCGGGATACCCGCACTCAGGGCGGCGATTGCCGAAAAGATCACCCGCGAGAACGGGTTTGCTGCAGGCGAGGAGGAGGTGATCGTCACCTGCGGGGCGAAGAATGCGATATCCGAGGCGATGGAGGCGGCCCTCAACCCGCGGGACGAGGTCGTCCTGCTCGACCCCTGCTGGGTATCCTACGAACCCGCCGTCCAGATCGCCGGCGGGAGGGTGCGGCACCACCCTGTCGATCCGGAGACCTTCCAGATCGACGATTCGCTGCTTGAGGCGATCACTCCCGACACACGGATGATCGTCGTGAACTCGCCCTCAAACCCTTCCGGGGCGGTGCTCGACGAGCGCTCGTACCGGCTGGTCGCCGACATCTGCCAGGATCACGATCTCATCGCTCTTTCGGACGAGATCTACGAGAAGCTGGTCTATGGCCGGGAGCACCTCTCGCTTGCAGCCTTTTCTGATATGGCGGAGCGGACGATCACCGTCAACGGATTCTCAAAGGCCTATGCCATGACCGGCTGGCGGCTCGGGTACGCGGTTGCACCGGTCAGGATCATCAGGCAGATGAACAAGGTGCAGCAGCATACGGTCAGCCACCCGACCACGTTTGCGATGTGGGGGGGCGTCGCGGCGCTGAAGGGCGATCAGGCCTGCGTGGAGGCGATGCGCCTTGAGTTCGAGCGGCGGCGGGACTATGTGGTGGAGGCCCTGCACGGAATGGGGTACGAGACGGCGCCCGCCGACGGCGCCTTCTATGCCTTCGTGAAGGTGGAGGGCGATGATCTTGAGACCGGGCGGCGCTGGCTCCGGGAGGCGCACGTCGCCGTGACGCCCGGGAGCGCATTCTCCGCACCCGGCTGGCTCCGGATCTCCTACGCGACGTCTCTTGAGAACCTGCGCGAGGCGATACGCCGGATTGCCGCGGTGTAGCGGCGCTCAACTGCGGCCATCCCGGAGCCCCTCCGGGCAGAGGAACGGCTCCGCTCCGGCCGTTGCCCTGATGGCAGGCATGTCAGCGAGAGGATGGATCCTGTGTTACATGAAACCACATGATGTCCCGGGCCACAGGGCATCGTGTGGTTTCATGTGAAAATCAAGTCAGTTTCAGAAATAGGAGACTCTCGATACTTGATTCAGAGGTCGTCCCAAAACGCCTCTGCCGGGAGGGGGTGTCCCCCTCCCGCTCTCTCCCCCGCGATGCGATGCCCAGTGGCAAGTCGTGTCAGCGATTTGACGCTGGATATTGCCCAATTCTTTACGAACGTGCGTCAGAAGACTCTGAACCATGTGAATATTCAGTCGCAGGGTACTTTTGGGATGTGCTTTCAATCTGTTCCCGTACGCGGCTACTCCCCGGCTATCCTCGCGGGGGGGAGGGGTCTCGCGGGGGAGCGGGTCTCCCCCTCCCCGGTCCCCACTCCCTGGCGATTGTCCCCCTCGGTCCACTGTCCGGGGATAGCCAGCGAGAAAAATTGGATCCGTTATGGAACCTGCTGCCTGATACATCGATCTTCATCGGTTGCGACTGATGCTGCAGCGGTCACGGGTGCGTCGCGGATTGCAGACGGTTTCTGAATACCCTCATGGTGTTATTCTTTTTTCCGGATGTGCCGTCTGAGCGGTCTCTCTGCTGTCGGAGGGATATTTCAGGGCATTTCCTCATCCCCGAAGCAATTTGGGAAACTTTACATGGTTCAAAGCCTAATTTAGGCATTAACAGCGTTGCATTCCTCTCGGAGCGAATGGGCATGAAGAAAATGCGTGAACTCCCTGATTTTGACCGCCCCCGCGAGAAGCTCGCGGAGAAAGGGCCTGAAGCCCTGACTGAGAACGAGCTCATCGCCATCCTGATCGGGCGGGGCACCCGGGGCAGGGATGTCTTCCAGGTGGCGTCCGATATCAAGAAGAAACTGGCGGCAGCCCGCGGCTGCCCGGCATACGGCGATCTCATCGGGATCGACGGCGTGGGGTCGGCCAAGGCATGCCAGATCGTTGCAGGGTTCGAGCTCGCACGCCGGTACATGCAGGCCGATATGCGCGGTTCAAGGGTTGCGTCGCCCGAAGATGTCCTCCCGCTGGTCTCGTACGTGGCAGATAAACGGCAGGAGCACTTCGTCTGCATCACGCTCAACGGCGCGGGGGAGGTGATCAACACGAGAACGATCACCGTCGGGCTTCTCAACCAGAGCCTGGTCCATCCAAGGGAGGTGTTTGCGGAAGCCATCACCGATCGGGCGGCGTCGGTGATCCTTGTTCACAACCATCCTTCCGGCACCATGGAGCCGAGCACCCAGGACATTGCCATCACCCGCCAGCTCGTCGAGGCGGGATCCATCCTCGGCATCAGGGTGCTCGATCATATCATCGTCTCGAGGAAAGGCCATGTGAGCCTGAAAGAGCGGGGCTATATCTGAAGCGCGCCCGTGGGGCTGAAATCGGCCGCAGGCTCGACCGCAAAGATCGAGATCGAGATCTCATCCCGGATCAAATTTCTTCGCAGAGCCTTTTTTATGAGGGGAGCTCTCCCTTCCCGCTCCCGGAGTAACCGCCTGTGTGCAGCCACTCCGGACGATCGGGCCGCCCGCGCCATACCGTGCACGAGAGCATTGCCTGCCTCCCGGCTGACAATGCGCCCAGGATTGGCAGAATCGTGCGGTTGAGCACAGGGAAGAGCTCTCCTGCCCCGGATACCGGCGGCCTTTCAGGACCGGCTCTTTTTGGGATCTGATCGCAATGGAAAATTGCATATCCATCTGGCTAAATATATAATAATGTCATTATTGTAGTCTGTTTTTCAGAGGAACGACCGGGCCGGCCTGCGGCCGCACCGGTTACGGAGTGGGCATAAGGAGAACGAAGATGTCTTTGATTGGCGGAAGACGAATAACAATCCGGACGCTCGGGATAGTGGGATCCATCATTGCCGTCTGCTGCCTCCGCATTCTTCCGGTCTCGGCGCAGGAGACCCAATCAAGGCTCTCCGACGCCGTAACCACGGGAGAACAGGCAACGGTATCGGTCATGCTCCTCCCCGGCATGGCGCAGCATCAGGGCGCGGGCGCGTTCCTGTCCCAGATGCTCGGGCCTGAGACCGATCTCACCCTCTCCTCCGCCGGGCTGCCGGGAATGCCAGCTCCCGGCGGCATAATCCTCATTGCCGCCGCTCTGGTGCTGACGCTCACCGGCATTATCTTTGCCGCCAGTAATGCGCGTCAGCAGTACCGGGAGGAAAGGCCGGTCAGGCTCGGGGATATCTGCAGCGCGATTCTGGAGCGTGCCGGATCAGCCGCCGTGATCATCGAGGGCGACGGGACGATCGTCTCTGCCAGCCCCGAGTTTTCCGGCATCTTCCTGCCTCCCGGAGCAGGGCCTGCCGGAAAGAGCCTCTGGGCGCATCTCCCCGCGGGAGACGGCACAGAGAGGATGAGGCAGTATTATGAGCGGCGCCGGGCAAACCCGGATGCAGAGCCCGGCTGGTGCGGGGTGGAGCTGATCGATCGATGGGGCACAAAGCACACCCTGCTCCTGACCGTCGCCCGCATTCCGGGAACAGGCTTCTGGATGCTCTCGCTTGAGGATGCTTCCGGCCAGACGCGGACGGCTCAGCCGCTCCGGGCGGCGCTCCGGCATTCACCGGCAGGGGTCTTTTTCCAGGATGCCGATCTCCGGTATACCTGGATCCACAATCCATTCCCCGGCCTCGCCGCAGGAGACCTGCTCGGCAGGACGGATCGCGAGATCTTCTCCCCCGAAGATGCAGCGCGCCTGACCGCCCTCAAGCGCCGGGTGCTCGAGACCGGTGGCGTGGTGCGGGGATGCGTCCGGATCGGGGCCGGGAAGAGCGCACGGTTCTACGACCTCGCACTTGAACCCCGGTACGGCTGTGACAGAGAGATCACCGGGATATCCGGGGTTGTTTTTGATATCACCGGGCAGAAGAGGAGAGAGGAGCACCTGAAGACCGCCTGCGATCTGCTCGAGGAGATCGTCGACGGGCTTGCCGATATCGTCGCGATCCAGCTCCCCGACCATACGATCCTCCGCTACAACCGCGCCGGATATGAGATGCTCGGCATGCCTCCTGAGGAGGTGAACGGCAGGAAATGCTACGAGCTGATCGGGCGGACGAGCCCGTGCGATATCTGCGCAACCGGTATGGCAGTCGAGAGCGGAGAGCGGCGGGTGGTTGAGAAGTACGTGCCCGAGCTCGGGCGCTTCCTGGAATGCAGGAGCAGCCCGATCCTGGATGAGCACGGCGACGTTGCCCTGATCATCGAGCAGCTCTACGACATCACCGCGAGCAGGAGGACAGCGGAAGCGCTGGCCCGGGCGAATGCCTACAACCGCAGCCTCATTGAAGCCGGCCTCGACCCGCTCGTGATCATCGATCGCGAAGGCATGATCACGGATGTCAACGCCGCAGCGGAACTCGTGACCGGCCGCCGTCGGGACGAGCTGATCGGCACGGAGTTCTCCGGCTGCTTCACCGATGCCGCGCGGGCGGAGGCAGCGTATCGTGAGGTCTTCCGGGAAGGCCGGATCCGGGACTACGAGCTCGAGATCCTGCAGCGTGACGGGCGCACGACACCGGTCCTTCTCAACGCGTCGGTCTTCCGTAACGAGGATGGGGCGATCGCCGGGGTGTTTGCGGCAGCACGGGATATTACCGAGCGAAAACAGGCCGAAGCCGCGTTGCGGGAGGGCGAGGCGAGATACCGCCGCCTCGTAGAGAACCTGAACGAGGGCATATGGGTGATCGATCCCGGGGGCATCATCACGTTCGTCAACTCCCGGATGGCCGAGATGCTCGGGTACGACGCGTCAGAGGTGGCCGGGCGATCCCACCTTGCATGGATGGAAGAAGACTGCATCGAGGCGGCACTGCGGGGCATGGAGCGCCGGAAGCAGGGTATCAGCGAGAGCCGCGAGTCCGCATTGACAAGAAAGGACGGCACACGGATTGACGTCCTCATATCCTCCGCACCGATCATCGATGAGGGCGGGCGGTACCGCGGCGCCGTGTCCGCCGTGCTGGACATCACCGGGCGGAAGAGAGCGGAGGAGGCCCGGAGAGAGAGTGAAGAGCGGTACCGTTCATTTGTCGAGAACTTTCACGGGATTGCATTCCGCAGAACGCTTGATGCCCGGACCATCTTCTCCCACGGCGCGGTGAAGGAGATTACCGGGTATGCCGAGGAAGAGTTCCTCGCGGGACGTCCGAAATGGCATGATATCGTCTATGCTCCGGACCGCGAGATCCTGGCCCGGGATGATGCGATGCTCCGATCCGTTCCGGGGCACGCAGTGGACCGGGAGTACCGCATCGTGCGGAAGGACGGCGCGGTGCGATGGATCCGCGAACGTATCCAGACGCTCTGCGACAGCAGCAACTGCCCCTCTTTCGTGCAGGGAGCGCTCTTCGACGTCACCGAAGAGAAGCGGGCGGAAGAGGCGCTCCGCATGAGTGAAGAGCGGTTCAGGAGCATCTTTGAGGAGTCTGTCATCGGGATCGAGTTCTACGATGCAAAAGGAAGGCTGCTTTACATCAATCCGGCAAGCCTCGAGATCTTCGGGGTTAGCGATCCCCGCGATATGGAGGGATTCTGCTTCTTTGATGAGCCCAACTTCCAGGGGCAGGATCTCCGGCAGCTGCAGCAGGGCAGGGTCGCGCGGTTTGCGGTGCCCTATGACTTCGATGAGGTGAAGAGGCAACACCTCTTCCCCACGTCAAAGTCAGGGATACTGCACCTTGACGTCATGATCAGACCGATACCCTCTCGCGAGGGAGCGCTGCCCGAAGGGTACCTGGTCCAGATCCAGGACGTGACCGGGCAGGTCAGGACAGAGGAGGCAAAACAGCAGGCCTATGACCGCATCGAGCAGAATATCGAGCAGTTTGCCATCCTCGGGGATCATATCAGGCAGCCCCTGCAGGTGATTATGGGCTTATCAGAGCTGATCGAGGATGCGAGGGCGGAAAAGATTATTGAGCAGGTACAGCGGATCAACGGTATCGTCACGCAGCTCGATCAGGGATGGATCGAATCCAGGAAGATCCGGGAGTTCCTCAGGCGGAACGAGTAGCACGACCGGGGTCGCGGGGCATGGAGATTCCCGAAGGGGGAGGGAGCACCAGATGGGCAAGATTGATCGCCTGGCACAGGCGCTGCAGCACATGGATCCCGAAGTCCGCTGGGTGGCGATCCTCGACCTTGAGCGGATGGGGGGCGCCGGGGTGGTCGATCTCCTCGCACTCGCACTCCGGGACAACGATAACCTGAGTGTCCGCTGGCGTGCAGCGTATGCGCTCGGGAATACCGGCAGCTCCCGGGCGGTGGAGCCGCTGATCGGGGCACTCTCAGATGAGAGCCAGCACGTCAGAAGCCAGGCGGCGGCGAGCCTCGGGAGGCTCGCCGATCCCCGGGCCGCGGAGCCGCTGATCTTGAGGCTGCTCGACCCGGATCCGGCCGTCCGGATCACGGCCTTCCGGTCGCTGGTCGAGATCGGCGCGCCCGCCCGGCAGGCGCTCAAAAAGGCATCGGGAAAGGGCGACGAAGGGCTGCAGAAGACGCTGAAAGAAATTCTCCATGAGATCGACGAGCGCGAGCGGAGGAGAGTCGGGGAGATGCCATGAAGACCGGCCTGCATATTGAATGGCGGCATCCGGCTGCAGGAAGAGAGCGTCCGCTCCTGCCCCCGGCTTCCCGGGCGTTTCGCGAGATACTTCTCGATCTGAAGAGCCAGCTTGCGGAGAGGGGGATTGAGGTGACGATCACCGAGACGCACCTGCCCGGTGACCCGGCCGCTCCCGCCGGCATCCTCCTCTTCAACGGCATGCAGCTCGATCAGCTCATCCCGGCACCGCCTGCGGGGGAGTCCTGCGAGGGCTGCCCCGGCATCGCCCCGGAGGGTGCCGCGTATGCGGACCTGACGGCGCCCGTGCTCAGGCTTGCCGCGCTGCGCGCGGTGGAGTTCCGGCGAGGGCAACGCTCCCGCTCTCTCCCGCCCGAATTATGAGAGGTTCAGGCCGTTCTGTTCGTTTCTCCTCCGTGCATGGCTTTCTGCCGGCTATCCTTGTGGGGGGAGATCCTATCTTCTGCTCCCACCCCCCCTGGCGATTGTCTCCACGGTCCACTACACCGGGATAGTCGGAGAAAACAGGACCCAGAGTACTCTCCCCGTAGCCGAAACCGGGCCGGACCCTCACTTCATCCTGTCGTGTTTCCCATGAAACCACATGATGCCCCGGGCCACAGGCATACCGGATGAAAGCAGATGGTGACATTCACCACCCATTTTCATATAAAAATCGGGCCGGTTTCTGAAATAGAAGGTTCTTGGCGCGTAACTCAGTTCGGTCCCGTACACGGCTTTCCACTGTCTATCCTCACGGGGGAGGGGTTTT
>JAHKLN010000116.1 GCA_020854755.1 Methanomicrobiaceae archaeon | reverse complement strand
AGATGACTCATACTCCTCTCTCGAGTATTGGGAGCGAGGCCTATTATACCTTGAGGCCGGGGGATAGATGACTCATACTCCTCTCTCGAGTATTGGGAGCGAGGCCTATTATACCTTGAGGCCGGGGGATTGCCATCCTGCGGTTGCAGGAACCTTATTGCGAGAGGCGGCCCTGTGCAATCATCGATTGCGCCCGGACCCCCGGCCGCTTCTATCGCATCCGATCCGTTTATCCTCTTTCGGGGGAAGTAATATGGGGATACGAGCGTCATGAATCCGGATTACGAGCACCGGACCTCACCGGACCCGTTCGCTCTCGATACCCTCGGGTGGGACGAGTCGTTCGCCTCCGCATTCGAGAGATACCGGGGTGCGTATACCCCGGGAAGGGTATCGAGCCGGCACCGCACCGTCTTTGAGGTTGTAACCGTCTCCGGGCTGGTTCAGGCCGGTCTCTCCGGAGCGCTCCACCGTGCCGGGCGGATGCCGGCGGTCGGCGATTTTGTCGTCCTCCTCCACCGGCCGGAGGATGGGGTATCGATGATCGTTGACATCCTTCCTCGAAAGACCGTGTTTACAAGGGGGATTTTCGGCAAGGGCGGCGACGACCAGGTCATTGCTGCAAACATCGACACGGTCTTTATCGTGACCGCAGCCGGTTCCGACCTGAACTCCCGCAGGCTCGAACGGTATCTCGCCATCGTCCATGCATCGGGTGCGAAACCGGCCATCCTCATCAACAAATCCGACCTCGCAGCAGATCCATCAGCCCTGGCAGAGGAGGTCTCGTCCGTTGCCAGCGAGGTGCCGGTTGTGACAATCAGCGCGGCAACCGGATCCGGCCTCTCGCTCCTCGACCCGTTCCTATTGCCCGGCAGAACCGTTGCCCTTATCGGGTCGTCCGGAGTCGGCAAATCCACGCTGATCAATGCCCTGCTGAGGCGGACCGTGCAGGATACCCGCCAGGTGCGGGAGTACGACGGTAAAGGCCGCCATAAAACCTCCGTCCGCCAGTTGTTCATTCTCGAGAACGGCGCACTGGTCATCGACAACCCGGGCCTGCGGGAGGTCGGGATGGGCGCTTCTGGTTCTGGAATCGACGATACGTTCCCGGAGATTCGGGCCTTGGCAGCCGGATGCCGGTTCTCGGACTGCCGCCACGAGCATGAGCCGGGCTGTGTGGTCCGCGAAGCGGTCGAAAAAGGCCTCATCTCACAGGATCGCCTCAAGAGCTACATCCGGCTCAACAAAGAACTCGCGTTTCAGCAGGAGAAGGCCGAGATCGGGCTCACCAGATATGAGCGCAAACGGTGGAAAGAGGTCAGCAAGTCGGCACGGCATATTTCAGACTTCAAAGAATAAATGCGACCATCCGTAAACCAAACCCCCGTGCAATCTGGCTGCTCCACGGCCCTGAAGGAGAGCAGACCTGGTCGGCGGAAGCGGATGGCATCCGGGCAAAACCCGTTACATCTATCTTCCGGGGGAAACTCAAGGCGCAGGGTATGCGGTGGGGTTCGCCTGCAGGGCACGTACCCGCCTGCTCCCTGAGCATTTCACGCAGAGATTAGCCGTTCACGACGACTCGTGAGCCATTACCATATCACCGTGCCCTGCGGGTCGAATTTCTCCTTCAAAGGGAAGGGATATGCCGCCCCCCACGGGACCCGTCATGGCGGTCCCCGCAGGCAACGTTGACGATCGGCCCTGTCCGGGGCTATACCGCGTACCGGAAACCTTTGCCGCCCCCTCCCGATTCATTCATATCCAGGGAAATCATATACTCCAGCGTGGTGGACAACCATGACAGATCGTTTTGTACAACCGCTGTATTCGTGTCATCCGGCACACAGCGGAAAGAATTTGTGAACAGCCTGATGCTGTTCGACTGAAACCGACACGCTCAAACGACGATTTTTCGGCTCTTCGCACGTTCCCGCCTCCCCTTCTCCCGGTCAGCAGCCATTCCGCCGGACCGTTCGGCATCCAGGTGGTCGCATGATGATGTCCGGCGCTGGCATCCTGCTCAAAGGGCTCGCGGAGCAGGGAGTGACGACCATCTTCGGGTATCCAGGTGCCGCGGTCCTCCCCATCTACGACGAACTCTGCGATTCGGCCATCCGGCACATCCTGGTCCGGCACGAACAGGCAGCGGCGCACGCTGCCGACGGATACGCCCGCGCGAGCGGCAGGACCGGGGTCTGCCTCGCGACATCCGGCCCGGGCGCCTGCAACCTCGTCACGGGGATCGCGACCGCCTACATGGATTCGGTGCCCATAGTCGCGCTGACCGGCCAGGTTCCGACGACATCCCTCGGGAATGACGCCTTCCAGGAGGCGGACATCACCGGGATCACCGCTCCCATCACCAAGCAGAACTACCTGGTCAAACGGACGGAGGATATCGCCGGCATCGTCCGGGAAGCGTTCTTCGTCAGCCGGACGGGGAGGTGCGGGCCGGTCCTCATCGACCTGCCGCGGGACGTTCTCGCAAACCGTATCGAGCATGGCGGCGAGCACACGGCACCAGCCGGGAGAAAGGGTTACCGCCCGACCATCAGGGGGCACCGGATGCAGATAGAAAAGGCCGCCGCCGCGCTTGCAGAGGCAAAGCGGCCGGTCATCTACGCCGGAGGCGGGGTCGTGGCGTCGGGAGCCGCCCCGGAGGTCGTCGCGCTCGCGGAGACCCTGCTCATCCCTGTCACGACGACCCTGATGGGGCTCGGCATCATCCCGGGAGACCATCCGCTCAACCTCGGCATGCCCGGGATGCACGGAACCCGGTACGCAAACGCTGCGATCACGGAGTGCGACCTTCTCTTCGCCGTCGGCGTGCGGTTCGACGACAGGGTCACGGGAGAGATCGAGACATTCGCACCCGGCGCTACGGTCGTGCACATCGATATCGACCCGGCCGAGATTGGAAAGAACAAGCCTGCCGATATCCCCATCGTCGGTGACGCGAAGGCCGTGCTGGCGGAGATGCTCGGGCGCATGCAGAAGAGGGGGGAGCGCGACGCCTGGATCAACAGGATATCGCAGCTGAAGGCGGAGCATCCCCTCCGCTGTCCTGACGGCGGCGGCCTCCACCCGCAACGGATCATCAGTGACCTCTGCTCGCTCCTCGGCGGCGCCGGCATCATCACAAGCGAGGTCGGGCAGAACCAGATGTGGACGGCGCAGCACTACTGTTTCAGGCACCCCCGAACGTGGATATCGTCCGGGGGGCTCGGGACGATGGGCTACGGCCTTCCCGCGGCGATGGGGGCTCACTTCGCCCGCCCAGACGAACGGGTCTGTGTCATCGCAGGAGACGGCAGCATCCAGATGAACATCCAGGAGCTCGGCACGATCGCCCAGTACTCCATTCCCCTCAAGATCCTGGTCCTGAACAACCAGTACCTCGGCATGGTCCGCCGGTGGCAGGAGCTCATCTACGGCCGCCGGTATGCCTGCACCGACCTCCCGCCGGTGGACTTTGCACAGATTGCCCGGGCTTACGGCATCGAGGGCGAGACCGTTGAGAGCGGCGAAGACGTGAGACCGGCGCTGGCAAACGCAATCGATCACGCCGGCCCTTATCTCGTCGATTTCAGGATAGAGCGGGAGGAGAACGTCTTTCCCATGGTCACCCCCGGTGCGGCCATCAACGCGATGATCGATCCCGGTGCAGAGTGAAACTGAGGCTGCCGGGCGGGACCGTCCGGTTGCTTTTTTTGATCCCGCACCTGCCGCCGGTTTCAAGGATGCTCCGGCCGGGGGTTT
>JAHKLN010000113.1 GCA_020854755.1 Methanomicrobiaceae archaeon | reverse complement strand
TGCAGCCATCGGACAGGTGACTGCCCAGACAGAGAGGCCCGAAGATAAGCTCATCCGGGTATCAGGCACCGGGAAGGTCATCACCACTCCCGACCGTGCAATCATCTCGCTTGCGGTTGAGACGCAGCATACCGACGTGAAGGTGGCGCAGCAGGAGAACGCCCGGAGGATGGATACCGTCATCGGGGCGATCAAGGCTGCAGGCATCGGGGCGGACGATCTGAAGACGACGGGCTACAACATCTACCCGGTCTATGACAACTCCGACTCGCCCCTCACCCGGAAGGTGAACTACTACCGGGTGACGAACACCGTCATGATCACCCTGCGGGACGTGGATCGTGCGGGCGAGATCATCGATACCGGCATCGAGAACGGCGCAAACCGAGTCAACCAGGTTATCTTCACCCTGAGTGACGAGAAAGAGCGGGAGTTCCGCGGAGAGGCCCTGACGCAGGCGGTCCAGTATGCGAGGGGCGATGCCGACGCCGTTGCTGCAGCGCTCGGAAAGACGATCGTCGACGTCAGGGAGGCGACCGTCGGCGGAAGCTACGTGCCGGTGGTGTATGACTCCCGCTACCTCGGTGCTGCCGAGATGGCCCCGACCCCCACCCCGATAGAACCGGGCACGCTTGAGGTGACGGCGTCCGTCACGATCAGCTACATCATACGTTAAACGTCCTCCACATCCTCCACTTTTTTCCAGCGCCCGGCATGGTGTCAGGATCATGCCGTATTCTTCCCGGAAGGATTCGATCTGCCCGAAATGCGGGCGGGGGCGGAATGGGCCGTGGTGTGACCGGTGAAATTCACATGCTGCCCGTTTGGCTCCGGGCGCAACAGACGAAACACGCATGAGGCGCTGCCTCAGGCTTAACCAGTGAAACCGCGTATGAGGCCGTTTTACGGCCACAGGCGCAGCGGATGAAAATTCTTGAGCGGGTATCAACATCCCGGGTCCGGTTCTCTCCGACTATCCCCGGACAGTGGACCGCAGGAACAATCGCTCCCGCCCCGGGAGGGGGAGACCCCCTCCCCGTGGCCCGCCTCCCCCTGAGAGGATAGCCGGAACGAACCCGTGCACGGGAACAGGGCAGGGATCCGGGATGCCTCCACCCGATTCCTCGATCGTCTTCAGATATCGCGAGAGAGCGTCTCGAGGACGGTTCTTGATATATTCTCATTATGGCGCTCTGCCGGGGTATGCCACGATCTGCCGGCAGCCCCGGGAACTCCCCATCATCGGAATGCTGATGGCATCGGGCCGGGATACCGCTCTCCTCCGGGTGAAAGAGAGAGTGCGGGAAACGGCGGGAGAATCCCGGTTCAACCGCCGTCCCCATCGCCCCTGATCGGTGGGGCGTTCTCCTCCTGCTGCAGGGGTGTCCGGGCAGCCTCTCCCGCCCCGCGGGCATCTATCCTGAACATGCCTTTCAGTTCGTCGTCGAACGTGAGCGTCATCTGCGGGAACGGGATCTCGATGCCGTTTCGTTCAAGCTCCACCTTCAGCTTCCAGAGCAGCTCTGTCCTCACGTCCCACCACACCCGTGACGGAGCCCAGATCCTGACCACGATATTGACGCCGCTATCGGCGAGCCGATCGACATAGACCGAGGGCGCGGGGTTTTTGAGGGCGAACGGGTGAGCCCATATGACCTCTTTGATGACGGTGATCGCCCTCTCCGCATCGTCCTGATACCTGATGCTGATGACGTACTCGAATCTCCGCGCGACGTTGGCGACATAATTCGTGATCTCTGCCGTAAACACCTTCTCATTCGGAATTCTCACGTACACTCCGTCAAACGTCCTCACAATGGTGGAGAGGACGCGGATATCCTCGACCGTCGCGATGATGTCGTTCAGCCCGATATTGTCGCCGATCTTGATCGGGCGCTCAAACATGAGGAAGAGGCCTGAGACGAGGTTGGAGACCACGCTCTGGCTGGCGAAACCGATGACGAGGCCGACGATTCCACCGGCGACCAGCAGACCCGAGAGCTCGACGTTCAGATACGGGAGCGCGAAGACGATCCCGCCCAGGATGATTATGTAGTAGACGACCTTTGTGAGGAGGTCAAGATCGTTCTTCGGCACCCTCTCGACCAGGGCGCGCTTGATATTCAGTGCAACGAACTTCGCGACCGCCGTGGCGACCATGATGATGAGGACGAACCAGAAGATGCTGCCGAGGGTGATCCCCCCGATCCCGAGAGGGGTCTCGAGCACTGACAGGATCTCTGCCATCAGTTCAGCCCCCACTCCATGAGGTACCCCTTCTGGATGGCGGGTATCTTGCGCGCTGTATAGAGCTCTATAGACTTTTTCATGCCGTCCATCAGGGGTTGATCGAGAAAATCCATCTCTGCCGTGTGTTTATTGAGGATCTTCATCACGGCGACCATGCCCACGATATTGCCGTAATAGATCTTCATATCAACGCTCTCAAACACCACCCGGGAGACCTCCACCCAATCGCGGCACGTGTTGCGTATGCCGAGTTCGAGAACGCCCTCTTTCAGGGGATATGTCTTTGGGATTTCAGCAAACACGCCGCTTGGATGCCAACGGGCGATCACCCCTCCATCGGGCGAGCCGTACAGCGTATATTTCTGGTCGACGGCGCTGAAGATGTCCAGGACCTCGATCTCTCTCTTCGCCTCGACAAAGACACCGATTTCAATGGGGAACGTCAGGTATATCTTCTTTGACGTATGCGGTTCGACGACGATCGGGTCAAACTCGATCATGAGGTGCCTGCCCACCTCCTCCGGGAGATTGATGGGCTCCACGGGGTTGACGATGATCCTTCCCGAATCGGATGCCAGGATCTTTTCCTCCTTGCTTCCGTTGCAGATCCTTGTATACTGGAAAAAGCCGTTTTTCTTCTCTATCTTTGCCAGTATTACCTCATTTTCGAATTGAAATGTGTAATCGTACGTCCCGAACATCACATACTTATACGAACCATGAAATATTTAATTGCTCCACAGTGTTTGGGTATGGCACGAAATTTCCTCTTCTGCGTTCGTGTTGCGCATGCGGATATTCGGAGCACCAATGAAATATATCGGAAACGATGAAGACATCGTTTCTGATCTGCATACGCCCTGTTCTGGTTATGGATGTAATTTAAAAATGCTTAAATATATTATTGCGGGAATGGTATATTTTGCAGGCGATAAATAGATACTGTTTTATTGCACCATTCCTGAACTTTCATTGGGCAGATGGACAGCTAGACGCATGAGAATCTTCCATGGATCGTATTGCGGGCATTATGATAGTATCTCTGCGGTGATCTGCACGATGAACAGAGTGCCTTTGCCGCCTTCACGGATGTATCCCTTCCAGGGTGGGCAGGTACTATAAATACAAAAGAGTATGTGGTATCCCGGAACACCTGATGATTCATCAGGAATCAGCATGCAGGGGATTGCGGGATTGCAGGCAGGTGTGAGGAGCTATGAGACCGAAAGGGCGCAGAGCAAAGGATACCATGAACACCGGACAGGTGGCAGGGGGCATCATCGACCACCTTCCACAACCGACGTTTGTTCTTGACTGCAATGGCAGGGTGAAGACATGGAACCGCGGCATGGAACTCCTGACCGGAGTCCGTGCGGAGCGTATCGTGGGGAGGGGCGACTATGAGCACGGGCTGATCCTGTTCGGCACGCGCCGCCCGACGCTGAACAACTATATCCTGAAACCCGGGGAGGAGTGGCGGGGAGAGTATCGCCTGATCAGGCAGGACGGCGAGTTTCTCTTTGCGGAATCCCAAAAGCCGCTTGTAAACGGCAGGTTCACCATGAGTGTGGCAGGCCCTCTCTACGGCAGCGAGGGGGACCTTGTGGGTGCAATAGAGTCCCTCTGCGACATATCAGATACGAAATTGACGCGAAATTCCTTCCGGAACTCCGAAGAAGACTTAAAGAACCCGGAGGAATCACTACCTGATATCATGTTTACCATAGATGCGGACGGCACGTACCTCCAGTTCTTCTGGATGGACGCAGAGAGTTTCGGCACCGATCCCGCCCTGATGCCCGGAAAGACGCCATACGACATCCTCCCCTGGGAAGAGGCCGATTATATTGTACAGGCGGCCAGACAGGTTATTGCAACAGGGAAGCCCGTATCGGTGGAGAGGTGCTTCCTCTGGCACGGCGAGGAGAGGACAATCCAGACCGCTCTGCACCCGCTCCGCGATACTTCCGGCAGAATCACCGCCGCTACCGGTATCAGCCGTGATGCGACCGCGATGGTACGATCCCGGAAGGCTCTGGACGAGACGCGCCAGGCGGCGGAGATGTATCTCGATCTGCTCGGGAATGACATCTACAATGCAAATATGGTCGCTGCCACGGTCATCGAGATGCTCAAGGAGAGGCTCTCGGGCGAAGAGGAAGAGCTGGCGCAGCGGATTAAAAACACCCTCGAACAGAACATCACGGTCATCAAAAATGTGGAACTCCTCAATACGCTCAACAGATACAGGGTCTCCATGGAGCCCGTCAATCTCGATGAGATTGTTGCGGCTCAGATAAAACGCTATCCCGGCATCAATATCACCTATAGCGGGTGCAGTTGCCCTGTGTGGGCAAACGAGCTCCTCGATCATGTCTTTGCCAACCTGATCAGCAACAGTATCAAGTACGGAGGCATGAAAGTCAGGATCGAGATATCGGTCGTTGAGATGGAAGATATCGTCACCGTTACCGTTGCCGACAACGGGATCGGCATCCCGGATCATCTCAAGCCGAACATCTTTGACCGGTTCACGAAGAGCGGGAAAAAGAGGGGTGGAAGCCGCGGTCTCGGCCTCCATATCGTAAAGACGCTTATTGGCCATTACGGCGGAAGGGTCTGGGCTGCGGATCGGGTGCCCGGGAGATCGAAAGAAGGCGCTGCGATCAAACTGATACTGCAGAAGTGCTGAAAGCCGGCAGCCCACCTCTGCAGTAAGGGCAGTACCTAGCTATATATCCTTCTACAGATAAATAACAATGAATATCATTCAAATCGAGTTCATCCATCCGGTTGCCCATCCCTCCGGCGGTGAGGGTGAACCAATACGGTTCTGCCGTCTGCACATGCGGCAGGTCTGCCGGGACCGCCTGTATCTGCCCGGCAAGAGACAATATGATAAGCCTCATTCAAGATTCGGGCGGCAGAACCAGGAGCCGGCGCGCAGGGCTCATATCGGTTCCGGAGGATTACATGATAGACGAATTAATGGCAAATGAGCGAAACGTTACGGAGGTGAAAGGCGGCGTTTCATCCGGCCAGAAAGAGGGTGATTTTACGCCTGCTTTGCCCATGAATCGTACATTATGTTTTAAAGAGAGACGATATATCGAAGAACTGCGAATACTGACACGAGCAACGGCGCTGGACTGCATCATCGACGACCGGTTCGATCGCATCATTTACGTTATAAGGCAGGGCGACATGGGCCTTGCAATCGGCAAAAAGGGGAACAATACGAGGAAGATGCAGAAAGTCCTCGGAAAACGGATAGAAATGGTCGAATACTCAAGCGATCCCGAGCAGTTTATCAGGAACATCTTCAGACCTGCCGAGATCGTGGCGGTACAGAGGGCCGAAAACAACCGCATCAACGTATACGTCGGTAAAAGGAGTGATCTTGGTATTGCTATAGGCAAAGGAGGGTGCACCATAGAGAAAGCGCGCCTCCTCAGCAACCGCCTCTTCGGTCTCGATCTCGGGGACGTGCTTGTTGCAGGTGAAAAAGATGCATGACCTCGAGATCATCAGGGAACTCTGGGAGGTCATCAACCAGCGGGCCGCGCATCCGTCGGAAGCATCGTACGTGAGCCGGATACTCACGCATGAGAAGGGGATCGATAAAGCGCTTGAGAAGGTGGGGGAGGAGTCGACTGAATTCATCCTTGCTGCAAAGAGCCGGATACGGGATCGGACGGCCTCGGAAGGGGCAGACCTTCTCTTCCACCTTCTGGTTGCATTGCGGGCGGCGGATGTCGATCTATCGGATGTGCTGGACGAGCTTGCCGCACGAAGGAAAAGATAATATCCCGCGCTCCGATATCTTCTCTCCCGGATGCGGGCGCAGTCTCCGGGGAGCGTTCTTCGGTCAGAAACCGGTGGCGGCACCGATACGGCATCGAGCGTGATCGTTGCCGGAGGAACGCTCCGGTTCCCCGGGGGTGTGTACCGCCACCTCGTCAGAGATATTCCCTCAGATCGACCATCCGGGGGAGATCTTCTTTTTTCACCGATGCCGTCCGGATGACTTCATGATCGATCAGGATTGGGGCGCTGTATCTGAGGGCGATGCCTATGCCGTCGCTGGGCCTGCAGTCCATGACTTCCGTACGGTTGCCCTGTTTCAGGATAAGTTTGGCATAAAAAACGCCTTCCTCCAGTGCATCAATATGCAGGGCATCGAGCGTGATCTCAAAATTCTTGAGTATTTCAACGATGAGGTCATGGGTTATAGGGCGCGGCAGCATCTCCATATTCAATGCATTGCTGATGGAGATGGCTTCCCATAGCCCCACGTAGATGGGGATCGTGCCGCCGTTGTCGCCGACTTCCAGCACCACAGTGGGGGCGGCTCCCATCTCGCTCACCGACATGAAGACGCCCTGCACCCTGCAATCTTGGAGACTCATTGTGATCACCACTCATACACTTATAACGTTTAAACATTGGGGTGATTCATCGCAACTTCAGCGTTCGCAAGATAATTTCCCGCCTGACGATCGAGAAGCTGGCAAGCACGCCGATCACGATGTTGAAGTAGAATAGAATTAACCGCCAGAGGAGAATAAGTACACCGACGATTGAAGTGCTGACGAACAGTCCGTACAGGGATGTGGCACTCACCTCTGCGACTCCCGATCCTCCCGGGGTGAGCGGCATCATCATGATGACGGCGATGATGAGCTGGACAACAAACGACTCGATGAAATACGGAGACTCGCCCAGCCCTATCAGGAGGAGGGACGCGATGATGAACTCGCAGAACCAGAAGATACCGGTAAACAGGGCGCCCCAGAAGAGCCCGCCCCTTCCGTGGTTGACAAAACGGACAAGGCTGTCGTTGAAGTTGTCCACCTCGCGGTCAACGGTCTCAAAGAGGTGATCCAGCCGCTTCATCTTCCATCGCCTGTCAATCCATGCCGAGACCCTTTTCAGGAGCCTTTTTAAGAAATCGGGATTTTTTACCGAATATACAAAGATCAGGACGAACAGGGTGATGGCTATCCAGGAGATGTACATGATGATCGCAATTGAGGAGGCGAGGCTGCTCCAGTAGCTGCCGAGAAACAGCATGGCGAACGCCCCTCCCGCCCCGAGGACGATCCCGTCGAGGATGCGCTCCATGATGACGATCGCAGTGGCGTCGCCGATCTTCACATCGGCACGGTACAGTTCGTGAATCCGCACGGGCTCCCCTCCTGCCTGGGATGGAGTGATTGCCGCAACCAGCATATTTGCACAGACCAGGTTGAAGCAGTGCCACAGCCGTACCCGGTATCCAAGCGATCCTGCCATCATGCGGATCCGGAGCGCCCAGCAGACGAGGGCAAACACATGGGAGAAGAGGCCAAGCAGCAGGAACGCCGGGCTGATCCTCGCAAGATATTCAACTGTTTTGTCATCGAAGGTGAAGAAGAGCACCGCCGCGAGCACGATCGCGCTGAAGCTGATGGAGATGAAAAGCCACTTCCACTGAGATCTCTTCATTCGTTCTGCCCCTTGTCCGCAGGAAGCGGTGTATGAGATTATCCCGCATCAATCGGTTGTTCTCCGGCGATCATCCGCATGGCCCTGCGGGACGATATGCCTATCGTGCAGAGGGCGTCATGGCGGATGCCCGCCGATGCGCTTCCGTCAGCCATGATGAATCCGGGATGACAATCCCATCCCCCGCAGCGGGGTGCATCGGCGGATCCTTCAGGGCGGCCCCCGCTATCGCCGCCCTCTCCGGACATCATGCCGTAAATCGGTAATCTCCCCTGAATTGCTCTGTAAATGTGTCATTTCTCAAAAGCCCCATTATCCGGACATGCGGTATTTCGACGGATACTTGAGAGAATGTACAGAATATCTTGTAAATACTATATATCTCATATCATATGCTGCTGCCGCAGAATTCATCGCGGTTTGGCGGCGGTGGGGTTTCAGATGGAAACCGGGTCGGTTTCTGACATGGAGGGGTCTCGCGGGGAGGGGGAGGCCCCCTCTCCGGTCCCCACCCCCTGCTGGGATGCTTCCTGCGGTCCACTGTCCCGGGACGATTAGGGAAAACAGAATTTGGAGTATCGATATCAACTCAAGAATTTTCATCCGGTGCGCCTGTGGCCTCTTTCGGGGGCTTCACCGGCGTTATACGGTGAAGAGATCTCTTTTGGCCAGAATCCGGAACAGCCCGATCCGTACTCCTGCATCGAGCCATGCGTATCCGTAACTGAAGCAGGCAAGAGCTGCGGCATCATCCCGCTCTTCCAGGTACCGGACGCCCTTCTCGTAACAGGACTGTGCAACTGCGAAGAAGCGCATCGATCCCGTATAGAGATGGCTATCTCTGTCCGGAGACCGTTCAATCACCGATAACGCCTCTGCGAACATGCCGCGGTACCGGAGCGTCTTTTCGCAGAGTCTGTCGTTCTGGCTGTCCGGCAACTTCTCGTCCATGGTGCCGGCAGGATGGCATGTTGTCTCTCTGCAGGAGAGAAGGCCGATGCTGCACCCTGCGTCCAGCCAGCCCATCCCGTAGGCAAACCCTGCGAGGGCATTCACGAGATCGCCTTCCTCGTGGAACGTCCTGCCGTCGCTCTGGTATGCTCCGGCCATTGCAAGAACGTCGTTCGCAGCGCGGGCAAAAACACTCCTCTCCGGGAACGCATGCCTCGCCTCCTTCAGCAGGCGGCTGAGAACGCCACCGTACTCCGCTATCTTCATAACCCTGCAAACATTTCGAGGTATTCACGCTCCATCGGGTGAAGATCGCCCGGCACGATGAGAATATGCAGCGGAGGGCCGAAATCAACGCTCTTCAGCCTTTCGCCGGTTCCTGCCGCCACGCAGGGGCGGCCCGATCCCGCCCGTGCGATTCCCACGTACAGGTCTGGGGCGGGCGTACCGCTCCGCTCCGCCATCGCTTCGATCAGCTCGATCGCTTCCGCAACCCGCATGTACCGCTCCTGCTGGATATCCAGGTAGACGAGCGTGTGCAGGTTTAAGGTGCGGTTGCCGGCAATCGTCTCGAGCGGAGTGGTCGGGAACCATCCCGGGGCCGGGAACGGTATCGAGCAGGATTTGCCGAACCGATAATTCTGAAGCCCTGAGAGGGCGCAGACCGCACTTGCAATCGATGCGCCGGGGATGATGAGTGTCTCGATGCCTGCTGCGGCGGCGCGCATTCTCAGATCGGTATGCGTGGTCGAGACCATCGGATCCCCGCCGGTGAGAAAGGCCACATCGGCAGTCCTGGCGCGATCCAGAATGATCTCCTGGTTCAGCTCGACATCCTCGCGGGTCAGCACCTGTACCCGTTTGCCGTACAGCCGCTCCATCCGGGAGATGTCCGTTCCCATGAGTCTGGATGTGTAGGCCTCGAGAAAAACATGGCCCGCGTTTCTCACGCATTCAAGCCCTTTCACGGAGATGTCCCGCTCATCGTAGAGCCCGAGGCCGACGAAGATCAGCACGCCGGGCGGCCCCCGGTTGGCTGCGTGCGCCCGGCATCCCGGCACCGGCCGATAACAGCCGTCATGAGAGCAGGAAGACGGCGCGGCCGGGCCGGTTCGGGATTCCATACCATACAGGATCTCTTGTATAAAGAAGAGCATAACAATATCGGAGCGGCGGACGTGATCCGGAGGGAAACGGCGCCGGTATCGGAGATAATGCAGATATAGCCCGCGGCAGAGTTCAGGCAGCGTGATTGCATAATGATAGAGATGCCTTCGTCACCGCCCTGAACCCCAGCACGACGCCCGTGCACTGCGGGATAGGGATCACCCGAGGAGCCGATGAATGATCGACCCGACGACGAGGCCGAGCGTCACCGTGTATGCCGATACCAGAAGGGCGATCTTCGGGCTTATCTCACGGATAATCACGGCGATGGTCGAGAGGCACGGGACAAAGAGAACGGTCACGATGGCAAAGATATACAGCTGAAGCCCCCCGAGAACGGATCCCAGGTCGGCGGTCCCTGCAAGGATGGCAAGCGTCTCAAACGCCATCTCTTTTCTGAGTATCCCGAAGAGGAGGGCGGTGGCGGCATACCCCGGAAGGCCGAGCATCATCTCGGTAACGGGCTCGATTGCCTGCTGAAACAGGTTCATAAAACCGGAATACTCAAGCACCCCCAAAAAGACGCTCCCCACGAGCAGTATCGGCATGGCAATGAAGAGGAACTCGCGCAGGCGCATCCATGACTTCTGCAGCACCAGGGCCGGCTTCGGGCGGCGGAGCGGCACCATCTCCATGATCATCCCGAACCGTTCACCGGGTGTCACCCTCGACAGCAGGAGACCGGTCAGGAGGATCAGGATGAATACAACGGCATAGATGCTGAATGCCTCGATGATGCCCACGAAGGTCGCAACGATCCCTGCAATGATCACCGTCCGTGCAGAGCACGGCACCATCGTGACCAGGAACGCAGCGATCGTGCGTTCGCGCCGGCTGCTGAGCAGCCGGGTGCTCATGATCGCAGGCACCGTGCATCCGAACGCCAGGGTAAGGGGAATGGCCGCACCGCCGTGCATCCCGACGCGGTGCATCGCGGTATCGGCAAGGAATGCGGCACGGGTCATGTAGCCTGAGTCCTCCAGGATGGCGATGAAGATATAGAAGAGGAAGACGAACGGAAAGGCAATCCCCAGACCGGCCTGGAGCGCGAGAAGAATCGAGACTCCGACCGCTTCGGCAAGGGGGTGAAGGCCCAGACCGATGAAGGGCTCTATGGCTGCGATGCTGAAGAAGTCAACGATCACCTCTTCCAGCATCGATCCCAGGATGAAGACCGTCAGAAGCATGCCGGCAAGGACGCCGATAAGGATCGGGACGCCGGGAAACGTCTTTGTCAGGATACTGTCGATATCGAACTGCCGTGCAGGCGCCTCCTGATGTACGGTCGCATCGGTAATCTGCCTGCAGAAGTTATGCCGATTTGCAGCGATGATCTGGCTGACGGTCATCCGGTGCCGGGTCCCGATCTCTTCGGCTATGGTTGCTGCGGCCTCGAGCAGCTCGGGGTTATCGCTGATCCCGAGAAGCGCCCATATGCTCTCGCTGCGCCCGGCACCGAACATCTTTTGCAGGCTCCGAATTGCCGCCTCCACGTGATGGTCGTAGGGTACCTCCACCGTCGACGGACGTGCATCCGAGATCGCGGCCGGGATGAGCTGGTCGAGGTTCTTTCCCTGTGCCGCAGCGGTGACGATGACCTTCAGCCCGAGCAGCTCTTCGAGCGCCCCGGCATCCACCTCCAGACCCTGCTTCGCCGCTTCGTCGACCATGTTCAGCACGACGATCATCGGCACGCCGTATTCGGCAACCTGAAGGAGGAGGTAGAGGTTGCGCTCCAGCCGGTTCACGTTCAGCACCGATATGATGACATCCGCACCGCCGTGTTCGAGGAACCTGCGCACGAGGATCTCCTCTTCCGAGGTGCCGTCGAGCGAGTAGACCCCCGGGAGATCCACCAGTTCGATCATCTCGCGCTGAAAGCACGTATGCCCGCGTTCCAGCTCGACGGTCGTGCCCGGATAATTGCTCACCTCAACCCCGAGACCGGTCAGCTGGTTGAATATGAGCGATTTGCCGACACTGGGGTTCCCGATAAGCGCGAACTTCATCCGGTCTTCTCCACGAGGATTGATGCTGCGATCTCGGGGCTGATGGCCACGTCGCACCCTTTCACCCGCACCACCACTGCATGGTTGCGGAGCTTCCTCCGTATCTGCACCTGCTCGCCGGGCAGTATGCCGAGATGCATGAGCCGCCGGTTGCGTCCCGGCGCCCGGATCCTGATGACCCGGAGCATGTCGCCCTCATTGAAATCCAGCAGGGTGGAGGCGGCCCGCCATCGCCAGCCGGGCGGCGCCGGCGGGTGATGCCGGTCGATATACGAGGAGAGGCGATCGATCGTCTCGTCAGATATTTCATGCTCCAGCGTGCATGCTTCGCGGGAGGCGGCATCCTCGTCAATACCGAGCATTTCGGTCAGGAAACATTGAAGCACCTGATGCTTCCGCGTCACCCTCCCGGCAAGCTCCCTCCCTGACTCGGTGAGGTCGAACCGGCCGTCATGCTCGGTAAGATATCCTTCCATAACCAGTGCGGCAATATTTCTCTCAACGGTGGCTGCATCGGCCTGCAGCTCCCTGGCAACATCTCCCGACGTCGCGGGGGCATTGCCGGCTGATGTAATCCGGAGAATTGCCTCGAGATAATCTTCGCGGATGGAAGAATGCATTAACTACAGTATGTGCTGGAAGATAATTAGGGATTCGGATGCGGCCAGTGGGGCGGATGCCGGATGCCCCCGGCGTCCGGCCATGCCCGGATCGGGTGATCCGGGGTTATCTCGATTGCCGGGAAGCCATCCGGGTCCTCTGGCCCGGAATGTGCACAGGATGATCTCTGCCGCTTCGCCGTCCATCAGACATCGGCACCTCTGCGATATGACCCGCCGCCGCAGTGCAGTCCTGCCCCTTACGGGAGATTGCCCCAAGCTCCGGTGACGGAAAGGGGGCAGCCGCCTCCCCCTCTACCTCCCCCGGTGCGTGAGGAGCGTATGTCGGCCGTCGAGGCGATATCCCGGTTACAACATGCCGCCCGCTCCCCGGCACACCGGCCGGAGGCTCACAGGCAGACATCCCGGAGCGTCTTGTTATCGGGCGGTTTTGGGATGTGCTGCGAAGTGCCTCTGCCTCAACGTTATATATTACCCGGGCGACAGTTCACCATGGAGGCTGCCGGCCGGCGGAGGACAAATGAACAGATCGCCCGCACCCTCGAATTTATGGGGCAGCTGCTTGAGATTGCCGGAGAGGACGCGTACAGGGTCAGGGCATATTACCGGGCAGCCCAGGAGATAGAGCGGCAGGGCCAACCGCTGGCAGGCAGGACCGAGGAGGAGCTGGTCCGGATCAGGGGCATCGGGAAGACGCTTGCGAAGAATATCATCGAGATTGGGCGGACCGGGACGTTCCCGGAGCTCGAAGCGCTCCGGGCGGGCATTCCGGATACGGTGATCGAACTGCTGGCGTTAAACGGTGTCGGGCCAAAGACCATTCACACGCTTCAGCAGAGACTCAATATCCAGAGCATCGAGGATCTCGAGAAGGCTGCGGGAAGCCACCGTATTCGGGCGTTGAAGGGATTTGGGGAGCGGAAGGAAGAGAATATCATCAGGGCGATTCAGCAGTATCGACAGTATACCGGCCGGGTGAGCCGGCCGGAAGCCGAGGCGGTGATCGGCAGGGTCGTTGCCGCTTTTTCACCCGGCAGGTGGGACGTGGCAGGCAGCTACAGGCGGGGGAAGAGCACCATCGGCGATATTGATATCGTAACAACGGATCGCTTCGCGTCAGTTCGACCGAAACTCCGGAGTCTCGCCGAGGAGATGATCGATGAGGGCGAGAGAAAGACATCCCTCCGCGTTGGCGAGATGCGGGTGGATATCCGGTTCACCGAACCCGGGCAGTACGGCTCCATGCTCCTGTATCTCACCGGTTCCAGGGATTTCAACATCAGGCTCCGGGAGGTGGCGATGGCGCGGGGGTATCGCATGAACGAATACGGCCTGCTGGATCGGTCGACGGGTGTCCTGCACACCTTTGCCGGTGAAGAGGAGATGTTCGAATTTCTCGGCATGTCCCCGATCCCGCCGGAACTCCGGGAGGATCGGGGAGAGATCGAACTGGCGCTGCGCCGCCAGCTGCCAGAGCTCGTTGACCTGCCGCAGATGCGGGGAGATCTGCATGTCCACACCGTCTGGAGCGACGGCCGGCTTTCCCTTGAAGAGGTCGCCCGTGCCGGCGACGCAATGGGGTATGAGTACATACTCGTCACCGATCATGCAGGAACAACCCGCCGATGCAATGCCGCCGCGCTCAGGAAGCAGCGGCGCGAGATCGAAGAGATCAATGCCGATCACTCCTGCCAGCTCCTCTCGGGTGCGGAGATCGATATCAGGAGCGACGGATCCCTGAGCCTTCCGGACCGGGTGCTTGCGGATCTCGATCTGGTGGTCGCTTCGGTCCACTCCGGGTTTCAGCAGGAGCAGGACGTCGTGACGCGGAAAATACTTTCCGCACTGGATAACGAGCACGTGGATATTATCGGCCACCCCACAGGCCGCCTCATCGGGCGAAGGCCGCCCTACGATCTCGATATTGCGCGGGTGATCCGGCGGGCAGCAGAGACCGGGACAGCGCTTGAGATTAATGCGTCTCCGCACCGCCTCGATCTGGATGATATTTATATCAGGCAGGCAAAGGAACATGGAGTGAAACTCGCAATAGGATCGGATAGCCATCGCCAGAACGAGTTTTCAAATATGCACTGCGGCATCATGATTGCGCGGAGGGGATGGTGCACCGCGGGCGACCTCATCAATACCTTTTCCCTTGATGAACTGCTGGAGTGGTCAGGGTGATCTACTGGCTCTATGAGAAGATCCTGACACGGAATCTCTGTCTGCTCCCCCAGCATCTCTGTTTTATGATATCGGAGCAGGACATGCTCGATGCGCCGGAGAAACCGTTTGAGATCACCCGGTGGTGCGCCGAGCTTGGCATACAGAATGTAACCTTTCATATCAGCACGGATCCCCGGTACGCTGCGGCGTATATCCCGTCCCTCCGGAGGATCGCCACCATTGCACACCTGACCCTGCACTATCGGCAGGAAGCGGAGGTGGAGGGCAGCGGCATACAGGTCACCGTGGCAATCGGCAAGAGCGGGAGGGAAGAGATCACTGCGTGCATTAAAAAAATGGCAGAGAATGGAGTCGATCCGGAGTCTGTCGACGAAGCCCTCCTCGATTCGTACCTCACCTTCCAGTACGAGCCTGATCTGGTCATCAAGACGGGCGGGGATCACCTGACCGACTTTCTCATCTGGCAGTCGGTGTATTCGGAGCTCTATTTTCTCGATGTGAACTGGGCGCTGCTTCGGAAAGTGGATTTTCTCAGGGCATTACGCGATTTTCAGTCGCGCGCCCGGCGGTTCGGGAAGTGAGAAGGCGATCCCGAAACGATCGCGACAGCGCCGGAGGCTGGGGGCGCAAACGATAGGAATCCAGGAATTCGGTGCAAGTATCCCGGGTCCGGTTTCTCTGACCTCCCGGTATAGTGGACCGTGGGGGGCATCCCAACGGGGGTGGGGACCGGGGAGGGGGAGACGCCCTCCCCGGTCCCCACGGTCCACGGTCCCGGGGATAGCCGGAAAAAACCGGGCCCGGATTATCAATGCAGGCTCATGAATTTTCATCAGTTGCGCCTGTGGCCGTAAACGGCTTCATCGACGTTTCATATGAACATAAGCGGTCAGCATCTCCGTCCATGCTCATGCCGTATGCCTGCGGCCTATCTGGCGGGGCATCGTGTGGTTTCATGGGAAGACATGAAGCCGCAGGCACGATTGGTGCAATCGTTGACCAGGCTTCCATTTCAGGTTGCAGTGATCTTCATGTACCCCTCCGCCGGTATGGGGCTTCTCATATGCCGGACGTTGCATGGACCCCCTCTGCGGCACCCCCGGTTATTTGATGAACTGGGCGTCGGTTGAGGTTAGCCCTGCCGCTCGCCTCTTCTCGACCTTCTCTTTGAGCTGTATCCGCTGGTCGTACATCCGCACCGCCCGCAGGAGATCGATCTTGCGGAACATCGGCCAGTAGGGTGCGCAGAAGTAGACTGCGGATTCGTGCCCGTTTGCCAGCCAGGGCAGAAAATTCGAGGTCCGGAGCTCGTTGCCGGTCCGTATGATCAGATCCACGGGAGGGAGATTCAGTCCGAGGTGAAGATGGCTCTCGACGATCTCTGAATCAATGTCTGCGGGAGAGAGCCTTTCCTCCCTCACCTCCTGCAGGAGCGAGCGGGCTGCATGCACGATCTCGTTTCTCCCCCCGTACGCGATCGCAATGTTGATAAAATAGGAGTCGTACTCCCGTGTCGCCTCCTCTGCCGCCTCAATGGCAGAGAGGAGATCGTTTGGGAGGAGCGACCGGTCGCCGAGCATCTGCACCCGGATTCTATTCCGGTGAATACGCTCGTCGCTTAAGATGCCGGTAAATTTCTTCTTAAACAGATTAAAGAGCGTCTGCACCTCTTCGGAATCCCTGCCGAAGTTCTCTGTCGAGAACGAATAGAGGGTGATATGGCGGACGCCGAGCTCACACGCCCAGTCAAGCACCCGCTCCGTCATATCAGCCCCCAGACTGTGTCCGTCGGCGATCTGCAGGCCCTGGAGCCGGGCGAACCTCCGGTTTCCGTCCTGAATAATTGCGATATGCAGGGGGACGCGTCTGCACTGCAGGCGCAGGAACCGCTCGTAGAGCGCCTCAAGCGCTGCCCTCAGCGTCAGAGCGGCGTCACCTCCATAATCATGCCCCTGTTCGGGTAGCGTTCGACGATATACTTCTTCCCGGGCAGTTCGTCGCTGCGATCGATGAGGATCCACCACGCCATCTCAATGTGCCCATCGTATTCCTGGCATATATGCTCCTCAAGAATGTGCATGAAACTATCGATTCCCCCTTCCGGTTCCAGCACGCCGTATACCACGGTACCGTCATCTGTCACCTCGTCGAACGGTCGTGCGGTTGTGCGGGCGATACGTTTTAACCGTTCCCGTAACTGGACCGAGTCCTTGAAGACCGAAGAGCACCAGTGCACCCGGTCATGGCTGCAGAGCCCTTCTGCCCATTGCCGGGAACCTCTGACGGCATTATGCACCCCGTCTTCCGGTTCCAGCCCCCGTTCACGCATCGCGGCAGCGCAGTGCTCCCCCCATTCAAGTTCGTTGATGTTGAGAAAATCAATGAGCGGAAGGATGGAGGCGAGGCCTTCAAGCCCGGGGAGCGCCGGGACTTCAATGCCGGTCTCAAATCCCATTTCCCGGGCGGCAGTTGCGGCCCGGGCATACCCGGTCTCACAGATCCGGTGCCAGAGTTCCTGGGGAGGATGGAAACGGATCTCGTCGACCAGGCCGCGTAAGCGCATCAATGTCGCCTCGTCGGGTGCGAGCCCCGTATACAGGTGGATGTGGTGCTCCTTTCCGAACCTCTCCTTTAGGAGGGTGCAGTACTCGATCACCCGCTCAGGCATGAGCAGCGGTTCCCCGCCCGTGATCCCGGTGCCGAGCGCGTCCATGGCCTTCGCCTCCTCTATAATGTCCTCAGGTGCATGAACCTGCCGGTCGTTTGCATATACGATATCCAGACCCTTCCTTTCCCGGGAGAGGGGGCAGTACCAGCAGGTGCGGCTGCAGCGTCCCGTAACGAAGAGCACCAACTTTGCTCCCTGATGGCAGAGTATGCAGCCCCTGCTGTGCAATCTTCTCGTCACCATATCACCCTTCCGTGTTGCCGCACCACCTTCCCGTTCAGATCAGAAGAACGGATCTCCAAAGCGGGATGCTCTGCAGCCCATGCACGCCGCTTTGCTCTCTCCTGCAGAGCCGGCGGTCCTGCCGGTGCGGTAGAACAATACCATATGTGGTGAACATCAGTGATAAAAAAGCCTTGGAGTCCCGCCACCGGAGTGCGGGCGCGGCGTGCCCGGCGCGTGGTATGCTGCAAAGATATCTCGCGCTCTGGAGCGAAAACCTCCGCCATCCACATTCAATCTGCGCCCTTCCGGGATGAGATGCCCGGGAAGGAGGCGTATGCAGATGCCGGCCCTGTCGACGGCGCCCGATCACCCGGAAGTCCGGCACATCGGGCTGCAGCACATGGTGCCTTTTTCAGTTCCGGACGCAATGCATCAGGATAGGGCGGTATCAGGCACCTGCCTCCATCTGCCAGGAACTCCGGTCCTCATGCAGGAACGGTTCGTCAGGGCTTTCGATCACTCTGCCCTCGTCCACGAGCTCCGTATAGTCGTCGAACCAGTACGCTTCAGGATTGCTTGAATAGACCATAAACCGGCCGATATCTCCGGGATCGGCTGCCTGATTATACTTGAAGAACGTACTATCGTCTGTCTTCCCGACCACTTCGATCTTCCCTGTCCGATGAGACATCACGAAACGGGCGCTCTTTGCAAGCCCCGAACACTCTGACCGGGCAGCCTCGAAGATCCGGTAGGACTCCTCGACCGGTATGCAGAAGATCCTGTTGCCGACGGTCGGGCGGCACTGGAAGATATAGTAGGGCCTCACCCCGATGAATGAAAGTTTCTTCAGCAGAGCTGCGAGCACATGGGGATCATCGTTGATACCCCGGATTAGCGGCGTCTGGTGCATCAGCATTGCTCCCGCATCCTGCAGGAGCCCGACGCTCTCGATAGCGACGTCGGTCAGCTCGTTTGGATGGGTAAACTGAATCATGGCGTAGATTCTCTTTTCATCGGTGCTGTATTGCCGGATCATCTCAAGGAGCGACGGATCGTTCCTGATCCTGTACGGGTTGTACGCGGGGATCTTTGTCCCGATGCGGATGATCTGGACGTGGTCGATCTCCCGGACCTGCCGGGTGATGGCTTCCAGCCTCTCCGTGGAAAGGATCAGAGGATCCCCGCCTGTGAGCAGCACGTTCGTGATCTCGGGGTGCTGCCTGATATACTCCAGTCCGGGCGAGATGTCATATGCGACCTCACGTCTATCCTCGATAAAAAGGCGTTTCCGGAAGCAGTACCGGCACAGCCCCCCGCACTGATCGCTCACCAGCAGCAGCGCAGTCTGGCGGTATTTGTGCTGCAATCCCGGCGTTTTTGTGTACGTGCTCTCGGATGAAGGGTCCATGTCCCCCCACTCTTCCAGTTCGCCGGGGCTGGGCAGAATCAGCCGCCGGATCGGGTCCTCGGGGTCCTCCCAGTCAATCAGCGAGAGATAGTACTCGTTTGAGCGGAATGCAAAGATATCGGTAACAGGTTTTAGGGCGGCACGCTCTTCCTCGGAGAGCGCAGCGACACGATCCAGTGATGAGATGTATCTAGGATTCATATGTTCCTCCTCATGTGCGCGGCCACCCTTGCCAGGGAAATCAATGCCGAAGCACCCTGTTCGGCTCAGCCTTTCTGGGCATCAACGATAAGTGAAAGTATAATATGCCCTTTCAAATAAGCGCTTCATTCCGGGAGTGCACGGCAGCAGTCCTGACGGACATTTCCGACACCCGGGATGGCCTGTCTGTATGTTTTTCTAAAAGGTCTTCAGATCATATATAATTTGCGCTAATAGGCGGATACGGAGAGCAGAGAGAGGGCATTTCAACCCCCCGATCTCTCGAAAAATCAGTTATTCCTTCTTCTTCTTCGCCATTGAGAGGATATCCACCATATATTTATCTTCCTTGCCGAGGCGGATGACCACCTCATCGCTCTGTGCAAGCTTCTCGATGTTGAGCTCATATGAACCCGGACTGACAATGCGGATACTCTCGATCCGGTCGTAGACTTCGACCTCTTTTGCCGGTGCGGGTTTCACTTCAAGGATCTCCTGCTTCGTCTCGTCCGCTATCGCTTCTATCGACTTCTCCTCAAGCACATCGTCATGGCGCTGCGCTTCACGGATATATAGAAACTTTTTTCCGCCGCAGCTCGGGCACCCTTTCAGGATCGTTGCCGAACCATCCTCAAAATCTCTTCCGCACTGGGTACACTTGTGAGGCATCCCCGCTCACCTTGAGGAGACCCAAGCCCGTATCAGATCCTTGTCCTTGATGATCATCTTCAGCTGGTTGGCCGGCCCGATCACCGTCAGGCGGGTTTCCGCGCGTCTCCCTCCAAACAGCCGCCCGAAGAAACCGGGTGCATCCTTCACCGGATAGGTCTCCATCTCGATCCCGCTGAATCCATCGGGCTTGATCTCTCTCATCGTCACCTCGATGAGCCTGCTCTGCTCGTCCGGGGCCAGGCCCTTCTCCAGCACGACGATGTTGCCTTCCATGACATCGTCCAGGATGAGGCGTATCTTCTCCATTGCAGTCAGCTTATCCAGACGTTCTGCAGATATTAAGTCAATCTGTACTCCCTGTATCATACGGCATCACCTGAAATAATCCGTCATCTTCTCATACAGAGTCTCCACATTATCGCCCTCAAGGCCTGAAATGGGTATCACCGGATGTTGCGGAAACGCGCTTTTTATCCGGTTTGCCGATGCATCAGGGAGGTCGATCTTGTTTGCCACAATGATTACCGGGAGCTGCCTGCTCTCAATGATACCGACCATCATGATGTTGACCTGCATGAAGGGATCCTGCGTGGCATCCAGCATGTATATCACGCCGTCGATATCCTCGCGGAGCCAGTGCATTGCTTCGGCCACGCCTTCGGTCGCTTCTCGGGCCCTTTTCACGGCCTCGTCTTTTTCAAGCCCGTACTCCATGAACTCGTTGTAGTCGATCTTTGTCGTGACTCCCGGAGTATCGACGATGTCAATGGTAATGGAATGACCGTTGACACCTGAAATGGTGATATTCTCCTTTCTCCGCACGCGACGCGTTTCGTGGGGAACTTCGCTCACAGGGCCCACCGCATCCCCGATCCAATCCCGCACAATCCTGTTGGCGAGCGTCGTCTTCCCTGCATTGGGAGGACCGTATATGCCAATCCGCGAGGACCGCTTCCTGAAGAATGCCCGTAGGAACTGCGAAATTTTCTGCTTTGTACGAACTAAGAACGTCATTCTGCATCCTCTGGTGCACCAGTTTTTGGTATACTTAATTAGACTATGCGCCTCATAAATAAATATAATTATATGTAATACAGGTGGTATTATTCCTTTCTGCGGGAAATCGTTCCTTCCTCTGGTACAAGAATTCTTTTATACTGACGAATCCTAGATAGAGCTGAACCTGTAGGATCAGCTGGGGGCAGCGGTCAGATGGGGTGAACTCATGAAGAATAGCAATGATACAATCCACTTCCAGACACGCATCCCTATCAGGGAGGTCATGCGAGCTCATCCGACAACGATCGATGTGGGAGAAACAGTAGCGCGGGCTGCAACGGCGATGTGCCGTGATGAAGTGGGAAGCTGTATCGTATTGAAGAATAGCCTGCCCATCGGAATCATTACCGAAGAGGATATTAACTGCAAGGTCGTCGCAAAAGACCGAAAGCCGGGAGATGTCGTTGTCAGTGAGGCTATGAGCACCCCGCTCATAACCATCGCGGCAGACAAGATGGTCGGGGACGCTGCATCCATGATGGTGAAGCACCGCGTACGGAGGCTTCCGGTTGTTGAGGATCAGATGGTCATAGGGATCGTCACGGTTCGGGACATACTCTCCGTTGCAACCGAGATCAATGAGATTCTCGCCGATTTAATAGAAATAAACCGTGAAGAGGGATATGAGATGGGAGTCTGCGACCGTTGCGGTACCATGTCCGATGACCTCGTCCGTATCGACAACATGGTGCTCTGCCCTGTCTGTCGGGAGGAGGAACGGCTTATATGAAAGTCGCCCATGATCTGATCAGGGAGATACCGACAATAAAATACAATGATTTCGTTACCAGGGCCAGAAGCCTTCTCAGGGACGACGTATTTCGCGAGATATATGTGGTGGATGACAGGAACCGGCTGCTCGGGTACCTGGACATCACCGCCGCGCTGAAGGTGACCGATACAAAGTCCAACGTCACCGCAGAGGGATTTCTGGAAGAGATTGCGTCCGTCCACCCGGAAACTCCCCTTGAAGAGGTAGCTCTCGCGATCAGGCGGTCTCTCACCAACAGCGCTGCCGTCGTCGACCGGGACCAAACGGTCCGGGGTGGGGTGCTGCTTTCCGAACTCTTTCCCATCCTGATCACCCGCCACAAGATCAGAGGGCAGGTCTCTGACTATATGTCGCGGCATGTGGTCGCCATCGATCCTGATGAGCAGATCAGGAAAATATACCCGCTGATCGTCCAGAGCGGGTTTGTTTCGTTCCCGGTTGTCCGGAGTCAGGAGGTAATCGGGATTATCTCCCGAAGGGATATCCTGCGTGCCGGCAGGGTGCGGATGGCCCTGAAGAATGCAGCGGATACAACGGTCGAAAGTATCATGACCAAACCGGTGATCACCATATCGCCCGAAGCGTCGACAGAGACCGCAGCACAATTGATGGTGCAGTATGATATCAGCCTGTTGCCGGTCACTGAGGACAGGCGTATCGTCGGAATAATCGACCGGCATGACATCCTGAATGCATTAGCCATAAAGGAAGTGAACCATGCATCAGAACGATAAAAGAGAGAAGCAGGCAGACAAGCTCCTGAAGATGCCTGGCAGACTTGAGAGGGGCCCGGTTGAATTTAAATCACGGATTGTCGAGCAGAATGGAGAAATCATGGCGATTGCAACACGAAACGTCATCTCCATACCGCTGACTACTTCTATCATCTCGGCTGTAGAGATCATGACCCGGGAATCCTTCAGGCGCCTGCCGATCGTTGATGCAGGAAGCCTCAGGCTCCGGGGCATCGTCACCGCCGGAGACATCATCAACTTCATGGGCGGCGGCGATAAGTTCAACCTGGTGCAGAAGAAGCATAGCGGCAACTTCCTTGCCGCCATTAACGAAAGCGTGCGCGAGATCATGACGCGGCACCTCGTGACCGTCCCGGATACCGCTCATATCGCAGATGCGGTCGATATCATCATTAATAAGCGGGTCGGCGGCATTCCCGTCATCAATACCGACGGATCCATGAAGGGCATCGTGACGGAACGGGACGTCATGAAGGTGCTCGCGACAGAGAACTCCGATATGATGGTCGAGGACATCATGAGCACCTCGCTGCGGGTCACCACACCGCAGAGCCCCATCGGCAGGGTCTGCCAGGAGATGGTAAAATACCGGTTCAGGCGCCTGCCTGTCGTCGTCGACGATGTCCTCTGCGGTATCGTTACCGCAACGGATATCATCAACTATCTGGGCAGGGGGCAGGTGTTTGAAAAACTGATCACAGGGGACGTTGCGGAGGTCATGGGCCTTCCCATGCGCACCCTGATATCGGGAGAGCTTCACACGACCACACCCGACCGGAATATTCACGACATCGCGGTTGAGATGCTGCAGAAGCGCGTCGGCGGGCTGCCGGTCATCGAGGACGCCCATCTCATCGGACTGGTGACCGAATTCGACCTTGTGAAAGCGTTTTCAGGGAAGTGATCCTGATGCGGGCAGCGGACGTCATGTCATCACCGGTATTTGTCGTCAGACCTGCGGAGAACGCAGCGTATGCGCGACGCCTCATGCTCAAACATCGGATATCCCGGCTCCCTGTGATCGAGGAAGGCCATCTTGTGGGCATCATCACAAAAAAGGATCTCGCCTATCGCCTCAGGCAGAGCGAGCCCATATGGCGGCGTCGACCTATCGACCGGATTCCCATCAGCATCCTGATGGCACCGGATCCGATCACCGTCGCCCCGAACACGAGCGTCCGGGAGATTGCAGCGATCATGCTGGACCGTGACATCAGCGGGCTGCCGGTCATGGAGGACGGCACTCTCGCCGGCATCGTGACAAAGTTAGATCTGATGCGTTCGGCATATGTGGGCAGCCTCACAAAAGATGTAGCCGCCATCATGGAAGAGCCGGCGACCGTCGATCGCTACCATTCACTGGATCACATCATCAATACGATAAGGGAGAAGAATAACAAACTTATTGTCGTAAACGACAATGGAAGTATTGCAGGCATCATCACGGAGAGCAATCTTGCGTTCTACGAATACATGGACGAGAGGATGAGCCTGCCGGAGAGGGATATCACACATCTCCGCAAAGAGGAGGCTGGAGGAAGAAAGAGTTACAGGCATGTGGTTGAGGTATCAGCTGTTGCTGAGGATCTGATGAGCCGGCCGGTGATCACCATCGCGCCGGACGCAACGGTTGCCGAGGCTGTCGGGCTCATGCTTGAGGAGCGGATAAACAGCCTGGTCGTGGTAGACGGTGAAGAACTGAAAGGAATACTGAAAAGAGACGATATCATTAAGGAAGTGGCGAAATGAGCGAAAGATTTCGGATACAGGTCAAAGATGTGATGTCAAAGCCCCTCACCATAGCGAAGTCCGCTGTGATCAGCGAGGCGCTGGGCAAGATGCTTGATGAAGGGGTCGATCCGCTGATCGTGACAAATAACGGCACGGTCATCGGCACCACCTCGCGAGCGGCCCTTGCGGAGATTCTCGGCCGGAAGCGCAATTCAGTCATCTCTGCAAGGTCTATTCACGTTGCAAACGCCGTGGAAGAGGACTTCACCTCTGCGTATCCCGATCAGAGCATCGATATTCTCGTACCGCTGCTTCAGCGCTATAAGCTCGTGGTGGTCCTTGATAACGAACACCGATTGATCGGTCAGGTCTGCTCCGGAGACCTGCTCAAAGTCCTCCGGCCTGCCGGCGAGGTCGAGGATGTGATGGAGCCCGTCTATACCATCCAGTCCGAGGAGCGGGCCGTGCATCTGCGGCGCCGGATGCTCGATGACGGCATCAGCAAGTTCATCGTCAACGAAAACGACGAGATTCTGGGTATCGTGACGGAAACCGATGTTGCACGGGCCATGTTCTCATTTAAGGAAGTCGTTGAGGAGAAGCACCAGGATCACCGCATCCGCAACCTGCTCGTCCGGGACATCATGAGCGCTCCCTTAATCTCCCTCGAGCAGACGGCAGGCATCTCCCATGTGATCGATCTGATGCTTAAAAAGAACATCAGCGCCGTCCCCATCACGAATAACGGGAAACTTGCAGGGATCGTCACCAGAAGCGCGCTGATTCAGGCTCTTTGAGCCCGAATTACTCCTGTCTTTTTTCAACTGCTCCCGCATGCGCCGGTATTGCGGCAGACGTCCGCTCCGGTTCGCGCAGGCATCGATGCGAGGGGTACACAACAGCCTGCGGTCACCCCGGGACTGCCCGATCGGGTACATGCCCGCACCCGGAGCAGGGCATCCCGCTCCTCCGGGGGCATTTCGCGTGGAAATCGAAAAGGTTTCCGAAAATAGAGGGCTATCGCGGCTCGACTCAATGCGCCGCATGCACGGCTTCCCGCTGCCCACCTCCTCAGGGGGGCAGGACGCCTTCCCAATCCTCTGGCGAGCCCCTTCCGCGGTCCACGGAAACGGGACAGGCCCGGGATACACCGGATCCGGGATACTTGCACTGAATTCCTGGATTTCCATCGTTTGCGCCTCCAGCCTCTGGCGCATTCGCCGTGCACAGGATATGCCTGTTCCCCGGCGAGCGCCGCTGCCCGAACCATTAATACGACTGAGGGGCAACGATGAAAGGAATCTGCAATGAAACCGACGCATCCAGTACAACCAGATTCCGATATCGCCACTCTCCTTCTGAGAATGAGCAGGACCGGCTTTCAGGGAAGAAGCCTTGGAGAATCGTTTAAAACATGGTCTGCGATGATCCGGGATAGGGAATGCACCATACTGCTCGGGCTTGCAGGCGCAATGATACCCGCGGGTATGCAGAACTGCCTGATAGAACTGGTGCGAAACCGGTTTGTCGATGCGATCGTCTCGACCGGCGCAAACATATTCCACGACACCTGCGAACATCTCGGCGTGCGCCACTACCTCGGCTCCCATCACGTAGACGATCTGGAGCTCTTTGAGCAGGGGATCGACCGGATATACGATGTCTTTGCCTATGAGAGCCAGTTTCGGGATGTTGACACGCTCATCGCCGATTTTGCAGCGAAGATTTCTCCGTTTGCCGGCTCCTCACGGGCCTTTATCGGGAAGTTCGGCCGATGGCTCGGTGAAACGAGGCCCGGGGGATCGTCGCTTGTTGCCACCTGCGCGGAAGCGGGTGTGCCGATATTCATCCCGGCACTGGCGGACTCATCGATCGGCATCGCCCTCGTGATGGCACGCCGGCGCGGAGTTGACGTGAATATCGATCAGATTGCTGATGCCGACGAGATCACGCGGATAGTGGAGACTGCCGGAAAGACCGGCGTCGTCTATATCGGGGGCGGGGTACCGAAAAACTTCATCCAGCAGACGCAGGTCGTTGCCTCGATCTACGATCAGGCGCTCGGAGGGCATGCCTATGCAATCCAGTACACCACCGATGCACCGCACTGGGGGGGTCTCTCGGGGTGCACCTTTGAGGAAGCGATCAGCTGGGGGAAGGAGACACCGCATTCTCCTCATGTCCAGTGCTTCTGCGATGCAACCATCGCTCTTCCCATCGTCACCTCGGCGCTGATAGGGTCGGGATTGAAGCGGGCATTCCCGCAACCCTGACACCACAATTATTATTAATCCACCCTGCGTATATAACTAAACGCAATTCATAGGATACTGTGTCTGGAGCAGCACGGATGTGCTGCGAGTATCGAAAGATGCGAAATTCTATGTTGAGGTAGCCAAGCCTGGTATGGCGCAGGTTTGCTAAACCTGTGTCCCTCTGGGACTCGAGGGTTCAAATCCCTCCCTCAGCGCTTCCTGTCATCGGTAATGAGGCGATTGCATGGATGAAGAAGAGATAAAATACTTTGTTCGGATCAGAAATACCGATCTCGACGGTACAAAGTCGGTACGCATCGCACTGACGGGTATCACGGGAGTGGGACCGCACACATCGCATATCATCTCCTCGCTTGCGCGGGTAGATCCGCACGCAGTGCTCGGGAAGCTGGATGATGAATCGATCGGGCGGCTTGCGCAGGTCGTCGACGAGTACACTGACCGGGTGCCCGACTGGATGGTGAACCGGCCGAAGGACGTGTATGCAGGGGATGCACGCCATCTGTTCGGCACCGACCTCCTCCTGACGCGGGAGGACGATGTCAACCGTATGCGGAAGATCCGCAGCTACCGCGGTATCCGCCATGAGACCGGGCAGAAGGTTCGGGGACAGCGCACCAAGTCGACCGGAAGGACCGGCACGACAGTCGGCGTGAAGAGGAAGAAGAGTTAAGCGGTGATGAGATGGGATATCCGGGTAAGAATCGCAAACAGTACGCGACCCCAAAGCGGCGCTTTGAAAAGACGCGGATTGAGGACGAAAAGAGGCTGGTGATCGAGTACGGCCTGCGGAATAAGCGTGAGGTCTGGAAAGCCCAGAGCGCGCTCAGAAAATACCGGAAGGCTGCCCGTGACCTCCTTGCGCTGCAGTCGGCAAAGACGGATCCCGAACTCGTCGAGAAGAAGACCGACGAGCTCCTCGGGCATCTCGCCCGCGTCGGCCTGATCGGTGAGAACCGGGACATAGACAGCGTGCTTGCGCTGAAAGTGGAGCAGCAGCTTGACCGCCGCCTCCAGACCATGGTCTGCCGCCGCGGGCTTGCAAAGTCGCCGAAACAGTCCCGCCAGTTCATCACCCACGGCCACATCGCCGTCGGCGGCCGACAGGTGACCATACCGGGGTACATCGTGACCCGGAATGAAGAGGAGCAGATCGAGTACTACGGAACGTCTCCGCTCACAAACGATCTGCACCCCGAGCGCACACGGATTGCACGGGTCGGGAGAGGATAGAGTATGGCAGCCGATAAGGAGAAATGGGGCATCGCACACATCTTTGCCTCCTTTAACAACACCATCATCACCATCACCGATCTCTCCGGCGCGGAGACGGTCACCAAGAGCAGCGGCGGCATGGTGGTAAAGCAGGACCGAAACGAGAGCTCCCCCTATGCAGCCATGCAGATGGCGATGGCCGTTGCACAGAATGCACGGGACAAGGGGATCGTCGGGGTGCACGTAAAGGTGCGCGCACCGGGCAGAGGGAAGCAGCGCAGCCCCGGGCCGGGCGCACAGGCAGCCATACGCGCCCTTGCACGGGCAGGCATGCGCATCGGCCGTATCGAGGACGTCACCCCGGTGCCGCATGACGGGATACGCGGCAAAGGTGGACGCCGGGGCAGGAGAGTGTAATGGATATTGCGTTTATCAAACTCGATGACAAAGCCGCGAAATTTGTACTGAGCGGTGCCACACCGGCATTCGCCAATACTCTGCGGAGGGCGATGATCAGCGAGGTGCCGACGCTCGCCATCGAGGACGTGCGCATCTATGACAACACCAGCGTTGTCTTCGACGAGATCCTGGCACACCGGCTCGGGCTGATACCGATCAGGACCGATCTCAGCGTCTATGTTCCGCGAAGCGAATGCACCTGTGGAGAGGCTGGCTGCCCGATCTGCACATCGACCTATACGTTGAGCGTCGAGGGCCCGAGAACCGTCTACTCACGAGACCTGATCCCGCAGGATCCCGGTGCCGTGCCGGCGGAGGAGGACATTCCCATCATCGAGCTCTTCGAGGGCCAGAAGATCGTGCTTGAAGCGCATGCTATCGTCAGTACGGGAAGAGAGCATGTAAAGTGGCAGCCGACCACCGCCTGCGGATACAAGAACTATCCGGTCGTCCGGATCAATGAAGCGATCTGCGATGCGTGCGGCATGTGCATTGAGGAATGCCCGCGCGGAGTGCTGCAGGTTGAAGACCGGCGGTTGCAGGTCGTGGAAGAGCGGCTCGAGCTCTGCTCCCTCTGCAGGCTCTGTGAACGTGCCTGCCTGAGCGGCGGGATCGGTGAAGAGCCTGCAATACACATCGATGCTGATGAAAGCCGATTCATATTCGTGGTGGAGAGTGATGGGTCAATGCCGGTACAAGAGATCATCGAGAGAGCGTTGCACTACATCCAGAAGAAATCAGATGACCTGGTGGAAGTACTGACCGAGATATCCGGGGTGGCCGTAGATGAAGAGATCAGGTACTAAGTCAAATCCGCGCCTTGCAAGCCTTATTGTAACGCTGAGGGATGCTTCGCGCGCCAACGAGGCGAATATCTGGCGTGAGATTGCAAAGCGGCTGGACACCTCCCGTAAGAATTACGCCGAGGTGAATATCAGCAAGATCAACCGATATGCGCAGGAGGGAGAGACCCTCCTCGTGCCCGGCAAGGTGCTGGGGAGCGGTGTGCTGGAACAGTCGGTAACGGTTGCCGCACTGCACTTCAGTGAATCGGCTGTGAACAAGATCACGGGTGCCAACGGCACGTGCATGAGCATCGAAGAACTCCTGCGGGATAACCCGAAGGGACGGCACGTCAGGATTCTCAGGTGATCGGGATGGTAACAGTCATTGATGCAGACGGGCTGCTGCTCGGAAGGCTGGCGAGTATCGTCGCCAAGCGATCCCTTGAAGGGGAGGCGATCGCGATTGTGAATGCAGAGAAGGCGATCATATCGGGCAGGCGCGCACACGTGCTCGAGACGTACGACCGGAAACGGAAACGCGGTTCCCGGGAAGGCGGACCGTTCTTCCCGCGCCGCCCGGATCACATTCTGAAGCGCACCATACGCGGCATGCTTCCTTACAAGCGTGAACGCGGAGAAGGCGCGTTCAAACGGATCCGGGTCTATGTCGGCGTGCCTCCGGAGTTTGCAGGGCTGGAGATGGAGTCTCTTGAAGAGGCCCACATCAACCGTCTGGGCAACCCCCGGTACGTAACGCTCGGCAGTGTGAGCAGCTATCTCGGAGCCAGATACTGATGGTGATATAATGGGAAAGATTATCAATACCAGCGGAAAGAGAAGAACAGCAGTTGCCCGGGCAACGTTAAAGAGCGGAAGCGGGAGAATCCGCATCAATTCCATCCCTCTTGAGATCTACGGGACAGAGCTGACCCGGCTGAAGATATCCGAACCGCTCCTCCTGGTGCCGAACGCACTCGACGGCGTCGACGCCAGCATTGACGTGAACGGCGGGGGCATCATGGGGCAGGCGGAAGCCATCCGGACCGCTATTGCGCGCGGGATCGTGGAGTGGTATAACGATCCGCAGATAAAAGACGTGTATATTGCCTATGACCGCACACTGCTCGTCAATGATTAGCGGCAGAAAGAGACCAAGAAGCCGCACGGCCGTGGCGCCCGCAGGAAGTTCCAAAAGTCTTATCGTTAGAGGACGACAGATATAATAGGGTCAGGTTATCATTAATGATACCAGTACGATGTTTTACCTGCGGAAAAGTCATATCCCCCGCATGGGAGAAGTACAAGGAGCGGCGAGATGCCGGCGAGGATCCAAAAGAGATCCTCGACGATCTCGGACTTGAACGCTACTGTTGCAGGCGGATGTTACTGACGCACAAAGAGATCGTGGAGGATCTTAATCCATACCAGTGAGGGGTCGTGGGGTAGCCTGGACTATCCTATGGCGTTCGGGATGCTGTGACCTGAGTTCAAATCTCAGCGACCCCATTTCATTGATGAACATATTTTGAGGTGTGTGATGGAATCGTATACTCGATATGAAAGGGCACGGATCATCGGGGCCCGGGCCCTGCAGATATCGATGGGCGCACCGCTTCTGGTAAAGACCTCAAAAATCGAACCGCTTGAAATTGCGATCGAAGAGTTTGAGCACGATGTAATTCCTATTACCGTGAAGAGAAAGTAGTGATCTGATGTCAATCATCGAACAGATTACCCTGAGAACAATCCTGGACAGTCGCGGCAACGCGACCGTTGAAGCGGACATCCATACCGAAAACGGCTTTGGCAGGGCGGCGGCGCCGAGCGGCGCCAGCACCGGCAGATATGAAGCAAAGACGCGGCCTGCCCGGGAAGCCGTGACCCATGCACGACAGCACCTGATTCCATCCCTCATCGGCGAGGATTCTCGCGATCAGATCACGTTCGACACACTCTTACGGGAACTCGACGGCACTGCCGATTTCAGTACGATCGGCGCAAATGTTGCGGTGGCTCTGTCGCTTGCCAATGCGAAGGCAGCCGCATCGTCCCTCGGCCTTGAACTCTTCAGGTATCTTGGAGGCGCATTCGCAGGCGAAACCCCTCTCCCGCTCGGCAACGTCATCGGAGGCGGGGCGCATGCGACAGATGCAACCGACATTCAGGAATTTCTCGTGGTCCCCACCGGCGCAGCGGATGCAGAGGAGGCTGTATTTGCGAATGCAGCGGTCCACCGGACGATTAAGGATCTTTTAAAGAAGCAGGGCAGAGGGTGCGGAAAAGGCGACGAAGGAGCATGGGCACCCCGGATCGAGGATGCGCTGGCGTTTGAGATCGTCAGCGAAGCGGTCGCCCTTGTCATGGACGACATGGGTGTGGAGATCAGGAT
>JAHKLN010000064.1 GCA_020854755.1 Methanomicrobiaceae archaeon | reverse complement strand
GTTCTCCCGGGACACTGGACCGAGAGGGCAATCGCCAGGGGGGGGGACCGGGGAGGGGGTGTCCCCCTCCCCCGGATGAAGCGCCGGTGGGAAGCCGTGTACGGAGGCGCAAAAGTATTGACCGCAAAGATCCATCCATTGCAGAATCCGGCTTGATTTTCATAGGAACGAGCATCACCGCCCTGTTCATGCTGTATGCCTGTGGCCTTCGGGGATCATGTGGTTTCATGCAAAATCTCATATCCGCCGCCGATGCGGATCCAGTGCAAATGATGCTGCGGGCGAACGGGTTTCCCTATCCCCTTCATGCACCTCCCGCCTCCCACCAGATCTTCGCATCCATCGATCTCCCCTTGATAACAAACCCATTCTCGCCGGGGGAGAGGTTTGCCCTCATATACTGCCTGATCGCCCGTTCCTGCGCGTTAGTGGTGCAGTTCATCCTTGCGGAGAAGTCCTGGACGGCATCGCCGATGGTGGCGTAGTGCGCTGTATTGTGTCCCGCATACGGATCCATGCGGGCATAGATGCCCATCTGGAGAAGGATCATGTACAGGATGTCCGCGAAGGGCTCATAGTAATGGGGGCTGCCATGGATCTTCGGCCAGAGGTCGTGCATCACCCGCGCCCATACCGGAGGGGTGAGGAACCAGAAGAGGTAGACCGTCCCGCGGCATACGTCGTGCATCTTCCGGAGTGCAGGCCGGATATCAGGGATAGAGAGGGAGAACGAGGCGATCACCGCGTCGTACGGCGGATCGAGGTCACCGGGCGCGATATCCTCCCACCGCTTCGCCACCACCTGCATCCCCTCGAGCCCTGCGTCTTCAAGGCGCCGGCGGAGTGCGTCCCGCATCGCCTCCGACGGTTCCAGCGCGGTCACCGCACACCCTGCCTTCGCAAGCGGTATCGCAAGCGTCCCGGGACCCGACCCGATATCAAGCACTCTCGCTCCTGGAGGAATCCCCATGGAGGCGATCTGCCGCATCGCACGCTCGTTTGCCGGGTTATTCCGCTTCCCGGTATATATCTGCTCGATGTTCTCTTTCTGCGACCAGAACCGGGTGCTGTCCATGCATCGGATCGTCGCAGCATGCCGGAGCGTCAGTGCCTTCCATACCTCGTTTTAGTCAATCCCTTCGGCATACACATCCTGCGGTTCTTCTATGGATATCCCTCCTGATGGCGTCCATTCCGTTATGACGGGGACGCTTTATAGCGTTCCTGCAGAGCGGTCCGGAGCGGCGGCTGCATGGCACAGACCATGCCGGCACAGCCCCGGGTCATGCCTTGCCCGGCATGAAGCGTATCACGCTGATAAGCCCTTTACCATCCGGATCACATCAAAATGTTCGCCGAATTTAACCCCGATCCCGGGCAGCTTCCCGCATTCATAAAAGCCGCGTTTTCTGTGGAATTTCAGGCTTTCGATGTTTCTGGAGGAGATGGCCGCAAGCAGCGTGCGGATGCCCCTCTCTCCGGCGTCAGACTCAAACGCCTTCAGAATACGACTGCCAAGCCCCGATCGCGTATGCCCCGGCGCCGCGAAGTCGGTGACCGAAGCTGCCGTCTGAAATGTTGAAAAAGGCAAAAAAGGCCTCATAAACCCGAATACCGCAACCTCGCCGTCCCGCCCCGCCACCAGGAACGATTGCGCATCCTGCAGGGTGCCGTCGATGAACTGTGGGGGAACAGGCTCTGCAGCGAGAGCAGCGACGGTGGTGGTGACATGGTGGTTGAAGATCTCGAGGATCCGCACCCGATCATCATTACGGAAGCGCCGTACTGCGTATCCTGAATTGGACATAATCTCGCAGTATGCCTGTATGCCGCCTCCCGTCATATCGGTATCGCTGCCCCCGGAGTACGGGGGCGGCGCAGGTGTCCGGAACGGCGCTCCGGTAGCATCGCTGCTTATCAGCCACCATAGCTGTTCGCCCGGCATGCCGGTTGGGAAAAGAGAGATTTCTTCCTGCACGCAGGCAGCAACGTGATGATGGCATTGCAGAGGGTTAGGGATGAAATCGCACCTAACCCTCGTGGTGGTGGCAGGTGCTGTCGCCGGGAGTGATCTTTCCGGCAATGAAGTCCTGGGCAACGATGTCGACATTCCCGGAGACACCGACCATGACAGAGATCCCGTTCTGATTGAAGATCTCTATTGCCCGCTGTCCCATTCCTCCTGCAATGACGTGCGTCACACCGTGCTCTGCAAGGAATACGGGAAGGCGACCCGGTTCGTGCCCGGGATTGATCAGGTCGTCCGTCCGGTATATGATCGAGTCGGTGGCAACGTAGATGCCGTACCGTTCGCAGTGCCCGAAGTGTTCGGAGACCTGATTTCCGTCTTTCGCGATTGCTATCTTCATCAACGATCACGTATCCGTCTGCCTACCAGAATCGCCGCCACCTACCTCCGCCGAAGAATCCGCGGCCGAATCCGCGGCCGAATCCGCGGCCGCATCCGCGGGGAATACCGCCTCTTCCAAGGCCATACACGACCCCCGGTGCTGCAGGGCCCGCCTCTCCGGCTGGCGCCGGTGTTTCGCTCGCTGTTTCCTGAGGTGCTGGCGGACGGCAGCGTCCGCGCCCCCATCCTGTCAGTGGCCCCCTTCCAAGGGGTCCGGTTCCATCAAATCCTGGCATATGTTTTTCCTCCCGGTACACCTGACAGGTGTACCAATATTACTCATATGAGTAATATTATTAATAACTTTGCATTCAGGCATCGGTCGTCCGGGAAGCAGGGCTGCTTCGCTGCATACTAACCTGTTCTGTCTCTTTCGGACAGAAATCAGGATTCTGTTTCGGGCAGAAGCCCTGCTCCCGTGTGGTGCAACCGGCGATCTCGATCCCTTTGCCGTGCACGAGCGCATCTGCAATCTTCCGCCGGGCTTCGTGGAGGTCACGCCAGAGCGTCCTCCGTGATATGCCCAGCACCGCGGCCGCCTCCTCCTGATCAAGATTCTGCAGGTCGACGAGTTTCAATGCCTCGATCTCTTCAGGGAGGAGCTCCACGGCGTCAGGCTCTTCGCCGAATTTGTCGGGGTTGCACTGCGGTGCATAGCACCGCAGCTGGAGATTGTCGATGCTCCGCCTGATCCGGGGGCGCCCCCGCCTGCGGTGCTGCTCCCTCCTGCCGCATCCCATATCGCTCATGGCAGTATCTCCAGTTCCTGCTGCAGGCTGTGCCAGATCCGGTGAATCGCTTCTGTCGCAGGGCACCTGTGCCGGGTTACCGGTTCTCCGTTTCTGACGGTCTCGATGACCGTCTCGTCAAAGGGTATCTCGCCGAGCAGGGGGATGCTCTCCGAGCGGCAGTACTCGCCGATCGCTTCGGCCATATCGGGATCAAGGTCCCGGCGATTGATGACCGCAAATATGCGCACTCGCATCTGTCGGCATACAGATACCACCCGCTTGAAGTCGTGCAGCCCCGATACGCTCGGCTCGGTAACGACGATGGCCGCGTCCATGCCGCTTAAGGTGGAGGTCAGGGGGCAGCCGATCCCGGGAGGCCCGTCCACAAGCAGTACAGCGCAATCGCCGTCAGACTGCAGAATCCGTTGCTTCACTTCATTGACGAGAAGCCCGGAGTTCCCGGCTCCCGGCAGCAGGCGGGCGTGGGAGAGATGCCCCCGCTCCGTCTCCGAATAGTAGATATCCCCGGTCCTGCGCGGTTGCATGCTGACGGCATCTTCCGGACAGACCGCCGTGCAGACGGCGCACCCCTCGCACCGGACGGGATCGATCCGGAACTCGCCGTCCTGCAGAACGACCGCAGAGAAGCGGCAGTAATCCCGACATATTCCGCAGGATATGCATCGTTCGGGATCGATCTGCGCCGCCGGCATCCCGAAGAACGCCTCCTCCCGGATCAGGGTGGGCGCGAGGAGGAGCTCAAGGTTCGATGCATCGACATCGCAGTCGGCAAGGGCAAGCGGCAGAGAGATGATATCCGCAAGTCCTGCGGTCAGCATCGTCTTGCCCGTTCCGCCTTTACCGCTGATGACAGCAATGCGAATCATACCGGCCTCCCGACAAGAGCCCGGCACTTTCGATAGAGATCACCAAAGGCCTCCTGCCACTCCGGCATTGCCCTGCTGAAGAGCTCCCCGCGGCCCTGCAGGGAGGCGATCCCCCGGTCAAACGGTATGGTCATCAGGACGGGGAGGCCGTGCTCGTCGCAGAATGCCCGCGTTTCGGCGTCTTTCCCATCGCTCCGGTTGATGATCACACCCGCGGGGACGCCGAGCGTCCCGGCGACTTCCACGGCGAGCCTGAGATCGTGAAGGCCGAAAGGGGTGGACTCGGTGACAAGGATGCAGGCATCGCACCCCTCAAGGGTCTCAATGACCGGGCAGGCAGTCCCTGGCGACGAGTCGTAGATGATGACCGGATCTGCTCCGACAGCCTCTTTCGCCGCCCGGATAACCCGTGGACTCAGCACCTCGCCCTCGTTCAGGATCCCGGTGATAAGTGTGAGGCGGGGAAGCGGATGCGCTGTGGTGACCCTGCCAATCGGCCGCTCGACCTCATGGATTGCGCCTTCCGGGCAGATCAGCATGCAGCCCCCGCAGGAATGGCACATCTCCAAAAAGGTGAGCACCCCGTTTCCGGTTACGGCAAGCGCTCCATATCGGCAGAACTCGCCGCACCTGCCGCACTGGGTGCACCGTTCGTCATCGACAACCGGTACCGGTGTCGTCACCACCTGTTCCTCTGTTGTTGACGGAAAGTAGAGGTGGAGGTTGGGCTCCTCGACATCGCAGTCGACCAGCGTGACGTTTCCTGAGAGGGAGATCGCATACGCCAGATTGGCGGCAACCGTACTCTTTCCCGAACCTCCTTTTCCGCTCGCGACCGCAAGTTTCAGGGTTTTATCGCCGTTGTTTTCCAGAGCCGCCCTCTCATACAATGCGCATCAGTTCTCCCCGGCGGAATGCGGCGATTGCATCTCCGACCGTGCCGCCGCCGTCATAGGCGTACATCGCAATCCCTGCTGCTGCAAGAGCCCGCTCGGCATTTCCTCCGACCCGTCCGCTGATCACGGCCTCCACGCCGTTGGTGTGCATGAGCTGGGCGACTCTCGGCCCGACGCCACCCGGGGCGTCGGCCAGTTCGTTCTGGATGGCAGCCGTGTCGCCTGAATCCGTGTCATAGATGATGAAATACGGGGCGCGGCCAAACCGTTCTTCGCAGGGGGAATCGATGGTCGGCCCCCGTGCCGTAATGCCTATCTTCATGGTGATCACTTCTCTAGTTGCATTTATTACTCATATGTGCAGATATAAGAACCATTCTGTCATACGGAATCGCATACCGGTGCAGTCTCTGCATGCCGCAGATCCGCTATCCCCGGTTATTCCTTGCTCCCGGGGAGCGGGAAGAGAACCATGAACGCCCTATCGCTCCGGGCGCCGCCTCCGCCCTGCGGATGCCCTCATGCTGCCGGTAAAGAATTCCGGGTTACCCCGGGATTGCCCCATGCCGGTACTCTATATCGGCAGCATTCGCAGAACCAGTGCAATGACGCAGCTGGATGTGACGGTGCTTGTGGACAACAGTGCCCTGTTCGGCCGATAATGCCTCTCCGAGCCGGATTTCTCGCTCTACTTCAAAGCAGACGGCAGAAAGATTCTCTTCGATGCCGGCTACTCGGATGCATTCCTGATCAATGCCCGGAGATCAGGCATGGATCTGCTCGATCTCGACTACGTCGTACTCTCGCACGGGCATCTGGATCATACGCGGGGGTTTGTGCATCTGGTCAATATCCTCACCGAAGCACGGCTCGAGGGAAGACCGCATACGGTCCCGCGGCTGATTGCCGATCCTTACTGCTTCTACCCGCGCTCCAGACTGCCGGTGCCCGATTCGGGCGGCTTCCTTTCACGGGAGGCACTTGCACGGCATATGCCAAATCGTGCTGATGCGAAAGCCCAGGTGGCTGACGGAGAACCTGGTATTCCTCGGTGGGATAGCAAGAACGCTCGATTTCGAGCAGAAGGATCCCGGAGTGAGGAGAATCGTGATGCCTGACAGCAGCGAGGTAGCGGACCAGATCCTCGATGGCTCGGCTCTCGCCTATCGATCGCCGGAAGGGCCTGTGGTCCTGACTGGATGCTCGCACGCGGGGATCTGCAACATCATCAGGCAGGCCCGAGCCGTCTGCGGGGAAGAGAGGATCCGGGACATCATCGGGGGATTCCATCTCCAGGATCCCGGCGGGGAGGTGATGGAAGCCACCTGTGCATGCCTGCCACTGCATGTCGCTTTCCGCGATCATCGCTCTCTCATCGGCTGTCCCGGTGAGGGAGGTCGGTTCCGGGCTGCGTCTCCGGTATTGACGGGGAATGCGCCCCCGGAGCGTGAAACGCTCCCCGTGAGGCGGACGCTCGTCCCTCTCCGGGACGGCATCGCCATACCGTGGAACGGCGTATGGGCAATTACCGGTATACCTGACTCAGTCACCGTCTCCAGCGGAAGCGCTTCATGCCGTTTGACTGCAACCAG
>JAHKLN010000088.1 GCA_020854755.1 Methanomicrobiaceae archaeon | reverse complement strand
GAGGAGAAGACCACCTGCCCGCCCCGGGCGACCATCATCTGGGTCATCTCGTAGACGAACATCTGCATGAGCTGCTTGATCTCGCCGTACGGCATCCCCTCGACAAACGGCGCCATGAACGTTAAGAAGTTGTAGTAGCCCTGCCCTCCGGCAAAGTTCGTCTGGGCTGACCCGAGGGCTTTGACCGCGTGCAGCACGGCGACCTCCGCCCGCTGCGCCGGACCGGCGACCGATGCCTTGGTGCCGTTCCCGTCGGGCATGAGCCCGTAGTAGAAGAAGTAACGGAGGTCCCAGTCCTGGCAGTTATGGATGAGCAGGCCGTCCGAAGCAAAGAAGGTGTGGCTCTCTTCGCTTCCGTCACCCTCGAGGAAGAGATCGTAGACATACTCTCCGGAAGGCTCTGCGGGTGCGATCGAGATGACCCGTTCAGGTGTTGCAGCACGCCCGATCTCCTTGACGCTTGAGAGGAAGCCGTCGATATGGTTCTGTCGTTCGTCAAGGAACGAAGCGTATCGTGCAAACATCTCGATATTCCTCCGGCCGTTGAGCTGGATGCGGTAGAGCGTTCGCCGCTCTTCGTCGCCCCCGTACAGCTCGACGATCTGCGGCTGCATGCCAAGAGAGGTCAGCAGAAGTGCAAGCTCCTGGCGGAGCCCCTCCGATGCCGTCGTGTAGTTCACGATACAGTCAGACTTCTCCGGCCGGTAGTATGCAGAACCATCGCCGGTGAAGAGGGCCGAGAGGAACTCGTGCAGCAGGATGTCGTCGATGTGGTAGACGATCCAGGGCAGGCGTTTTTGCACGCTCCCCGGGGGTATCCCGAAGACATAGCGGAAGAGGAGATATGCTACCTTCCCTCCGAAATACACCTGGCGTGCCCGGTCTCGCTCAACCGGAATGCCGTAGATGCTGGTTGTGCCGGGAGAGGCGGCAGTGAGCGTTGCATACGTATTCAGGACGTACTGTGCCGAGGCCTGGATGGATGCTGCCTGCCGGTTTTCGGTGATTACAAGATTATACCGGCCCACCGCATGGGAGACACTGTAGTGTCCCTCCGCCACAAAAAGCCCCAGCAGACGCATCAGTTCAGGGGTGAGCGGGAGAACGGCGGGCAGTTCGTGCTCGCTTCCGACCACCCCGATCGTAAGTCCGGGATGTCGGGGCATGCCGTATGTCTCACAGAATGCCCGGAAGAGCGCAACGGGCATGATGCCCCGCTGGTACCATTGCTTCCGGTGCTCGATCCCGAGAGTGCGCGAGATCTCGGCAAACGAGCCTGCCTGCCCTCGCCGCACCACATCTGCGAAACACTCTCCGGCGCCGCGGACGTAGACGTTCTCGAGAAGTTCCGGCGGCACAGACAGAGAGAGTTCCCGGATCAGGTCGATCTCCCGGATCCCCTCCCCCCGAACGGGATCCGACTCGGTGATGGGGTAGAGGGTATCGCCCCTGCGGATCTCATCTGCTCGTCTGACTTCCATGCCGTTACTCGATTGGACGGGAATCCGGTGTTCGCCGGTGACGGTGAGCGATCGCCCTCTTGATGTCCTGATCCGGATCAACCCGCCACCATTCGGCTTCCGCCGGGTCACTTTTACAACGCGCCTCCAGCCCTTCGGGGTGAGGGCGGCGAGTTCCTCCGGATACAGGTTATCCCCTGCAAAAGGCAGTTCGTCCGGCCGGACGCTCCTGATGCGGCCGTGGGATCTTACCGGTATGACCGTGCTCCCGTCGATGCAGAACGGCCTGGTCCCGAAATACTCCAGGTCGTGGATGTGGAGGTTGCCGCAGAGGTGATGATCGGCGAGGTCAGGAGGGAGCTGCAGGAGGTACTGCTCCTTGCTGATCTTGTCCGCCTTCTTTTTATGGGAGGTTTCGGCGTTCTCCTGAAGGTTGGCGTTGTCCTTTGCCTCAAATCCCATGCCGACGTCGATGAGGTGCGCGTCGTAGACCGGGGTACCGACGCGGGTGCAGACGTTGCGGTACTGCACGAGGCTCTGCTCGAGCAGGGTCATATTGACGATCTCGCGGATGAGCGGACCGCTGAGCGATTTTAAGCCCAGCCGCTGGATACGGTTCTCCACGATCTTTGCGATCTCCTGGGCCCGGGTGTCGTCAGCACTTTCATATCCGTAGAAGGTCTCGACAAGTTTCGTCTCCTCGAGTATCTGGCGCACGATCCGCTCCCGGTTCCAGTCCAGGAGGTACCCCCGGGAGGTCCGGACCTTGGGGAACGTCGGTACAAAGACCCCGTCGAGCGTGGTCTGCTTCGTCCGCCGTACCACTATCTCACATCCGCGATGAGTTCGGCGAGCCTGTCCTCCCGTATGCCGCCTGCGTCAAAGAGATCCTTTGATACAAGGAACGTCAGGTCCTTCTGTAGCACGGGTGCCTCCTGTACAAACACTCCGTTGATCCGAAGCTCGGTCAGTGCCGCTGCGCTGGAGAGGTCGCGTTCTCTGTAGGCGAGGCCCTGTGAGGTCAGGTATTCCTTCAGGATATCACAATTCGGGCAGTTTTCAAGGGTATAGACGATCAGCTGCGGTTCTTCTGGCATAATGACACCTTCGCGATGGGTAATCTCAATAGGAGTTGAATATAGATAAAAAATATTATTCACGACTCCTATTAAAGGGAATTTATTATCGCCTTCAATGAATCCTGCATACACACACAGCCTGCTGCTCCTGCCCGGGATTGTCACTCCCTGACGCCACCGGTGGGAGTGCCGGGTATATTCGGGCTTATCGCATCGCGGCGGGCGGGTGTCCGCAGGACGGACGCCCGAGGAGACGGGAGATCTTCGAAGGTGACGGGGCGTTCCGGGACGATCTTTGCTGCAGATGTGGATAATTTTTCGCACAAATGCCCGGGATCGTACCTGCAGGACGCATGCAGCTGCGGGAATGCGCCCTTTGCGATGAGCATTAGTAGCTCTTATGAGACATATAATAGCGTATGGTCCGGACGTTCATTGCGATAGATCTGCCCGACAGCGTGAAGCAGAAGATACGGGAATCCCAGAATATTCTGACTGAATGTGATGCGCGGCTCTCGGTGGTCGATCCCGGAAACGTTCACATCACGCTCAAGTTCCTCGGTGAGATCGAGCCGCGGATGGTTGAACGGGTCGCAGAAGCGCTCCGGGCGGTCCGTGCCGGGCCGTTTACCGTAACGATCGGTCCGGCCACCGCCGACAGGCCCAAACGTCCGCGGGTGGTCTGGTGCGGCGTCAGTGACGCGGGAGAGTGCGCCTCTCTCCATCGTCAGATCGAAGACCTCCTGGCACCGCTCGGATTCGAGCGGGAAGGGCGGAAGTTCACTCCCCATGCCACAGTAGCGCGGGTGAAACGCTACGATCCCTCGCTCATGCGGCAGATAGCATCCCTTGCACGTGAAGATATCGGAGCGTGCGAGGTGAAGGGAATCACGCTGAAGAAGAGCACGCTCACTCCCCGCGGTCCGATCTATGAGGATCTTGCGGAGGTCGAATGGTGAAGAGGTGCGCCTGCGAGGAGGAGGTGCTGCAGCGCATCCGGCCGACGCCCGAAGAGCGGATGTACATCCATGCGGTGGCAGGGCGGCTGATCGAGGCGATTGAAGAGAGCGGCATGGCGCAGGCCATGATGGTCGGCTCTGTCGCACGCAACACCTTTGTGAGAGGCGACCGCGATCTGGATATCTTCCTCCTCTTTGATCCCTCCCTCTCCCGGGAGGAGCTCGTGGAGAGGGGGCTCGGCCTTGCACGGAAAGTTGCGGCGGCGTTCGGCGCACCATACAGGGAGAAGTACGCAGAGCACCCCTATCTGAGCGTGCGCATCAATGCCCTCGACGTCGACCTGGTCCCGTGCTATGCGGTCTCGCACGCGACCGAGATCCAGAGTGCAGTTGACCGGACGCCGTTCCACACGCGCTACATCCAGCAGCATATCGGAGGGCTGTCCGACGATGTGCTGCTCATCAAGCAGTTCGCAAAGGCGGGAGGCGTCTACGGGTCCGATCATATGACCGAGGGGTTCTCCGGGTACCTCTGTGAACTGCTGGCGATCTATTACGGCGGATTCTCCCCCCTGCTCGAAGCGGCGTCCCGCTGGAAACCCGGCACAATCATCGATATCGAGCGGCACGCCGCACAGTCGTTCGACGATCCGCTGGTCGTGATCGATCCGGTCGATCCCGGGAGAAACGTGGCCGCAGCGCTCTCCTGTACGCGGATGTTCGAGTTTGTCGAGCTGGCCCGCGGGTATATGGAAGATCCGGCTGAAGAGTTCTTTTTCCCGCCCCCGAGGAAGCCGTTTTCCCGCCCGGACTTTATTGAGGTTCTCGCCCGGCGAAAGACGACGCTTCTGGCCCTGACGTTTGCCACCCCTGACTATACGCCGGATACGGTTGTGCCGCAGCTCAGAAAGTCCGCCCAGGCGATCCGCGATCTCCTTGAGCGGAGCGAGTATCCGGTGAACCGGAGCGACGTATGCATGAGGGAGGATCGGAGCATGCTGCTCTTCGAGCTGCTGACGGGCGAGCTGCCCGCGGTCCGCCGCCACTTCGGCCCACCGCTCTGGGCGCCTGTCAATTCAGCGAAATTTGCTGCGAAATATCTACAGAAAGATGTTTTTTCCGGCCCGTATATCGAGGGCGGCCGGTACGTGGTGGAGATCGCCCGCCCGTTTACCCGGGCGCGCGATCTGCTTGAATCACCGTCCCTGCTTGACGTCTCTCTCGGCAGGCATGTCCGGCAGTCCATGGAGATCGGGTGGACGGTCGATGAGGGAGAGGGGTGCTGGGATGACGAGTTCGCATCGTTCATCGGCGAATTTCTGCAGCACAGCTCACCCCTGTCCCGCATACGGAGACGGTGATCGGAAGAACCCGGCATTCTTTCAGTCTGCCGCCACCATCGCCCGTCACGCCCCCACCGGTTTCACATCGAGTACATTTAACATGTTCTCGTCGAGCATATAGCCACGGAGCTTGTCGCGGTTGCCCCGCAGCCCCTCGATGCTGTTGATGCCCGCAGCCCCCATCAGTTCAGTCAGTTCGAGCGTCCACGCCTGGATCAGGTTGGCCACCTGCTTCGAGGCGACGTCCGGGTTCAGCCGCTGCACCAGCCTCTCCTCCTGGGTGGCAATCCCCCAGGGGCAGAGCCCCCGGTAGCAGCTGCCGCAGACGCGGCAGCCCATTGCCACCAGTGCCGCAGTGCCGATATAGACGGCGTCTGCCCCGAGGCAGATCGCCTTGGTGATGTCGGCGCTGTCCCGTATCCCGCCGCTCGCGATGACGGAGACCTCGTTTCTGATCCCCTGCTGGCGGAGCTTCTGGTCGACGCATGCAATGGCCGCCTCGATAGGGATGCCGACATGGTCGCGAAAGACCCTGGGGGCTGCCCCCGTACCCCCGCGGAAGCCGTCGATGACGACGGCATCGGCAGCGGATCGCGCAATGCCTGCAGCAATGGCTGCGGTGTTGTGGACTGCGGCGATCTTCACAAAGACCGGCTTCTTCCACTCCGTGGCCTCCTTCACGCTCCGGACGAGCTGGGCAAGGTCTTCGATGCTGTAGATGTCGTGGTGAGGGGCCGGGCTGATGGCATCGCTTCCGGGTGGAATCATCCGTGTGCAGGATATATCGGCGCAGACCTTCTCGCCCGGCAGGTGCCCGCCGATCCCGGGCTTTGCTCCCTGGCCGATCTTGATCTCGATAGCGGCTCCGCGCTCGAGGTAGTCGATGTCCACCCCGAACCGGCCCGATGCGACCTGCACGATCATGCGGTCCCGGTAGGGGTGGATCGCCGGATGCAGCCCGCCTTCGCCCGTGCCCATGAAGGTGCCGACCTCGGTTGCCGCCCGCGCCATGCTGATATGGGCATTCAGGCTGATCGCCCCGTAGCTCATATGCCCGAGCAGGATCGGGGTCTCGGTCTGGAGGTTCGGGGCGAGTTCGGTGACGAGTTCG
>JAHKLN010000123.1 GCA_020854755.1 Methanomicrobiaceae archaeon | reverse complement strand
GGCAGGCCTGCAGCACCATGGAATACAAAAAACTGACCTTTTTTGATCTGACCAATATCGTGATCGGCTCCATCATAGGGGCGGATGTCTACGTCGCCTCGGGCCTGGCGGCAGGGATGATCGGACCGTTCGCCATCGTCTGCTGGGCTGTCGCAGGGATATTCGCCACGATCATCGCGCTGGTCTTTGCCTACTGCAGTTACTTTGTTCCGCGTGTCGGCGGCCCGTTTGCATACGTATCGGCCGCTTTCGATGACTTTTACGGATTTCTTACCGGGTGGAGCATATGGATTGCAGAGATGCTCGCACTCCCCGTCTTTGCCATTGCGTTCGTCCGGTACCTGCAGTACTTCACCCCGCTGGACCCCGTCCGGCAGATTGCCGTGCAGGGAGCGTTTGTATGCACGCTCACCGCGGTCAACGTCGCCGGCGTCAGGGTGGCGGGCCGGGTCAACGACGTCCTGACGATCATAAAGCTGCTTCCGCTCGTCATGCTGGTGGCCGCTGGCGCGGTCGTCTTTGCGCTCAACCCCGCCGTCCTCTCCGCACACTATATCCCCTTCATCCCCTTCGGGCTGGAGCATTTCGGGTCCGCACTCGTCATCATATTCTGGGCGTATGCCGGGTTCGAGCTCGGGACGCTCCCGGCAGAAGAGGTGGAGAATCCGGATGCGACCATCCCAAAGGCGATTGGTACCGGGATGGCGATCGTCGCGATCTTCTACCTGTCCACGAACTTTGTCGTGTATGGGAGCGTGCCTTCAGGAGACCTTGCAGCTTCGCCCATCCCTCTCGTGCTGGCCGCATCGGTCCTTCTGGGATCCGCAGGCGCCCTCATTGTCAGTATCGGTGCACTGGTCTCCGTATCGGGCTCAAACGAGTCAAACACCCTCGGGACAGCGCGGCTATCGTTTGCCATGGCGGCCGAAGGGCTGTTCCCGAAAATATTTGCCAGAATTCACCCGGAATACGGCACGCCGTATGCGGCGCTTGCGATCCAGGGGATCATCGCATTCACACTCTCGGCCATCTCGGAGATCCCCCGGCTCATATCGTTTGCCGTCTTCAACCTCTCGTTTGCTTATCTCCTCACGTGCCTGGCGCTGCTTGTGCTCGCCGGAGACCAGGACAGGAAGCTCCGCGGACAGACAGCCCTCCCGGTCGCCGGGATTGCCGTCTGCCTGTACCTGCTCGTATCGACCCCGCTTTTCGACCTGCTCTCCGGCGCTGCCGTCATTCTTGCAGGGATCCCTCTCTACGTCTACTTCTCGCCAAAGACCGACATACGGCACGTAAAGGACCTGATTGTTTCGGAGGAGGCGATCGTGATGCGGAGGCTCGAGCAGAAAAACCTCTTTCTTGCCCGCTTCGTGCAGCTGCTGCATGCAGCGTATTTTGAGGCGAGAAGAATCCTGCGGAGGCCTTTGTGAGGATCCGGGCGGCTTTCTTCACCCCGGTGCGATGCAGCGGCGGCTGGCCGGGAAAACTGCACGGTATCGCGACGGATGGCCGTCTCGCAGTCGGAGAGGGCGCAATGCTTTTATCTCCGCTATCCAACCGATACATCAGTGAAGAAGTGGAAGGTGAGAGCGATCGCTTCTTCATGCAGGCGTAACGCCGTTCTCCTCCCTGTACGCGTGAAGGAACAAAGAGGCATGTGATGAATACGGAGATATCATCAGACGACCCCCCCGATAGCAAAAAGCGGGGAAAGCAGACCGGGAATACTCTCGGTCCCGTGATCAACCTTGAAGACCATGTAAAGCCCGACTGGTGGCGGGGCATCTTCAATCACCTGTACTTAAAGACCGATGGCGACCTCGTGGACGATCCGGGGATTACCGGGCAGGAGATCGATCTCGTCGTCCGGACCCTCAAACTCGCACCCGGGGGTCAGGTGCTTGACCTCTGCTGCGGACAGGGGCGGCATACGCTCGAACTGGTGCGCAGAGGATATGATGCCGAGGGGCTGGATCGCTCGCACTACCTGATTCAGAAGGCGCGATCGACGGCAAAGCGAGAGGGGCTGAAGGTCAGGTTCAGGGAGGGGGACGCCCGGCACCTCCCCTACCGTCCGGATACCTTCGACACCGTGCTGCTCCTCGGGAACAGTTTCGGGTATTTTGATTCAGCGCAGGAAGACCTGCAGGTGCTGCAGGAGATCCGCCGGGTATTGAAGCCGTGGGGAAGGCTGTTCATCGATGTCGCCGACGGTGAATACCAGAAGGAGCACTTCCAGCCCCGGTCATGGGAATGGATCGACAGGAACCTCTTTGTCTGCCGGGAACGCTCGCTCTCGGTTGACGGACAGCGGCTGATCTCAAGGGAGGTGATCACCCATGTCGAGAAGGGCGTGATAGCGGATCAGTTCTATGCCGAACGCCTCTATACCCAGAAAGCCCTCCGGCACCTGCTCGAGCAGGCAGGGTTTACCCGCATCGAGTTCCATGGAGCGGCGACGCCGGAGTCCCGGAGGAACCAGGATCTCGGCCTGATGGAACGCCGGTTTATCGTTACCGGACAGGTCAAGAAGGACTGGGCGCCGGTAAAGGTGAGGGGGGCAAAACCGATCCGGCATGTCACGGTCCTGCTCGGCGACCCGTCGAAGCCCGATCACCTCAAGCCGGCCTGCATCTTTGATGAAGACGATTTCTATACGATCGACCGGATGAAGGCGGCGCTGCGGGAACTGAAGGGGTACCGGTTCACCTTCCTGCAGCGGCACGACACCCTGATCCAGGATCTGATGCGGCTGAAGGGCAGAATCGATTACATCCTGAATCTCTGCGACGAGGGTTTCAATAATGACCCCGGAAAGGAGCTGCACGTGGCGGCGCTTCTCGAGATGCTCGGCATCCCGTATACCGGTGCCGGACCGCAGTCGCTCGCATTCTGCTACGACAAATCCCTTGTGCGGGGGATCGCGCAGGAGATGGGTATCCCTGTGCCCGATGCGCTCTTTATCCCGTCCGGGGACCGGGTGTACGATATATCTGCACGGTTTCCCGTGCTCGTCAAACCCAACTCGGGAGACTCCAGTTTCGGGATCACCCAGAAAAGCATCGCCTATTCGGTCGAAGAGCTGAGCGGCGTGATCTCTTCTATGCGGCAGACGCTCGGGTACGGGAAGTCCCTGCTGGTGGAGGAGTTCCTGATCGGCAAGGACATCAGCGTCGGCATCATCGGAAACCCGCCGGGATCCTGTACGGTGCTGCCCATAATCGAGGAGGATTACTCCGCCCTGCCGCCCGGCCTTCCCAGGATCTGCGGGTATGAGGCCAAATGGATCCCGGAATCCCCGTACTGGAAGATCACCTCAAAACCGGCAGATCTTCCGGAAGAGACGGAAAAGCTGGTTGTCCGGTGCTGCATCGCCCTGTTTGAACGGCTGGAGTGCAGGGACTACTGCCGGTTCGATTGGCGGCTGGATGCGGACGGACAGCCGAAGCTCCTGGAGGTGAACCCCAATCCGGGATGGTGCTGGGACGGCCACCTTGCAAAGATGGCAAAGGCGGCAGGGTTTTCGTACAGCGACATGCTCCGGATGATCCTGAAGGCGTCCGAAGAGCGGATGGGGCTGGATCAGGAGGGAGGCGTATCCTCTCCCGTTCCCCCGCAGGAAGAGTCGAGAGAGGAGCCCGCACCTATCCGAGAACCCGAGGCATCCCATTCCCGGCAGGAAGAGCAGACAGCCGGTGAGGATATCGGCGAGACGGCATGAGGGAGAGCCGCAGGCCTGCGGGCTGCGGGCGCACCGGATGGAGATCGATGAATGGGGTGCAGCCATCCCGGATCCGGTTTTTTCCGTCTGTCCAGCTCCAGTGGACCGCAGGAAGCATCCCAGCGGGGTGGGGACAGGGGGAGACCCCCTCCCCGCTTCCCGCCTCTCCCTGAGGCGATACCGGGTGGGAATCGTGCACGGACAGAGAACGAGCAGACCGGAGTGTATGTTTGATTGCCCGGCCCGGGTCGAATTGCGCCATGAGCACGGATGAAGCACATGACCGAGCTCATCCCGCCCCTCTCACGCCCGATCCCCGATTCCCGGATCCACCGCGGGTTTGCAGGCAGTCAGGAGATGTCCGGCCGAATCCGGCAGTATCCGGGCGGTCTGTGGAAGAAAACACGACGTGGATGGGTTATTCCATATCTTTATGTATGTTTAAATAGCATTATTTCTTGTTCGACATGTCTGAAGAAGAATACCGAACCGTAAAGATCCGCGGCAGGGACGTTCCGTTCGATCCTGAACAGATGAGAAAGATCAGCGAGCACCCCTGCTACAGCGAAAAGGCATGTCACGCCTTTGGCAGGTGCCACCTGCCGGTAGCGCCCAAGTGCAATATCCAGTGCAACTACTGTGTCAGGGACTTTGACTGTGTCAATGAAAGCCGTCCGGGTGTCACGAGCAAGGTCCTCTCCCCGGAAGAGTCCCTGGAGCTCGTCCGGAGAGTGGTTGCAGAGTTTCCGTACGTGAAGGTGATCGGCATTGCAGGCCCCGGCGAACCGCTTGCAAACCCGGAGACCTTCGAGGCTCTCAGGATAGTGCACGAAGAGTTCCCCCGCCTGATCATGTGCATCAGCACGAACGGACTTCTACTGCCGGAGAAGGTCGACGAGCTTGACCGCTACGGCGTCGGCAACGTGACGGTGACGCTCAACGCCGTCGATCCCGCTATCGGCGAGAAGATCTACTCATGGGTCGAGTACAACGGAAAGCGGTACCACGGACGCGAGGCTGCCGAACTCCTGCTTGCACAGCAGATGAAGGGGATCGAGATGGCAGTAGAGCGCAGGATGCTCGTAAAGGTCAACACCGTCTATATCCCCGGCATCAATGAGGATCACATCGTCGATATTGCAAAGAAGGTCGGCGATCTCGGGGCCTATACGTTCAACCTGATACCGCTCATCCCGCAGTATAAATTCGAAGATATCACGCCGCCGACTCCGGCGCAGAAGCGGGAGATGCAGGACCGCTGCGCGCCCTATATCAAGCAGATGCGCCACTGCGCACGCTGCAGGGCGGATGCAATCGGCAGGCTCGGCCATGACGTCCAGTCCTGCATATACAAGGATCAATACAAGGATCAATAACCCACTTCTTTTGCGTATCGGAGCATATTGATACCATCCGCCATTCCCCCGCGTGCATGACCGCAATCCTCACCCACCGGCCCGACCAGCCGTTTGACCTCGACCGCACCCTTGACTGCGGGCAGGCATTCCGCTGGGTAAAGGCAGACGGCTGGTGGCAGGGCGTCGTCGGGGGCCGGGCGATCAGGATACGGCAGGAGGGAGACCGGCTGATCTATTCCGGGGCAGACGAGGCGTTTATTCGCGACTACTTCCGTCTGGATCAGGATCTCCCTGCGATCCTTGCCTCGATCGACCGGGACCCGACGATTGCCGATGCCATCAGGCGCTGCTACGGCCTTCGAGTTGTCAGGCAGCCGCCATGGGAGTGCCTCGTCTCCTACATCTGTGCGACGAATACAAACATCCCTGCAGTCAAGCGGCGCATCTCGCTCCTCTCGGAGCGATACGGAAGCGCGATAGGGGGGGCGTCCTGGGCGGCGCATACGTTCCCGGAGCCGGAGAGGCTCGCTGCCCTCTGTCATGCCGACCTCAGGGACTGCAGGCTCGGCTACCGGACGGATTACGTCTCCAGCGCGGCAGTGTTCGCGGCGGAGCACCCGGGATGGGCGGAGCAGATCGCTGCCCTCCCCTACGAGGACGCCCGGCGGGAGATGATGCGTCTTCGGGGCGTTGGACCGAAGGCGGCGGACTGCACTCTTCTCTTTGCATTCGGGTTCTTCGAGGCCTTCCCGGTGGACGTCTGGATACGTCGGATCGTGGCGGAGGCGTATATGCCGGAACTCCGGGGGCGGACCTGCACTCCGGCGGAATACGACAGGATCCGGCTGTTTGCGCGGGATTATTTCGGCGAGTATGCCGGCTACGCGCAGGAGTACCTCTACTGCGCCCGCCCCGGGCCGTTCCCGTGCGGATGAGCGGGGATGATTGCGATACTGGTATAATTGCGGGATCGGTCGCCGGCACGCCCGATGACAACCCATGAACCGGCTTGCACTTCCGGTTTCGAGGGTATTTTCCTGTGAAAATCGAGCCGGTCTGGATAATAGAAGGGCAGTAATGCTTTACATGTTTCTCTCCCATACGCGTCCGTCCGCCGGCTATCCTCGCGGGGAGAGGGGCGGGGAGGGGGTCTCTGCCCCCACCCCCATTGGGATGCGTCCTGCGGTCCCCTGTCCCGGGATAGTCTGCGAAAACAGGACAGTGTGCATCGGCGCAGCGTCAGGAATTTTCATCCGTTGCGCCTGTGGCCGTAAAACGGCTTCATACGCGGTTTATATGAAAATGAATGGTGAATGAAACCACCCGCTTTCATCCGGTATTCATCCCGTATGCATCCCCGTATGCTTGCGGCTCCAGGGGCTCATGCCGTTTCACGCAGTTCAAAGACGCCCCCTTCCACCTCCGGCATCAGGTCCCTATCGACCAGCTGCTCATGTATTCTTCCTGCTCCGGGGTGAGGCGGTCGATCTGCAGCCCGAGAACGCCGAGCTTGAGCAGGGCGACCCGTTCGTCGATCCAGGCAGGCACTTCGTGCACCCCGGCAGCGAGCTCGCTGCCGTGCTCTGCAATATACCTGGCAGAGAGCGCCTGCACGGCAAAGCTGAGATCCATCACCTCGACAGGGTGGCCCATGCCTTTCGGCGTCGCCAGGTTGACCAGGCGGCCTTCGGCAAGCACGTGCAACGTCCTCCCGCCGAGCAGGTAGGAATCGATCCCTTCCCGCCGCTCGATCGCATCGGCATGCCGCTCCAGCCACGAAACGTCGATCTCCACGTCAAAATGCCCGGCATTTGCGAGAATCGCCCCGCTCTTCATCTTCCGGAAGTGGCGCTCCGTGATGACGCTGGTATTGCCGGTGGTGGTGACGAAGATATCGCCGAGACCTGCCGCTTCGTCCATGCTCATCACGGCAAACCCGTCCATATGCGCCTGCAGGGCGCGCCGGGGATCCACCTCGGTCACGCTGACCCTGGCACCGAGCCCCCCGGCCTTCTGTGCGAGCCCCCGGCCGCAGAAGCCGTATCCTGCGACGACGATATGCTTTCCGGCAATGAGGACGTTTGTCGTCGTCATGATGGCGGTCAGCGAACTCTCGCCGGTGCCGTGGACGTTGTCGAAGAAGCGTTTCATCGGGGTATCGTTCACGGCAATGACCGGGAACGCAAGCGCCCCTTCCCGGGCCATCGCCCTGAGCCGGTGGATGCCCGTCGTCGTCTCCTCGCACCCGCCGATCACGTGGGTGAGCAGGTCCCGCCGCCGGGTATGGAGGCGGTAGATCAGATCCATCCCGTCGTCGATCGTGACGGATGGGTGGGCGTCCAGCACGGCGTCGATGGCGGCGTAGTACTCCTCCACCGTGGCGCCGCGCTTTGCGTAGCTGGAGATGCCTGCCCGTTCGTTGAGTGCGGCGGAGACATCGTCCTGCGTGGAGAGCGGGTTGCAGCCGGTGATATGGACTTCCGCACCGCCTGCCGCAAGCGTCTCGACGAGCACCGCCGTCTTTGCCTCGACATGGAGGGCCATGCCGATCGTCATGCCGGAGAAGGGTCGTTCCCGTTCAAATTCTGCCCGTATCGTCGAGAGCACCGGCATATACTGCCGGGCCCATGCGATCTTCTGCTCTCCCGTCTTCATAGAAACACCCGTATAGCGAGGAATACCCGCGGATTCCCCGCAGATCAGTCCTGTACACTATCCCCTCACATCATTTATAACCCTCTCTTCATCGCCGGGGATTTCCCCTGCGCTATCAATCCCTGAATCAAGAATGACGCATGCGTACAACTTTTGGGAGAAAAGTGCGCCATATACCCTGCCGGATTAAACCGTAAATCGCCTGCGGGCGCTGTTTCAGGCATGCGAGGGGTGCGGGTTCAGGGGGAGGCGGGGGTTTCTGTGCAGCGGACCGCGGGGGCACCACGCCCCGCCGTTGCGACGGCAGGCGGGAGACCGTGTACGGGAGCGGAACGGTCCTGTGTCGGATATATTCGATACCGGTCACGGATATCTGGCGGGCTTCAATCTGCGAGAGATGCGCTTGTCCCGCGGGGCATCAGGAGGCACTCTCATCGATCCATGGCGGCTTCCGGAGTGCGGATATGCTGCTTCCCGGATCGTCATGCCGGTCCGATTATTTGCAATGCGGCACTGATGAATTCAGGCCGATTGGTGAAGCAAAAAGGGAGCACCATGCAGCCCTCCGCAACAATCATGATATCCTGCTTACCACTCTTCTGCATGGTTCTGACAAAGCGGATTATCCCCTGCCTTGACCTCAAGGAAGGGCGTGTGGTCAAAGGCACCCATTTCGTGGAGCTGCGTGATGCAGGCGATCCCGTCGAGCTCGCCCAGCGCTACAACGACCAGGGTGCGGACGAGGTGGTCTTCCTGGATATCACCGCCTCGCACGAGAACCGCGGCACGATCGTCGACGTCATCGAACGTGCTGCGGATCAGCTCTTCCTGCCGCTCACGGTCGGCGGAGGCATCCGCTCCCTCTCAGACATGCAGCAGATCCTCCGTGCCGGGGCCGACAAGGTGAGCATCAACACGAGCGCGGTCGAGGATCCCTCCCTGATCTCCCGTGGGGCCGAGCGGTTCGGCACCCAGTGTATCGTGGTCGCGGTGGATGTCAGGCGCAACTTCGACATGGCGGCGGGCGGGACGCCGGTGGCGCACCCGGACGGGCGGGAGAGCTGGTACGAGGTGGTGACCTACGGCGGGAGGAGACCGACCGGCATCGACGCGATTTTATGGTCGCAGGAAGCCGAAGAGCGGGGAGCAGGCGAGATCCTGCTCACAAGCATGGAGACGGACGGCACAAAGGCCGGGTTCGATATCCCGATCACGGCGGCCGTCTCGGACGCCGTCGGGATCCCGGTGATTGCAAGCGGAGGGGTGGGGCACCTCGAGCACTTTTACGAGGGATTTGCAGAAGGCAGGGCGGATGCCTGCCTTGCCGCGAGCATCTTCCATTACGGGGAGTTTACCGTGCGCCAGGCGAAGGAGTATCTGGCTGCCCGGGGTATCCCGGTACGGCTCTGAGATCGAGCTCCAGCGCCGCGACCGGGTGCTCCAGATCGAATGCCAGGAGTACGTCGGGATGCACCTCGCCGAATACCCCGACAGGTCGCTCATCCACGACGCACGCGCCCCGGCGGCCGTCAAGGAACGCCGGATCGTCCGATCCGGCCGCCCGGTAGGTGAGACCGAGTTCCCGGCAGAGGGCGTCGGCGCAGGCGTATGCCTCGGAGAAGTCGGCGCCCGGATGAATGCTGACCGCCGCAGCCTTCTGATAGGTTCCTGTGCCCAGGACGACGTCGCCTGCGGCAAAGAGCCGCTGCGGGAGCTCCCGGTGCTTGTTTGCCTGCAGGGCTTCGAGAAGGAGCGGAAGGATATCGGTGCGCACGACCGTCTGCTCCTCTGATATGGGGTAGAGCACCCTGAGGGCAGAGGGGGAGGGCGGCCGCTGCATCCGCTCAAAGAGCACCCGTTCGTTCGTCAGGGTGAAGGGGATCATCTCCAGGTAGCCGAGCCCGACGAATATGGATCTGACTGCGGCGGTGATGTGGCTCACCGGATGCCCCGCGCCGATGGTGAAGGTCCGGGGAAGGTCGGCGCCGATCCTATCGTAGCCGAAGGCGATCGCCACGTCTTCAAAGACGTCCCAGTCGTGCATGATGTCTGCACGGTAGCACGGCACGAGCACCCGGACCAGTTCGCTCCCGGCGGGTTCTGCGCCGAACCGCATCCTCTGGAGCAGATCCGCTATGGCATCGGGGGTGAGTTCGACCCCGAGCAGATCCGAGCACTCCTGCACGCTGACATATCGCTCCATCGGCGCAAGCGACGGTACGTCCTGCCCGTCGATCGTGACGCTCTCGATCTCGGCTCCGGCCTCGGCGAGGGCCGTGCAGAGGATGTTGACCGCGATCTGGACGGCTTTTTGATCCGTGCCGGTCGTATCGAGCAGGATGTTTCTGGTCTCCCCGGTCACCCGGGTCAGCTCGCCGTTGATGATCGGGGGGAACGAAAGCACCCGATCGTCTGCATCGACGATCAGGGGGAACCTGGGGAAATCCCGCACCAGGTGGGCATAGTCCCGGCCCTTCGGGTGCTGCTCGAGGATCTCCTCCATGGTCATCTCCTCGCTATAGTCAAGCGGCACAAAGGATCGCTCCCGCGGCGATGCGAGATACCGGAACGGCGGCGTGACGGTGTCAAGGTCATGCACCCCGATCGCCACCTTGCCCCGTCCGCGCCCGACCGCCCAGTGCAGCGCCTCCTGCAGCCCCATCAGGCTCTCGATCCCGGCCCCGTCGAGGGAGACGTTCCGGATCACCGCCGATCCCAGGAACGGCCTGATGGAGGCGAGTGCGGGATCGACGGAGAACCCGATGCCGGACTGCCGGACTTCATAGACGGGGAGTCCGGTCTCGATCCCGAGAAAACCCCGCATCGCGCGGGCGACGCCCTCGACCGAGAAGAGGTCGGGGCGGACGGGGAAGAACTCCACGTCGGCATGATCGTCCTCGATGCGCTCGATATCAGACCCGAACATCGGCAGACGGTCAAGGATGGCTGCCCTGTCCGCACCGACGAGCCGTTCGAGATAGGTATAGGGTAGGGTTATTATCGGCATTTATCCCGCCTCATCTGTACTCTGCCTGGTTTCAGGATGGTAGACCGGGGTCCTGCGTATCCATTCGATATCGCTCCGGTAGAGCATCCGGAGATCCTTGAGCCCCATCTTCAGCATGGCGACCCTGCTCACGCCGAGCCCCCAGGCAAGCACCGGGTGCTCGATGCCGAAGGGTGCGGTGACCTCCTCGCGGAATATCCCCGCTCCGCCGAGCTCCACCCATCCGAGCCCGTCGACCCAGACCTCGGGCTCGACGCTCGGTTCGGTGTACGGGAAGTAGCCGGGGCGGAACCGGATCTTCTCAAACCCCATTCTGGCATAGAACTCCTTTAAGTATCCGAGAAGATGGCGGAAGCTCACGCCCTCGTCCATCACGATCCCCTCGAGCTGCTCGAACTCAGGCAGATGCGTCGGATCGATCGCCTCCCTCCGGTATACTCTGCCGATGCAGAACGCCTTCACGGGAGGTTTTGGGTGCTCCGCAAGGTGCCGGATGGTGAGACAGGTCGTATGGGTGCGCAGCACGCACTGCTCCGCCTTTGCGGTGCTCCAGACGCCGCCCCATCCCGTTGATGACGTCTCCCCGCCGTGCTCGTGCATGTCGCGGATCCGCTCAAACCCGGCAGGCATCGGCCAGCATTCGTCCAGGAAGAACGTATCCTGCATCTCCCGGGCAGGGTGATCCTGGGGCTGGAAGAGGGCATCAAAGTTCCAGAACGAGCTCTGGACGATCCCCCCGTAGAGCTCGGTAAAGCCCATGTCGAGCAGCACCCGCCGCATCTCGTCAAGGAGGCGGCGGTAGGGGTGGATCTTGCCCGCATGGATCTTCCGAGGGGGTGTTTCCACGCTGTATCTGCGGAGAAACAGATCCTTCCAGGCGCCGGTGATGATCTGATCGCGGGTGAGCGTTCCCACCTCTTCCCGGAGATCAAGGCCGCGGGAGTACAGCGCTTTTCCGGCAGGCGTGATCGAGATGGTGTGGGATATCACCTCATCCTCGCGGACGAGCCCGCGCTTTATCAGGTCTCTCACTCCTTCGCTACCCTGACCGGGATCCTGGAACGCCCGCTCGTCCGGACCGACGGGAGCATCCCCGGTCTTTTCGACGATGCCGTCGCGGATGGCAATCCAGCCTTTCTTTCGCATCCAGCCGATCCCGATCTTTGCAAGCGGATGCCTCTGCAGCTCCTGCATCGCTATCCGGTCGTCGAAACTCTCGAAGAGCTGGCGTTCGGGCAGGCCTTTCCCGGCATAGGCCATACCCTCCTCCGTCAGGCCGTACTGCGGCTTTACGACTCTCCGCACTTCCACAAGCCCCCGATCGGCTGCGAGATGCGCATACTGCACCACCGCCTCTTCGCGGGTATCCATCCTCTCCGCCAGCGCTCCTGCATCGGCCGATTCTACCGGAGCAAGAGCAATCAGCAATTTCTTCTCATTTAACGTCAGTTCCACCCTTCATTCCTCCACAAGGTGCTCCGCCTCGTCCATCTTCTCCCGAAACTCCCTAAGAAACGTCCGTACCCGCTCCAGTGTCTCCTTCTTGCACTGACCGCAGGTCAGCTCGCCCTGCACGCACCGCCGCCTGATCTCCGCCAGCTCCGCATCGTCCGTTGCCATGTGAAAGAGGTTCAAGAGGAAGACCGGGCAGCGATCCGGTTCGCCGCCGAGTCTCCTCTGCTCATCAAGCGTCATCCTGCCCCCGGTCAGGGCGGCCATGATCTTCTTCTTCACCGCGGCATCGGGCTCATAGAACCCAAACAGGCTCTCGGGAATGCTGCTCGACATCTTCCCGCCCTGCAGGCCTGGCATGAAGATATGGTAGGTGGACGAGGGAGGGAAGAACCCGAAACCCCCGTGCCCGATCTCGATCGCCCTGACGACCTCCTGCACCCGGTCGTACTCCGCTCCCGGGATATCCACGTGGCCTTCGTACTTCTTCGAGCCGGGGAATGCCCGGTGGACGGCGGCGAGCGCTTCCTCCGGTGCGTTCTTCGACCGCGCGCTGATGTGGGATCCGCGATCTTCCACCGTGAACATGCGGAACTTGTATGCCACGTCCCTGGTGAGCCGGAGATGCGGATCCTGGTCGAGACCGACCGGCACGATCGTCGGTGCCGGCCCGGCGTCCAGCTGGGGGAAGAGGATGTCGGCCACCTGCGTAATGACGCTCATTGCGTGCCCGAGAGACGTATCCTGGCCGAATCCGTATATCGCCTGGAGGTCCGAGAAGTTCACCTTGATCGAGGATTCGAAGGCGAGATCCTTCACCCGCTCGTTCCGGCTCTGGAAGTAGGTCTTTCCCGAAAAACCGAGTGCATACAGGCACTGGAGGTACTGCTTTCCGTATTCCCTGCACTTCTCCCAGGAGATGCCCCGCACGGCATGCGCCTCGCGGTCCGCGACCGCCACGTAACCGCATCCGCCCTGCTCGACGTGCCAGACCACCTCCTTCATGACCATCAGGTGGCCGAGGTGCGGGAGGCCCGACGGCATAAACCCGGTGAGCACATGGAACCGGGTGCGGTTTCTGATGGCATCGGCTATCAGGCCGTAGTCGCGATGCCCGACGACGATCTTTCGCGAGATAAACGGAGGTATCTCTGGAAGCCTCTCTGCGACAGGGCCTATCGGCTCGATGCCGAAGTCGGCAAAGGTTCTGTCGATATCCACGGCATGGTTATTTGCCCACGGACTCATCTCTGAATGCATGACAACGACGCTCACAGTTTGATTCGGGTAAATTCAACGTACCTGATATGTGTATTCTGTATGCAGGCAAACAACATCTTCTTTTTTACGCTGTGAGCAAGCCTGACGGAACGGGAGATGGCGCTCATCGGCCGTGAGGAGCCCGGCGGAAGGGCGTGTACCAGCATCTCGGAGTGCGTCTTCTTTCCGGAATAGACCCGGAAGTGATGGCCGAACTTGTATCCGGTCCGGGGGATGTATCCCTTCCCCCTGAGATCCGCGTAGACCCTTGATTTCTCTGCAATCTCCACGTCTTCGGATGCCGTCCTCTCCAGGAATGCATCCGCAGCGACAGGCTCTCCGTTCTCAAAGAGGTTGAGGCTGCCCTCTTTCATCAGGAAGATCGCCTCGATCGGCCGGAGGAGCAGCCTCTCGTCATCCAGCCGTTTACCGTACCAGCGCTCTTCAAGCTCCGATCCCGGCCCGAGGCGGGCGAGGGCGTAGGTGCCGATGCGGGAAGCGTCCACCGGGCCGGGAGGCTGTTCCGGCTCCATGGCAGGCAGATCCTGCACCCTGACACCGTAGTAGGTCAGTTCGTCTTCGTCATCAACCACGGCGAGCACGTACTGTTTCCGCATATTCTCGGCAGCGTCGACGTCAAGGCTCACCTGCTCAAAATCGATGAGATCGCGCTCCGAGAGGACGCGCACCAGGTAGAGGGATCTCCCGGCTCCGGGCTTATGCCCCCGCCGGAAGACCCGGTAGTCGTGCGGGCCGGGCTGCACCACATAGCCGCGCTCCCGGATATCCCGGTAGACGAGGTAGCTCCTGATGAAATTCGGCTGCACGGCAAAGTAGCCGAGCAGGGTATCGAAGGAGAAATCTTCCACCTCTATCTTATGCCGGCCGATGAGGTAGAGCGCCTCTTCCGGTGCGAGCCGGAGGCCTTCCCGTTCCGGTCTGCCGTAGCCTCCCTGTTCGTACAGGGCGCGCCCCTCACTTCCGAGCCGCACCCATACGCCGTCAAACGTCGCCTTCACTGCACAGCTATTGGTGGCGCACGTTATTTAAGCACTCGGCAGGCGGAAAGAAGCCGGTTCTGGAGTAAGAGGCAGTCGATTCGGAGCACCCCACCGCCCGGCCTTGCCCGGAGGAGAGGGTATGCGGTCAGGATCATGCATGGGCGGTCCCGGTAGTGCCTGATGCACTCCCATGCAGGATCACCGGTATCCCGGGAGAGAGGAGGTTTACGGCCTGGTCTTCCCTTTGCGAACGATTGCTGCCGCTGCCACACAGATAATGGCGATTGCAGCAGGGAGTACCGGGGCGGGGATCCTCTCTCCCGGTGCTGCCGCTGCCGATCCATCTGCGGGCGCGGCAGCGGCCTCGACGGCGTGGCCGGCGGTATCCGCGCCTGCAGCATCCGGGTCTCCTGCAGGCGCTGCCGCAGGCGTCACGGTCGGCGCCGCGGTTGCCGGTATGGCCGGGGCTGCGGTCGGCGGGGTGGCCGGCGGTCCTGCGGGAACGAAGGGGGCAATGCCCCCGCCGCCACCGCCGCCGGTTCTGCCCCTGGAGGCCGGGGATGTCGATGTCGGAGTAGGCGCAGGAGTAGGCGTTTTGGTCGGGGTGGGCGGCGGGTGTACCATGATGCAGTCAGCCTCTGTCCTGACGTCGAAACCGGCGTTGTTCGTCACGTTGAGGGTGACCGGGTATGTACCCGCCGAGACATAGGTGTGTGCCGGGTGCTGCACTGCGGAGGTGCTGCCGTCGCCGAACTCCCAGAGCCACCCGGTCGGGCTGCCGGCGGAGGTATCGCTGAACCGGACCGCAAGCGGCGCCGTGCCTGCGGTCACGTTCGCGGTGAAGTTTGCGGCTGGCGGGACGATCGGAGCGGGATGCGTAAACGCCTTCAGGCAGACGTTTGTATCTGCATATGATCCTGCCAGATCCGTCCACACCGTTCCGTTCGGGCTCACGAAGCTCTCGCCGGAGCCGGCAGCAGCCCCTGAGCTATACCCGGATAGGGGATGCTCGACCGGTATCGGGTAGCCGTATCCCGGCGTCGTGAGGTTCACCACGACCGAGAAGCCTTCTCCGCCGGCGAGGCTGACCGGGGAGTCCAGCAGAATCGTATGGTACCCTGCATGGGGGAGGGCACCAGATGCCTGCGCAACAGGATCACCGGGACGAATCTGTTCCGCCGTCGGATTCCGGTGGACAGAGATGCCATACGCCGCATCCGCCTGTGCCGCATACAAGCTCACTGCGGTAAGGCGTTCAGAGGATTCTGCGGTAAACAGATTGGCAAACCATCCTGTCTCCTGTTGCTGCGCACCGCCGAACCCCAGACTTGCGGTCCAGCCAAGCGGGTCGTATTGATATATCGAGGCGTGGTTGTCCGCCGGTTCCCCGGTGAAGAGCACAACATATCGGGATGTCGAGTTGTCGTAATAGGATATGTAGAAGTACCCGTCATCGCCCCAGTCTTCGCCCCAGCTGTTCTTTGCGATGAAGGCGCCGTCGCCTGGAGGCGTGCAGGTAAAGTTGTCTCTGCCGAACGCATCGTCCCATCCGACGAGCGTCACCGCATGCCCTCCGATCGCTGCCCAATCGTCGGGACGGTAATAGGAATGATAGGTCTCGTTAAATGCCGTGTTGTTCCACAGCCTGCCGTCATAGACCGCTCCTCTCTCCCGCATCGCCCATTTTACCGGGTCCTGATCCGGGCCGGGAACCAGCGGGATGACAAGCACCTCCTGCAGATGCTTCTGCACCGGAAGCCCGGGCGGTGAATCTCCGGATCCCGCAGCATATGGATCGTCGGTCTCGTTCACCGGTCCGCTCCACCGGGACAGGTACGCAGCGGCCATCTTCCAGTTCCCTCCTTCACAGGGGCCCAGGCTGAAACCGTGCGTGTTCTTCATGTTGTTCTCAGAAAAATCCCGGGCCTCGATTGGGAGGAGATATGATTCGAGCGATCCGAAGGCGGCAAATGCCCAGCAGCTGCCGCACGCGCCCTGATCCTTCACTGCCGTCACCCGCCCTTCGTCCCGGAGGTCGAAGTACGCAGGAAAGTCATGTTCTGAAGCGTTGCCCGCATACATGCCCGGGGTGATATGGGAGAGGTCAACCGGGGACGGGATGGCCCCAAGGAAGAGGGGCATCTGCCCGGGCGACAGGATCTCGCCGCCCGATTGACCGTAGAGACCGGATGCGGTATCGACTCCCCGTGCAGAGGTCTCCCGGTACTTCACAAAATCCGGATTGAGAGGTGCAATTCCCTGAGATGCCGCCTGTGCGGACGGAACCAGACAGGCCGCCGCCACGAGGACGCATACCAGCAGTATGTCTTTGTGCTGCGCCATAGCCATGTCACCAGAACCGTGAGCAAACCCCGGACATCCCGGTGGTACTGCCTGCCGTTTCACCGCAACTCCCGATGCGATTGCAGAGGACGAATCGGCGCAGCCTCATTTCCTCACCTGCACGATCACGGGTTTCATGCGATGTCGGTGCAGCATGGCAGAGGATGGTGCCGGCTTTTCCGGGACGGGCAGGTATACGGAAATGCTCACCCAATTATCATACCCTCTATTATAGATAGCCCTTTCGAATTAATCGAAATTCGATGCCGTTCGTGAAATCTGAGGGATATTAATGGTCATAAATCGATCAAAGCACCGTGGGTACGGGCTTATGATGCGCTGCCGGGACAGCCGGTCGGTCCGCCCCTTCCATCGCCCCCTCCGCATTCCCGATACTGAGGCTGTTTTAAACCGGTACGACATCGCGGGGCACAGGCTCAACCGGTGCCGATCGATGCACCGGTACAGGAGGGAGAGCAGGCATCCCGGTACGATGCACAGCGGCTTGCGGGAAGCAGGGCACGGGAACGCATTGATTCGAACGATCTGGATCATCCATTTCAGAAACCGGCTTGATCTCACCGGGACGTCACTGGCGGGTTCGGGATCGCCTCACGCGGGCAGAGTCCATATGGTAGCACTCCTGCCTGTCCGGTTGTGCCGATCCGGGATACCTCAGGGGCTATCATCTGCCGGATGCCGGTTCAGACATGCCGGGCGAAGAGAGGACGCATGTCGGTGGGGCATCCGGCCCCGGGAATCCTCTTTTGCAGCAGACCGGAGCGATCGGATAAAAAGAAAGGGGGCTACCTGGATATCCTCCGGCGGTAGCGATACAGCACTACTATCAAGATGATAAGCGGGATGCAGGCTGCAAGCATGGCCGCCGGAGAGAGCGTTCCAGCTCTCTGCCCGGGTTCTCCGGCACCCGGCGGTGCAGCAGAAACTGCGGCTTTTGTAAAGAGCCCGTAGATGCTGAGATGCGTGATCTCCACGGTCACGGTCCGCGTCTCTGCATTCACGGAGGCGGGCAGGCTCTCCCATGCGCCGCCGGTGGTATTATAGCGCATCACCATAAACGTCTCTCCGGCAGGATCGAGGCTGTTCCATTCCTCCGGCGGCAGGCTGAATGTCATGGGAACTGCCGGGTCGAAGGTCGCTTGGGAGGGTTCCAGACGGTATGCATGGCCTGCATATGCAAACGCACCCCCTTCCGGTACGCCCGGGACATCTGCAGCGGAAACCGGGTATATGGTCACCTGCAAGAGCGGATCCCCTGTCGGGCCGAGGGCCAGCACGCCCGCCTCGATCAGCAGGTGCAGAATGCCGTCCTCGGATGTCGCCTCGATCCTGCGGTGCGCCGCACCCGCATCACCCGTTTCCGGGGGCTGATTGGGAGCCGGCGTTGCTGCGGGGGTGGTGGGCTGCGGGCCTACCGGAACGAAGGGGGCATAGCCTCCGCCGCCGCCGCCACCGCCGGCGGGTCTGCGACCGGAGCTTGAGGTCGGGGTCGGCGTAGGCGTGGGCGTGGGGGTCGGGGTGATCTGCGGGTTCACCGTGATGCAGTCAGGCCTCTCCAGGCGATCCGTGCCGTCATCGTTCGTCACGGTAAGAGTGACCGGATACGTACCCGCCGAGGCGTAGGTGTGTGCCGGGTGCTGCACCGCGGAGGTGCTGCCGTCGCCGAACTCCCAGAGCCACCCGGTCGGGCTGCCGGCGGAGGTATCGCTGAACCGGACCGCAAGCGGCGCCGTGCCTGCGGTCACGTTCGCGGTGAAGTTTGCG
>JAHKLN010000005.1 GCA_020854755.1 Methanomicrobiaceae archaeon | reverse complement strand
GCCCCCCCCCCGCGTCCCCCCCTAGCCGCCCCTCCCCGCCTATCCCCCCCCACAAACCCCCCACCCCCCCCCCCCCCCCCCCCCCCCGCCGCCCTCTCCCTAACCCCCCCACCCCCTCCCCCCCCCCTCCCCCCCCGCCCGGTGGGCCGCGCGGGGGGCCCCCGCCCCCCCCCCCCCCCCCCCCCCCCCGGTCCCCACCCCCATGGCGATTGTCCCCTCGGTCCAGTATACCGGGATGGTCAGAGAAAACCGGACCCGGGATATCGATATCCTCTCTAGAATTTTCATCCGTTGCGCCTGCAGCCCCTCCCCGGGGCTTCATAGGCATTCTCATGAACACGGCGGTGGGCAGCATCGCCCTCCTTCGTTCTGTATGCCTGTGGCCTTCGGGGATTCATCCTTCGGTGATTCACATGGGTGTATGGAAAATAAATCTGTTTTTGCCTGAATCCGGATCAGTCTGCTCCTACCGCCCGCTCACGCGGACCGGGGCGGGAACGGAAGAAAGGGAGGCCCTTCTCCCCCTTCTGCTCCCTCCCTTTGAGGAGATAGCCATGGAAGCCGGGCGCAGCGCTTACCTGTGCAGGAAGAGCGCCTCGATGCCGCAGGCGGTATGCAGATCGATCCGCGCAAACCCGATCCGCTCGAACTGGACGACGTTGCCGATCTCTTCGGCCACCCGGGGCTCGCAGAACCCGGTGCAATCCCCTTCCTGACCGTGGAGCACGCAGGGCAGCTTCTCTTCCGCAGGCAGCCACTGAATGATCGGCGCCTTGGCCTTCCGCGCTTCTTCGAGCGAGTCGCCTGCGTACACGAGCACCGGATGGCCATCCGTCTCCTCGATCCTCACATTGAAAAGGTCTTTTAAGCGCAGCATGCTTCTTTTGGCATTTCCTGCGAGCTCGTCCCGCGGGATGACGATCGATCCCCGGCAGGTCAGGGCCCGGTACCCCCGTGAGGGGTCATTCGGGTGGAGGAGCGCCTTTGCCTCGTGTATCGGGGCATCGCGGATCATGAACTCCACGGGATCCGGCACAAAGAAGTATCGGTTCGCCTCGGGATCGACGATTGCCTTGTTGTGCGCATAGAGATTCTCCCACGAAAACGAGATGTCCGTCTCCCCGATACTGATATCCAGCATGGCATTCCTGACGGCCTCCGGCCTGATGCCCCGGCGGGCAAGCGCCCGGAGCGTGCCGAGCCTGATATCGTCCCATCCCGAATAGGTGCCCGATGCGATACCCTCCCGCATGCCCGAAGTCGAGAGAACAACGCCTGATATGGACATTCTCCCGTAATGGATGTAGTGAGGACGAACCCAACCGAAGTAATCGAAGAGGTACCTCTGCCGGAGAGTGTTTGCAATATGATCCTTGCCGCGGATGACGTGGGTGATGCCGAGCAGATGGTCGTCCACGGTCACGGAGAAGTTCATGAGCGGATAGACCGTCGCATCCGTGCGCGGGTGGATCGGTGAATTGACAATCCGGAAGAGGGAAAAATCCCTCATGGCCGGGTCGGGGTGGCTGATATCGGTCTTTATCCTGACCGTCACCTCGCCCTCGACAAACTCTCCGTCAAGCATCTTCTGCCAGAGCGACAGGTTCTCCTCGGCGGGGTTCTCCCGGCAGGGGCACGGTTTCCTCGCAAGCCGAAGCTCCCGGAACCGCCCGGGATCGCAGGTGCATACATAGGCCGCACCGATCGTGATCAGGTCCCTGCAGCATCGGTAATAGATATCGAGCCGGTCGCTCTGATAGACGATGTCCGTGATCATAAGCCCGAGCCAGTCGACATCCTCCTGCACCGACAGATACGCCTCGGGATCCACCCGGCGGGGATCCGTATCCTCAATCCGGAGAATGTACCGCCCCCCGTACCTGCGTACATAGTAATCGTTCAGGATCGCAGCCCGTGCATGCCCCAGATGGAGCGGTCCGCTCGGGTTCGGCGCAAACCGCATGACGACGCCCCGGTCCGCATCAGGGAGTGCAGGCAGATCCCGGGATCGGCCGGACGTCACCGAGAGCTCGTCGATCAGCTCCGGCGCCAGGGCCTCGAGCCGGCCCTTCCTCTCGGACTGGGGAATGGCCTCCACCTCGAGCAGCACCTCCTGTACCATCGCCCCGACCTCCTTTCCACGGTCACGGAACTCCGGGTGCCGCCCCATGAGCAGCCCGATCACGGTGCCCTTCTTTGGTGTGCCGTGGTGCTTCACCGCATTCTGCAGGGCATATATGAAGAGAAGGTGCCTGAGGTCGCCGTTCATATCAGAAACCTCTGGAGATGAAGAAATCCGCTATATCCAGGAGAATCTGCTTCTCCTCTGAATCAGAGAGAACCGAAAGCGCCAGTTTTGCCGTCTCCGCCCGCTCCACCGCAAAGGCCCGCACCTCGTCGATGATGCCTGCATCGTCTAAAAGCGCAATCAGGCTGTCGATCTCGGTATCGGTCATATCCCGGCGGTAGGGAGAGAGATCAAGCCCTTTCTCACGTGCCTTGACCGCGATGAGCGTCTGCTTCCCTTCTCTGATATCGGAGGCGCGGTCCTTCCCGCTCTGTTCGGCGCTGGCCACCAGATCGATGAGATCGTCCTGTACCTGGAAGGCCACGCCGCTGTTGAGGCCGAACTGGTAGAGTGCAGTGATCTGGACCTGGTTTCCTCCCGCAAGTATGCCCCCGATGGCTGCGGCCGCCGCATAGAGAGCACCGGTCTTCTTCTGGACCATCTCCAGATAATCGAGCTCCGTGATGTCGGTCCGCTTCTCAAACGATATATCCATGTTCTGGCCTTCACAGACGTCGGCGCACGCCTTCGCGAGCATCTTCACTGCATAGACCTTCGCACGATCGTCCGCGTATGCCGTACAGAGAAACTCGAAGGCCTTTGCATACAGGACGTCCCCGGCAAGGATTGCCGTCGGTTCGCCCCAGATCGTATGGACGGTCGGAACGCCCCGCCGAGCGGTGTCGCCGTCCATGATATCGTCGTGGATGAGCGTGAAGGTATGCGTCAGCTCAAGTGCAAGAGCAGCCTGCATCAGATCCGCGGCACTTCCCTTCCTGACCGCTTCTGCGGAGAGCAGGAGCACGGCGGGGCGAAGCCGTTTCCCCCCGGCGGTCAGCAGGTGGGCGCCCGCTTTATAGAGTTCCCCGAACGCGCATCCGAAGTAGCGGTTGATCGCTTTGTCGACGCTCTCTTCGGTTTCATCCAGATACTGCATCATTTCCATGGCATCGATCTCCTTACTGTATCAGCAGGCGCTTCCCGTTTCTCAGGATATGCATATCGTTTTCGAGCGTGAATCCGCACTCCTCTCCGAACTTCGCGTACTCCCCGGTCATGTTGATGTCCCCGTGGGAGGGGATGACGTGTTCCGGGTTGAGCAGGTGCAGCAGTTCATAATGATCCTCGCGATACGCGTGCCCGGATACATGCAGTTCGTCAAAGATACGCACCCCGCTCATCTTCGCACGCGCCTCGACCAGGTACCTCTGCCCGTAGTTCAGCGGATTCGGGATGACTTTTGCGCTGAAGAGGATCTTATCGCCTCTCTCCAGCTTATAGGGCGTATCCCCCATCACGATACGGGTGAGAATCGCGCCGGGCTCGCCCTGATGGCCGGTGACGATCGGAACGAACTTATCTTTTCCGGATTTCATGATCCGGCGCAATGTTCGGTCGACGGTCCGCCGGTTGCCGAACATGCTCAGGGTATCGGGGAACGCCACCTGTTTGAGCTGCTCCGCGGCGGAGCTGTAGCGCTCCATCGAACGCCCGAGGAGGACCGGTTTTCTCCCGATCTCGTAGGCGCACTCGGCGATGGTCTTGACGCGTGCGATGTGGGACGAGAAGGTGCTGACAAAGATGGCATTCTTGTCGTCCTCATAGCTCGTAATGGTATCGCGCACCAGATCGCGTGCAATCCGTTCGCTCGGGCAGCGTCCCTTATCCGAAACATTCACGCTCTCAACGATCAGGGCAACGACGCCTTCCTTCCCGATCTGCCTTAAGCGGGCAAAGTCCGGGGGCTCACCGATCACAGGCGTGCGATCCAGCTTGAAATCGTTTGCGTAGACCACCGCGCCGCGGGGCGTGTGCAGGACTGCCATGATGGTATCGATGATACTGTGCTGCGAACGCACGAACTCCAGCGTCAGGCTCTGCGATATCGTGTACCGCTGGCCCGATTTCAGGGCGAAGAGCTTGTTATTAACCCCGAATTTCTGTTCTCCTGCAATCTGCTGCCTGATGAGCTCGGTGGTATAGGGCGTGCTGATGATCGGGGCGTTGTACCGGTGCGCCAGTTTCGGTATCGCCCCGATGTGATCGAGGTGCCCGTGCGTGCAGACGATCGCCTTCACGCTTCCCTCCACCGTATTCATAATAGTGTCATCAGGAATGGCTTTCATCTCGATCAGGTCCAGAGAATGCATATTTTCGATATCCGCATCCTCATGGATCATCACCTGATCCAGCCGAAGACCCATATCAAAGATTACGATCTCCTTTCCGTAGCGGACGGCAGTCATATTTCTTCCGACTTCGTTATACCCGCCCACTGCTATGACTTCAATATCCATTGTATTCCTCCTATTCGGATCAGTCCTGTTCAATCATCTGCCGGGTTATCCCGGTTATATACGTCCGTGTCCGTTTCAGGTCCGATATTGTCCGGGAACCGGTCAGGAACATCGCCACTCTGAGCTGCTGATGTATGAGCTCAATCGTTTCAAAGAGCGCCTCTTCCCCTTCCATCGAAGGTTTCAGCAGAGGGAGCGCCATCCCTCCAAGGTTCGCGCCGAGCGCAATGCACTTCGCGATATCAATGCCGTTCCGGAGTCCCCCCGTGGCAATAAGAGGGCCTCCTGTCCCCGATACCTCGCAGACACTCACAACGCTCGGTATCCCCCATTCCATGAAGAGTTCGCCGAGGCTTGCGAGGCGGGGATCCGCTGCTCTGAGGCGTTCGACCGCCGCCCATGAGGTGCCCCCCCAGCCGCCGAGATCAATGGCGCTCGCTCCGGCACCCCAGAGTACTCGTGCAATCTCTGCAGAGATTCCGCAACCCGTCTCCTTCACGATGACCGGATACCTGAAGTCTCTGCAGAGGTGCTGCAGTGCTTCGAGGCAGCCGGCCGCATTATGATCCCCTTCGGGCTGGATCGCCTCTTGAAGAAAGTTCAGGTGGATGGCAATCGCCTGTGCGTCGATCATCTCGACCGCCCGCTCCGCCCACTCAAGGCCGTGCTCCCGAAGCTGGACGATGCCGAGGTTGGCGCATAAGAAGGCATGCGGTGCCTCGTCGCGCACCACCGTGAAACTCTCCTCAAGTCCGGGATCCTCCAGTGCCGCTCGCTGAGAACCCACACCCATGCCGAGGCCGTACCGCTCGGCAGCGCGTGCCAGCGTACGATTGACCTCCAGGGTGTCAGGATGTCCTCCGGTCATCGCTGCAATGAAGAGCGGCGATCCGAGGCTCGTGCCGAGAAATCTGGTTCGTGTATCGATGCGATCCATATCGCACTCGGGCAGGGCGTTATGCACCAGGCGCACATCATCAAACCCGGCATACCCGCTCTCGACCGCCTGCCCGCTGCATATGATCAGGTGATCCTGCTTGCGTGAGGATGTCGTGATATTCTTCCTCATATCATCTGCTCCCGGCAACAACTGTGCCTCCGTGATCCGTCAGATCGAGAAACGCGCCGATCCTCGATACGTGAAAGATGTTTGATTCAATGCCTTTCTCTGCGAGTGCCAGCAGCTCGGCAACTTTCCCCTTCATGCCTCCCGTGACATCGGTGGCCTGCGAACCCGCGATACCTGATGCAAAGAAGGCGTTCCGGTCGATCCGGGGCATCACCGTGCCGCCGCACAGCACGCCGGGCACATCCGTCGCAAGACCCACCCGGGAAACCTGCACTGCCTCTGCGAGATGGGCCACCAGCTGGTCTCCCGAGACGATCGACGCGCCCCGGGTCAGATCCATCACCACGTCGCCGTGGAGTACCGGCATCACCCCGTGCTTAAGCATCAGCCTGATATGGGCGGTCTCGCACCGGACAAGGCGGCCGTCGTCTGCAAGCGCCATGCCGAGAGGGTGGACGCCCAGCGCCTCTATGCCTTCGTTCCTGAGCGCATCGACGACGGCATCGTTCAGGCGGCATACGGCGGCATGCGTCCGGTAGATGCCTGCGGTGTTCTCTCCGTCCAGCCCCCTGTCAAGACGGAACCGCCGCGCCTCCGGATGCCCGCAGGAACCGGCTCCGTGGATGAGAATGACAAAAAGCCCTTCTCTGGCAGCAATGTCTGATGCAATCCGCTCCAGGCGTGCGTGATCGATCGCACAGGCACCGGATTTATCGGTGATGACGCTGCCTCCCAGCTTCAGTACGACGGTTTCAGTCATTCCTCTCTCTTCTGGCCCCTTCCGTGTCGATGGTGGTGATGATCGCCTTCGCCTCACAGGCCTCGATTGCACCTGCAATCCGGCTCTTTGCCCGGCGGGGGCAGAGCGCGATGATGCTGCCGCCTCCTCCGGCGCCCGTGATCTTTGCACCGTAGGCACCGGTAGCCCGGGAGGCGATGACAAGCCTGCTTGCGGCCGGGTGCCCGACACCCAGCGCTTCAAGGAGCGCGTGGTTTATGTCCATATACCGTCCCAGTTCCTTCGGATTCGATATGCTGTGAAGGGCGGCCATTGTGACGGCCCCGATTGCATCGAGTATCGGGTTGACGATCTCCGGGTCTTTCTTTCTCTGCTCCGCCACCATCTCGACCATCTTTGCAGTACTGTGCGGAACAAGCGTGTTTCCCACGACGAGCTGCAGGCTCTGGGGCGGAAGCCTCCGTTTGGAGTCACCGGTAATCAGGACCAGCCCTCCAAACGAGGATACATAGGTGTCGGTGGGGCTTGCCCTGCCTTTCTGAACCTTCTTCTCTATCAGGAACGCAAGGTCTGCGATCTCATCGCGGGTATGGTTCAGGTTGAACTCATCATTGATCGCAGAAAGGGTCGCCACGGTCACTGCCGCAGATGAACCCAATCCCGATGAGCTCTGCATCTGGGAATGGACATAGACGCTGCCCCGTACTCCCGTCTCGCGGAAACACTCGTCGATATAGGGCGATTTTGCATGGGAGGGGTTGCGCGTTTTCCTGACGGTCACATAGACGCGCGGCTTTATGGCCATCGCTACTCCCGGTTTGCCGAATACAACCGCGTGCTCGCCGAACAGGAATACCTTGCCCGGCGCGCTCCATGTTGCCACCCTACATCACCGCAATGGCTGCGTACCCCACCACCTGATCGTAGTCTCGAGTCACATTTCCGCTGGTCGCATAGCGGAGGAGGAGGCCCTTACTCGCTCCCCTGCGCCTGCATACGGAGCACATAACCGCAATCGGGCCGTAGCCGCATACACTCGCTCCGGTCTCCCGCAATCGCCGGTAGAATTCAGGGAGATCAAGGGTGTCGAGTGCCTCGATGGCATAGAGATCCTGCTGTCTGGCAACCTCTTCAGGCACATAGTGGGAGAAGTCGCTTGAAGCGACGACCCGTACGTCCCTCCCGGTACGCTCTGTTGCCTGCAGGATCTGCTCTGCAACATGTCCTGAACTTGCATACCCCTGGTCTCCCATCATAATGGGGGCAATCCGCGCGCGTGGATATCGATACTTGATAAACGGCACCTGAACCTCGATCGAGTGTTCATTCCGGTGCGATATCTCGTCCACTTCGATATCCAGCGCTCCGACAAACTCCGTATCGACGTTGACGATCCCGAGAGGCGTCTCCCACGGGATCCGCGAGGTACACGTCATATACCCTCTGTGACTCGGGCCGATGACAACAAACGTGCCATCAAACTCCGGTGGGATAGCGCTATAGGCACAGGCAGCAGTCTCTCCTGAGTAGATATAACCTGCATGGGGCGCTACGATGCCGCGTGCATCGACGCCCGCACCCTGATCCTGGAGGAATTTTTCGAGCAGCTGCTCGAGGTGCCTGGGCTCTGCAGGATAAAACATGCCTGCAACACTGCATGGGCGCGTTTCCATCAGATGACTCTCTGTGCCGTCTACGCTTATAATTCTGTCTCAAAGTCTTCCTGCGTCAGAGATGTCGCGATGCCCTTGAGATGCAGGAATTCCTTCGTCAGGAGATAGTACACCATACTGAGCGCCTTTCGACCCTTGTTGTTTGTGGGTATGACGATGTCGATGTACTTCGTCATGTTGTTTGTGTCGCAGAGCGCAACGATGGGGATGCCCACCTGAACAGCCTCCGTCACCGCCTGCGAATCCCCGATCGGGTCGGTTACCACGATCACGTCCGGCTCGATATACTTGCTCAGCCTCTGGTTCGTGAGCATGCCCGGGATAAAGCGGCCGATGACTGCCATACCGCCGATCGTCTCTGCGAACTTCTGTGCCGGGTACTGTCCGTACTGGCGTGAGGTCACGACCAGTATCTTTGCCGGATCGAACTGGGCAAGGAATCTGGCAGCGACTTTTATCCGTTCGTCGGTTGCCCGGATATCCAGTATGTACAGCCCGTCCCCGCGCACCCTGTAGATGAACGGCTTCATCTCTTTGCTCTTCTGCTGGGTACCGATGTGCACACCTGCCGCCAGGTATTCTTCCACCGGTATGAGCGGCTCATTCAATTCAATCTCCATTTCGCTCGTCATGTGTTAGATCAGCTCCTCAATTCGTATCAGTTCGTTCAGTTTTGCTATCCGCTCTCCCCCGACCACACCGGTCTTGAGGAAGATGCAGCCAAAGGCAGTGGCCAGATGGGCGATCGTCTCGTCGGTGGTCTCGCCAGACCGGTGGCTCATGACGGTCTCGAGCGTGTTGCCCTGCGCCAGATGCACCGCCTCGAAGGTATCGGTGAGTGTTCCGATCTGGTTTGGTTTGATCAGCACGCAGTTTGCCGCCCTCTTCTCGATACCGGTCGTAATGCGATCGACGTTCGTCACAAAGAGGTCGTCGCCGCAGACCAGGCAGTCGTTGCCTGCCTGCATCAGGAGTTCGGCAAAGCCGTCGAAGTCCTCCTCCTGGAGAGGATCCTCGACATAGATGAGGTTGTACCGATCCACCAGTTCGGCCATATAGGCGACCTGATCCTCGGGGGTTCGTGCGCCGTCCCGGTACCGGTAGCGCTCGCCGTCATAGAGCTCGCTTGCGGCAACATCGATGCCCATCCTGATCTCCACACCCAT
>JAHKLN010000118.1 GCA_020854755.1 Methanomicrobiaceae archaeon | reverse complement strand
GAGACACCGACAGAAGAAGAGACCCCGACACCGATGGAGACGCCGACGGAAGAAGAGACGCCGGCACCCGGCGAGACGCCGACACCTGAGGAGGTTGAACCTGTCCCGCTCTCCATTACCGCGGTGATTGGTGCGCTGGCTATTGCCGGTCTTTCAATTCTGATGCGGAAGAAGAGATAATCCACCCGATTATCTCTTATTCGACCGAATGCCGCAATCTGCAGCAGGACCAGGGAGATCGGCGGTGTTTCCATGCTGTTAAACGATTCTCCTGACCTGCTTTCTGCCTTCGCAGCTGTTGGTCAAGCTCCTGAAATTATACCTCCTTCTGTCAGACACTCTGTGAGATATTGTTCGATTTCTAATCGGTCTAAAAAAATCAAATGACAAATTTTAAGTATACCTTAGGATATATAACCCTTGCTCGCGAGGTAGACCCGGATGTCGACAAAAAACCGCATTACGGAGAAATATAATGAAACTCAGCGAAAAATTGTTTATTATCTCAAATCAGGCCTGAAAGCGGGCAAATACTACTTCAAATCCAAATACATAGCAAAGGATCTCGGGCTGTCGCCAAAAGAAGTCGGTATAAACCTGGCCATTCTCTCTGAGATCTGCGATGATCTGGATATCAAGCGCTGGAGCTATTCTAACAGTACGACGTGGCGCGTCACCCCAAGGCCGTCATAATTTTATGCTGTAAAGTCCCTATTCTGGCTATGAGAATTGTTGAGTTTGTTGCACCGGTCGAGTTTGTTGCGCATATCAATGAGAAGAAGGACTGCCTGATGTCGCAGGACAAGACGCAGAACGATCCCGAGGTGCTGTGGTTCAACATAGATGTGCCGAAAGGGCACGGGGTAAAGCCCGGAGATATGATAAAGGTCACTCTTGAGAAGGTCTGATCCGGCGCGGCATTGCAGGGGAGGGTATCCCGAACGTTTATATGGCCGCAACAGGCCGCAGGCGCAACCGGGATCGACAAACCCACGGTGCAGGCATATCCAATCCGGCATTTCAGGCCTCCCGGTACGACGGATCGTGAGAGGATCGCGTACCACGGTCCACCGGAGCGGGAGACCGGGACCATGACCCGGATCCGGGATGCCCCTGCCCGGTTCACCGATTTTCATATGCAGATACGGTTGAAACCGGCAATAAAGCCAGTAATCGATTTTTATTGGCTGCGCCCGTGGCCGGAAACGGCCTCGGATCCGATTTCCTGTGAAACGGCATGAGCCCCCGAAGGCCACGAGCATGCCGGATGGAAGGGGATGGTGACATTCACCACCCGAGTTCATATGAAACCGCCTATGAAGCCCCGGGGAGGGGCTGCAGGCGCACCTGATGAAAATCCATGAGTTTTCTGGAGTATTACGGATTTGGGATGACTGCGTCACCACCGCCGCCCGGACGAATCGATGTACGATGCGCCGGCATCTGCCTCATATATCTTCTGCAGGAATGCTTTCCGCTCTTTATGCCTCTTTACTTCAGAAAACAGGGCGAAGAAGTTCAGCCCGATGACAATGATGACAAGTGTCAGGCTGATCCAGAGGAGGGCTCCCTGTATCGTCAGGAACAGCGCCACAAGAAGCACGACGAATGAGAACAGGTAAAAGATTGCCCAGGTCCGCAGCCTTAAAACGTCCATCCATGAATTTATTCCAGTCTTTGCAACATAAATGATTCTGTTATTGCATGCCGATGCATGGAGTGCAGGGCGCTGCCGCCCGCAGGTCTTCGGGAGCGGATGCGTCTGCACGCCCATAACCCGCAGGCTTTGTCTTCTTCGTATGAAACGCCCACGAAGCCGTTTTACGGCCACAGGCGCAACGAATGAGAATTCATGAGCTGATATCGATATCCGGATCCGGTTTTCTCTGTTCGTCCCGGTGGAGTGGACCGAGAGGACAATCGCCAGGGGGTGGGGGCAGGGGAGGGGGTCTCCCCTCCAAAGAAACCCCTCCCCGGATGAAGCGCCGGGGAGTAGCCGTGCACGGAGGTAGCGTAACGAAAGTTCTGTAAAATTCCAGAATGAGGTCGCTTGTGCGCTCAGTGAGGCCTATGGAGACGAACAGCGCTTGCAGGCGATCGCTGATGACCTCAATGCACGGGGTTATCGGAAGGCAGCCAATACCATCGAGCGGTTACTTCCGGTGCTCATGAGTCATACGGCATTCCCCCGGGAGCACGGGAAACGAATCCGGGCGGCGAATATGCTGGAGCGGGTCAACCTGGAGTTGGAACGGAGAACGAAGGTCGCCGGAGTGTTCCCAAATGACGAATCGCTCCTCCGGCTGATTGGAGCCATCCTGATGGACATTAATGAGGAGTGGGTGACCGGCAAAAGTATTTGTCGATGGATAAGGAATGATCAACCAAGGAGACAGGGCTCACCGATTTTACAGAAAAATTGAGACGCTATCAAGGGTTCACCCTCAACCGGTGGGCAGTTTAAAACGGATAACGCATCCTTACCCGTCCCTGCTTTGCAACCATACCAGACGACATCATCACCCTCCCTCCCCGACATCGCGTTCGTCCTGCACTTCCCGGCAGCCGGCTACTACCTCATTGGGGGATGGGCCGTCGATGCATACAACCCGTACGTCGGTTCCGTCGACATCGACCTTGTCACCACAGCGCGCTATGAGCCGTTGGCTCATAGATGAGCATAAAAACCGGTGATGGTCGACCCGCTCTTTTTTTTGCTCCGAGCAATTGCTGCTTGTTCCAGCGGATGCTCGGTATACCCGCTGGATGTTTTTCATACCAGCAGAATCCGCCGAAGTGTGATGCATCATCTGGTTCATCACGGGGGATTTCAATTCAGGCGATACACCCATCATACGACAGTGGAGAAGGGATCCGGTGAGGAAACCGTCACACTTGACTTTTACTCAAGAGAGAGGCCGAACCCATTCGAGGGCGGACGGGGAGAGTTTGCGTTTGACTTTCTTGATGATCATACTGCCGTCACGCCTGTCAGGGGCAGCATCCGGGTGGCCGTGCCGGCATGCGGGGCGCTCCTGATCATGAAGCTGAAAGCCGTATGGGACCGCTCGTTCCGCTACGAACTGGGGAGATCGCCCGATCCCGAGCGGGAGTATTCGAAACTTGTCAAAGACAACGCAGACCTGCCGCTCTCTCGCCTGTACGGGTATCCCGGGAGAGCCGAGCGATAAATGTTGAGGTATTCGGGCATCCCACCGTTCAGAACAGCACCGTCGCGATGAGGGGGATCGTCAGGACCGATCCGAGCGTCGAGATGAAGACGATGCTGGATGCCAGCTCCGGGGTTGTCCCGTACGGCCGCCGCAAGATCTACCCGCTCCTCCCCGTGCCGGATGAACGGGTACTCCCGCTCGCGGAGGTGGTCGAGGTAGTCCTCCGGCGTCGCCTCCGGGACGCGGACGACGACGTCTTTGGTGTGCTCCATGTTCCGGTAGATGTGGAGCAGGTTCTTGAGCACGCCCCTGCTGTCGACGATGACGCAGACGGGACGCGGATCGTCCGGCCGGACTTCGGGCCGGTGCCGCCATCGGCCTCTTCTCTTCCTCCGCGGCTTCGACTGCCTCTTCGATCGCTGCTCCGGCCATCACGAACGCCTCTGGTGTGACTATGCCCTCGGCGATGAGGTATGCGCTGGGATCCCGGAGCGCCTCTTTGAGACACTCTGCCCGGAGGTAATCGATGAGGAAAACCGCGGCAGCGCTGTCGTTCGGGATGGCGTCGGAGACTCGCTGGACGTCCTCCGCGAACATGCCCAAGGTCCGGTGGGCATCCCCCTCACTCCCCGCTATTGATGAGACCCTGCACCATACACATGAATGCCACGCCGGAGAGCGGCACGACGTGAGACCGGTCGTCGACGCGGATGGTCAGGTGAACGTTATTCAGGCCGGTGTAGTACTCGGTCCTCTGTTTGCCGTCGCGGTTGATGGCAATACCGTCCCTGTAGGGTTCCATGCCGACGATCTTTCCGAGCGGGAAGTTGACCGTGCGCTTTCCGCCGGTAAAGATCATTCGCCGGTTCGTCAGCGTGAGTGTGCCCGAGTCGATCACCTTGATCTCTTCGTGCGACTCGCTCCGGGCCGCAAATCCTCCGGTCCTGAGGTACACGCCCTTAGCGATCCTGAAGCTCGGGCCCCCGCCGCCCCCGTATGTCTTCCGCACAGAACGCGGCTCTTTGAGCGTAATCCCGGGGATGACCGCAACCGCACGCTCACCCCGCTTCAGGAGAACGGTGTTTGAGGCTACCCGGAGTTCGGGGACGAACCCTCTCTGGAACTGCTCAAGCGCATATTCGATGTCGAGTTCCCGCTGCCTGGCATCGGAGACGCCGCCGTATGCGATCCGCCGCCACTCGTCGCCCGTCAGGGTCTGCTTGCCGTAGTTCTTCCAGAGGGGGTTGGATCTGTCGGCTACCCCTGAGAACCTGAACGTGCCGTTGCCCATAGGGGTGAACGTCGCCCCACAGCCAGGGCATGAGTAGACCTCCCGGGACGTCAGCCCAAGAAATCCCCTGCTCACGGTCTCTGCTAAGGGCCTTGCCCTGCATGCCGGGCATCTCTCGGTCCATGGCCCTTCTACCGGGGCGGTCTTTGCCTCCCCGGCCAGCAACCCCCCGCAGTTGCTGCAGTACCTGCCTTCGTCCTCGAAACCACAGGCTGGACATCGCATTCCCATCACCTCGTGCCCCATCTCCGCCGGAGAACCCCGGGCATACAACCGATGGAGGATTCACCTCCTTAATACTTCCGGAATTCTCCGGGGCGCCCCCGGCAAAGGGAAAACTCTTTTCCCTTTTTCCACACGAGACATCTTAACCGGGAGGCATTCCGGCGAACCTGGAGCACCGCCCGGGAGGACACCCCTCGGATATCCCGCCCCATGCCTTCGACCGGATGGCCGAGAGCATGGCCCGCCGCGAATCGCTCCTCTCGTCCCGGGCGACCCGAAACGCTGATTGCCTCAGACGGTCCGGCCGCAAACCCGAGGGGGCGGTGATCCGGCCGCCGACCGGGCACATTGCAGGCAGGGGGCTATCGAGTCGGCTTTATGTGCGCCTCTGACCGGGAAGATGATCCGGAATCCCTCCGCAGGCCATCATGGGTGCAAGTAGGAAACAATTTCTTGTACCCAATCGATTCTATCGTGTGGAAAGGGGAGACATCGCCAGCATAGGCGCTGCCATCGCCATCGTCGTGATCGTCGCTGCGCTCATCAGCATGGCGCCCGGCAGAGCTGAAGAGCCTTCGGGGCCGTCTGTTCCGGCAGGCATCTCCACACCCCCGTCACCCACGACTCCGGTTTTGGAGAGGGAGACGGAGGCGATTGGGCCGTATCGAATACGCTACGAAAAAAACTACCAGAAGTATCCTCTCTACCATCTCCCCGGAAATCTGAGCGTTTACGGTGCGTCAGATCCCGCGTGGCGGACCGGCAATGAGATCGTTTTTGCCTATATTGAGGAATCCGCCGGTGGGGTGACGGAGACCTTCCGCGTTCCCTACCCTGTCTGGAGGATCAACTGCACCACATTCGCCGAACGGCTGCCAGAGTACGCATGGTTCCGCATGGCGCTTGTCGATGCGGAGAAAGGGGCGATCGTTACGGCTGCAGAACTCCGGTATCCGGGCAATGTCTTCAAGAACGTGCAGATTCAGGGCAGGGAGTATTATCTGATCATCAGCTGCAGCCATATCGATCGGTATACCGTCACCCTGGAGACGCTCCCGGCGTACCTGCAGTAGTCAGGGATGCCGCGATACCATCCCGGGAGGCACTCCTCGCCGTGCCTCTCTCAACGGGCGAAAGAGCCGTTTCCAGAACCGGATATGGGAGCCTGCGGGCGATAGGTGCAAATTCATGAAAACGCGAACCGTTTATCAAATGGAAGCCTCTCGCCGCTCAAATCAATTCGCTCCCGTACACGGCGCCCCACCGGCGCTTCATCCGGGGGGAGGCGGCTCTCGGGG
>JAHKLN010000053.1 GCA_020854755.1 Methanomicrobiaceae archaeon | reverse complement strand
GGGGGTGGGGACCGGGGAGGGGGTGTCCCCCCATTAGCGCTAACTTAAACATCTGGGACACCTAATCCCCATTGATACTGATATGCTTCAAACACCTGACGTGGTCTCTTCCTATTGCCTTCTGCAAGTCTTTCTCCGATGATATTCCAGCGTTCAAGACATCTTTTCAGCAATAGATACGAATTCACCGCACTTCGGAGCAAGTGGAATGCAAACGAAGTCTCTCTCCACAAGTTGGTATGTTCGGGATCTTCTTCATACCGATCCGTGCAGCGGGTATCCCCAGGGGGAAAAACGACGTCCCTCGTCAACAATTGCCGCTGCGAGCAGGGCCACCAGCATCTTACCGTGCAACCATGCTTGTGCGCTGACCGGATCCGTTTTTGGGAGGTGGCCCAGACCTAATATGGATTTTAATCGTTTGAACGCCAATTCAACCTGCCATCGCAGCCGGTACAACGCCATGACGTCTCCTGCAGCGACTTGATCCCTCGTGAGCGAGGTGGCAACAACGACATACTCCTGTAACTCCAGGGTTTCCTCATTCAGCGGCCGTTGCTTTTTGATCTGACCTTGAACCGCTGCTTTTTTTGAACGTTCTGCGGCGTCCGGAGCTTTTTTGAGGACGCATACTCGAATCGGTTTCAGGTGGTTGTTCGACGTATAGAAGAGCTCAAAATCACCAACCTCGCCATAGTCCAGAGTTCGAAACTGCTCGAGCAACTGAAACTCGTCACGGTCATTCGCCATCAATGTAAAAGCCTTGCTTCTGAGGCGCACCAGAAAGTCTCCCTCATGGTCGAGAACATAATTTATCCCTGCGATACTGCCATACCCCCGATCGCCGATCAGAAGATCTCCTTGCTTCACGGGAAAATTGCGGAAGGATTCTCCCACGGTTTGATCGGTAATCTGAAAATGGTCGCACGAGAGGCCAAACAACTCAATACTGTAATGCAGTCTCCAATCAGACCCGGTACTGCCGGGCTCGGTGATAACACTGGCATCAACCAGACGGACAGTGAACTCCTGCAACCAGCGAGGTTGGTGCACAGGCCCGTGGAGTTGGTCGGCAAGATTCACGGAGAGCCATCGAAGCCATTCCGAACTGGCCTTAAGACGTTTAAAAAGCGCAACATCAGAAATATCCGCCAAATCGGCTTCTCTCGCTCGGACGACGGTTTCACGCATCGAACAGCCATCGGCTAAGTGGATGAGAAGGATGCGCAGTAACCTTTCCGCAGACAGAATCTTGCGCCGGCGAACGATGGCGCCAAGTTCCTGTGCTTGCTGTTCCCAACCTTCAGGCAGAAATTGTAGCAGTAACTTCCAGTTCTCATCAAAGTCCATTTCCATCCCCGGTCGCTCTCCGTTCCCCGTTTACAATGTTCTATTGCGCTGTCCGTAGTAATATAGCTGTCGATTATGTTAGCGCTTATAGGGTGTCCCCCTCCCCGCATCCCGCCTCCCCCTATGAGGATAGCCGGTGGGAAGCCGTGTACGGAGGCGCAAAAGTATTGACCGCAAAGATCCATCCATTGCAGAATCCGGCTTGATTTTCATAGGAACCAGTATCTAAATTCGAATCGCATGTACACGGCCGCCTGTGCCGGAGGGGAGTCTCATCCGATCCCCCCGGGGGGCGATAACCCGGGTAAAGACCGTGCTCATAGCGTTGCCCGATATATGAGCCGTGAGCCGGGCAGCGCGGTGTTTCTACCCGGATGCGCCTGCCGGCCCTGCAGAACGGTCTCTCATGATCCTCACATCAGGTGGCCTTCATCCACTCAACCAGATGTGGCTGCGATGCGCCCGCGTCCGGGGGAATCGATCACCCGAAGTAGAGCTCGCCTTCTTTATTGATGTAGACGTCAACGTCTTCGCGGACATACCGCGCCCTGAGCCGGGCAGGGTTGGAGTCCCGGATCCTGTTGATCAGCGAGATGGTATCGTACTTCACCTTAATGCCGATCTTCTCCGCCTCTTCGTAGATCTGTTCGGGTGTGCGGAGCAGATCGGTGCCGGCCCTGAGTGTTATGAGGTGAGTTGCGTCGAGCGTGTACAGGAACTCCAGCGTCTCCCTCGCACGGCTGATGTTCTCCAGGGCGGCCTTCTCGATGGTGCAGACATTCGCTTTGGACGTCGATATGATCTCGGCAATCTGCTGCTGGGTGAGGCCCTGTTTCCGGTACCTCAGCACTTCTTTCTGCCGATCGGTGAGCAGACCTTGTTTCATCACTTATCCTATACACTCGCTGAACTTAAACACTTTTCCTTAACATCCTGCCGATGGAAGCCACCGAATAAAAGAGATTTCAAAATCTTTATATGAGAACTAAGTGATAATAACGTGTTCTCAAATATTGAGAGGTGTTTAGAAGTGGTAATTAAAGTAGGAGTTGCAAAACTGGGCAACATCGCGAGCGGCGTCATGGCAGAGCTTCTTCTTGATGAGCGTGCAGACCGTGAGGACATGCAGACATTCATGGCCACCTCGGGGACGAAACTCCAGCCTGAGGACATCGACCGTGTCGTCTCCAACATGAAGGCATGGGGGCCGGACTTCTGTATCGTCGTCTCGCCCAACGGCGTGCTGCCCGGACCGACCGGAGCCCGTGAGCAGCTCGCGGAGGCTGGCATTCCTGTTGTCGTTATTACTGATGACATCACCGCAAAGAAGGAGTTTGCAGAACTGAAGGAGAGCAAGTTCGGCTACATCATCATGAAGGGAGACGCCATGATCGGGGCACGCCGTGAATTCCTGGACCCCATCGAGATGGCGGACTACAACGGCAACCTCGTCAAGGTTCTCTCCATCACCGGCGCCTTCAGGAAGCTCCAGACCGAGCTCGACAAGGTGATCGACCAGGTGAAGGCAGGCAAGAAGGGCGCCGACCTCGCTCTCCCGAAGGTCGTCATGACCTCGGACAAGGCAGTCGACGGCGAGTTCACCAACCCCTACGCACTCGCAAAGGCGCGTGCCGCATATGAGATCGCCCAGGCTGTCGCCGGTGTCAACGTGAAGGGCTGCTTCATGACCAAGGAATGGGAGAAGTACATCCCGATCGTGGCAAGCGCCCACGAGATGATGCGCCAGGCCGCCGCGCTCTGCGACGAGGCGCGTGAGCTCGAGAAGGCAGGCGACGGCGTCATCCGCAAGCCGCACAAGAAAGATGGTGTCATCGTCTCCAAGACGAAGCTGATCAGCAAGCCTGAGTAAACCCTATATCCCTTTTTTCTATCGCCGTTACGCAATCATCCGGCATGTGGCGCCCTCTCGCCGCTCTCCGGGCACCAGCGAGACAGCGGGAGCTCATCATGGTATGCGGATGAGGCTGCAAGAAGTCACGGATGTGTGACAGAGATGAGCTCCTGCTTTTCCATAACAGGTGCCAACGCAATCTCACAGGACGATCGTGCGCCGGCAGCAGCGGAAGCGCGGCCATGAAATCCGTTGAATATGGTGGCGATACCCGGGGTCCTGTCCTCTCCTCCGGTCCTGCCTTCGAGTGCACCGATGGGAGCATCCCACCCCGCCCGGGGAGGGGGTCTCCCCCATGAGGATAGCCGGTGGGAAGCCGTGTGCGGGAGCAGAACGATCCGGGCTGCCTGTGTCGGGAGTTTCAACACGAGGGGTAGTTTCATAGGAACCCTATACTTCGCGATGCCCTCGATCAGGGAATAAAAAACGTACAGGGGATAGAAGGTCCACCCCTCTCCGGTCACAGGACCCGGCTCTCCCTGCCGGTCAAAGGTGAAGAGGCCGTACTGGTATTTAAGAAATAAGCTCCAACGACATGGGTGAGGGGATATGTTCACCATCCGGGAAGTCAAGACCGCCAACGGTATCCTGCAGTACCGCCGGGAATCCCTGACCGGCATTGCCTGCCGCATCAGCCCCGGGCGGAAGAAGAGGCATATCAACGTGAGGGAGAAACCCCTGTACGAGGGGAACGGCTGCCCCTTCTGCCCCGACGCCGTCCATACCGCAACCCCGACGTTCGATAACGGCAGCAGGGTATGCAGAGGCGAGACGGTCACCTTCCCGAACCTCTATCCCTATGCGGAGTGGCATACCGTCACCGTCATCACAAGAGACCATGCAGTCGAGCAGTTCACCAAACGCCAGCTGCATGACGCATTCTCCGGCACGATCGAGGCCCTGATGCGCCACGACGGGTATGCAAGCATCAACTGGAACTACCTCCCGACGGCGGGCGCAAGCATGGTCCATCCCCACCTGCAGGGGCTCTCCGATCAGCAGCCGCCGTACCTTGCGGGGCGGTACATCTCTGCGGGGCACCGGTACCTCCTCAGGCATGGGCGCACCTACTGGGAGGATCTCAGGGAACGGGAGGGGAGCTCCGAGAGGTTCCTCTTCGGCGACGAGATCTGCTGGTCGGCAAGCCCGGTGCCGCTCGGTGAGCGGGAGGTCAGGGGGCTGCTCCCGGTCTCATCCCCGGGTGAGACGGAGGCATATCTCGAACCGCTGGCAGACGGCATCCTGCGCACGATCGAGCTCTACCGGCAGCTCGGCACCCATGCGTTCAACGTTGCCCTCTTCTTCGACAGGCCCGGGAGCAGGCGCGGATTCCGGGCGTTCTGCTCGATCATCTCCCGGATCAATCCAAACGATCTCTCTCTGTGCGATACGTCCTTCATGGAACGCCTGTACCTTGAACCGATCATTCTCACGCTCCCCGAAGAACTGGCCCGATGCTACCGGGAGAAGAGCCGGGTGCCGTAGGGCAGCAGGGAAGAGCGGATCCCGCGTTCCCCGGAAAGCACAGGGGCTATCGGTGGACTGTCTGCAGGGCGGTGGCGCACCTGACAGTAGCGGGATGAGCAGGATCTCTGATATGAATGCATCCCGCGATTCCCGGGCATTGCTCCGTGGTGGAGGGAGTACCCTCCTCCCGGCAAAGGGACTGCGGGACGGCGATTATCGGTCAGCAAGCGCTTTGATGCCGGTCCGGTGTCAGGATCGGCCGGATGCGAGGGGGTGCTCCTCTGCGGCTCAAAGCCCCGTCCGGCAGGCGCGGGGGCGATAGCCCGGCGGCGATCCCGGAGGCATCGCGGCCGTCATGGGCAGGGAGATACTTGCTGCGGTGCTGAAATACGGATGTCGGGACCATGCATCGGCAGGAAACCGGAGATCTCAAAAAAGAAGGGTGATGAATATCGCTGGTTCAGACGACGTACTTGCCGAGCAGGCGGATGGACTCGGTCATGTCGGGGCCGAGCGGTGAGCCGAAGATGATCTGCGTGACACCTGCCTTCATGAGGTCTTCGCACTTCTGCTTGACCGTGTCGGGGGTTCCGGCGATGGTGAATGCGTCGATCTCCTTGTCTCCGACAAGTCCGCCGACGGTCTTGAAGTCGAAGCGGGCAAGCGCATCCTTGATCTTTGCGACGTTGTTCATGTCGAGGCCGTGGCGCTCGAGAATTGCGGGCGGCGAGCCTGCAGCGATGAATGCGGCGACGATCTTTGCGGCGTTGCGTGCCTTCTTCTCGCTCCTGTCGATGGACATGGCGGTGTACGCACCGACGTCGTGTCCCTTCTTGCCTGCCTTCTCCTCGGCGGCCTTGATGATCGGGATGGCGATCTCGAAGTCCTTCGGGTTGGATGCGTTGATTAATGATCCGTCGCCGATTTCTCCTGCGAGCTCGAGCATCTTCGGGCCCTGGGCACCGATGTAGACCGGGATGCCCTTCTTTCCGGGGAGGTTGACGCCGGTCAGCTTGGCGCCGTCATAGTCGAAGAACTCCATGCCGGTCTTCTTGACCTCTTCGCCTGCAAGGAGCCTCCTGATCTGGGTCACACCCTCTTTCAGGCGTGCAACGGGCTTCTCAGGGGCGATTGCGAGCTTCGGGAGGGTCGAGAGATCGCCGGGGCCGATGCCG
>JAHKLN010000016.1 GCA_020854755.1 Methanomicrobiaceae archaeon | reverse complement strand
TATCGGGAAAAATAATCTTATCGCTTTCGAATGATTGATAATACTCACAAGCACGTAATTCCCACCAATAATCACCCTTGTCATACCTCTTTTCTGCATCTTTCTGGAATGGCTTAAGGTGCGCTGCAACTGCCGGATATTCGTTCTCTACCCAACTCCATTTATTTCGATAAACGGCCCCCTTTTGGTTAGAAATCCCTTTCTCAAAGAGAATTAGGAACCTCTTTTTCTCAAGGGGCGCATACCGCTTCACATCCCGCCCTGCCAGAAACGGCTTGATGATCTCCGCACTCTTTGGATCCTCAGCAATCAGGCGATCCCTCGTCTCCGCATCGATGACGAACGCCCTGTTCAGCCCGGTCTTGATGCCATAATAGATCTTCCCCCGCACGTACTCGCCCAGCGGAACGCCGCCGCTCCGGATCTTCTTCAGCAGCGTGCTGATCCGTCCGTCCACGAGCGACCAGCCGTTTTCATCCAGATCCTCTAACTTCACCGGGCAGCTGGTCTCCCTGACATACTCGCAGAGGTCCGGGAAATCCAGCGACGCAACCTGCGTGACCGGGAATGTCTCAGCGGGCGGCCCGGGCGATACCCGGAGGATGCACGGATAGGTCGTCGCCCCGTGGAATACCGGCAGGTCGCCGAAGTCCACGATCTCGAGGATCTTCCTCTGCTTCAGCCACCCCCGGAGCGGCTTTCCATAGTTCGCACGCATCCATTTGTTCGCAACGATGTAGCCGAACTGCCCGTCGGGGCGGAGGAGTGAGACTCCTTTCTCGATGAAGTAGGTGTAGAGATCGGCGACACCGTGATAGACCGCATACCGCTGCTTCGCATACTCCTTGAACGTCTGCCCGAGTGTCTCCTGCCGTACATACGGCGGGTTGCCGATGACCGCATCGAACCCGCCGCGCCGCATGATCCCGGCGAACTCCCGCTCCCAGTCGAACGCGTTGATCCGCCTGCGCTCCTCGATGCTGGGCTGGACGGCGGGATCATCGTAGATGTCGGAGGCGACGAGCGAGTTGCCGCACTTGATGTTGTCGTGCAGGCTCGGGAGCGCCCGCTCGGCGAACAGGGTCAGCTGTTTCGATACGGTCTCCTCGCTCTCGTCCTCGAGAACCTTCAGGAGAAGGGAGAGTTTCGTCACCTCGACGGCCTGCCGGTCGATGTCCACGCCGTAGATGTTGTTCAGGAGGATGCGCTTCCGTTCGGCGGTGGTCAGCTTCCAGTCGCTCCGCACCCGCGAGTCGGTCCCGTTCGCCGCCTTGTAGATCGGGAGTTGCTGCGGTGCGGCATCCCGCCTCTTCCCCCGACCGGGCTGCTTCGGCTGCTCCGGGACTGGCGGCAGGAGTGCCCTGACTTCGGGGGAGGCCGCCCCCTTCTCCTTGATCACCGGGACCAGGTGCTCGATGTACCAGTCCCGGTGCCAGTTCAGCAGGAACTGGTATGCGCCGAGCAGGAACGAACCCGAGCCGCAGGCGGGATCCAGGATCGTGATCCCCGATACCTCCTCCGGGGTCTTCCCGCGGACGAGCTCGCCCACGGTCTGCTTGACGATGTAGTCGACGATATAGGTCGGGGTGTAGAAGACGCCGCCTGCCTTGCGCACCTCCGGCTTCTCCTCCACCTTCGCCCGGTGGCCTTCCGTTAAGCGGATCACCTTGCCCAGGAACTGCTCGTAGACCTGCCCGAGAATGTCCGCCGGGATTGCCGAGAACTCATACGGGCTTTCGGGGTAGTAGAGGCGGCGGATGATCGCCTTGATCGCGTCGTCGTCGATCGAGAGCGAGAGCGTCAGGGTATCGAGGGACTCGCCCCGCCCCGGCTCCTCCCGGAAGTAGAACAACCCGGAGTTGTAGCGATCGTCGGCGTGGCGGAAGAGCTCGCCGAGGCGGGCATACACCCGGTCCCCCTCCATCAGCCGCTGCAGAGTGCCGTATGGCTCGATCCCCCGGTCTTCGCTGATCCGGAGGAAGATGATCCGGTCGATCGTCAGCTGGACGGCCATGTTCAGCTCGTCGACGGTGACGGCGGGGTTGCGGAGCGCGATGTTTTTGGCGAGGATGTCGCGCCACCCCTCGATATCGGCGAGGAACGCCTCGTCGACGCCCATCGTCCCCTTCTTTTCGGTCTCCGACTCGGCGAATTTGTCGAACGCGCCCTTCAGGATGCATCGCTGGGAGAAGATCTTTTCGATCCAGTCCCATTGCTCGGGATACTCCCGGTACGTGAAGTAGCGTATCCGGGCCGTCCCCGCGGTATCCCCCTTCCGGATCGGCTTCGTGCAGTCATAGACGGCGAACTCCTCGAAGTTCGTCAGGATGCTCAGCTTCAGCCCGGCATTCCAGGCATACCGCCGCAGCTGGAGCGCCGACTCCGCATCGTCCCTAAGCCTCACGGAGGGCTTCTTCGCCTCGACGATGAACTTCCTGACACCGCCGATCCGGAACGAGTAATCAAGGTAGTTCGTCTGCCCGCGTATCCGGATCGGATCCTCGTGGGCGACCTCCTTATATGCCTCGGAGAGCCCCTCCCGGTTGTCGACGTCCCAGCCAAGCGCCCTGAAGAACGGATCGATGAACTCCCGCCGCAGCTGCGCCTCGTTGTACTGCCCGCGCAGGTACGCGGGGCGGTGGAACTCGAAACGCTCGACGAGCGAGAGGATGGCGTCGGGGCATGCTGGCGGGCCGGGCATTCGATCACGGGCTCCTGTACCATACGTTCGGGGCGGATGGCCATAAATTGGTTGCTGTTTGCCGATAAGGCAGTGAGAGGGCCGTGGCATTTCGATATGGGCAGGGTATGGGATGGAGTCCGGGCCCGATACCTCAAGACCAAACAGGGAGATCATCCAGGAAAGCGTCAGGAGCCCCGGGATCAGGCTGCATGCGAACAAACATCGATCCTCTTTTCCCTGAACATCTCATGATTCCACATAAAATCCCGAATCCGGGCATATTCAGGCTCTCGCCTCGCTGTAGGAGAACCATGAGGTTGTTGTCCCCTCCAAGATGAGGAGGTTTTGGATATGTTCACCATCCATGAGAAATTTCTATATAATCATTGCATGAATAGCATAGTACGATGCTTCAGCCCGAAGTCGTCTCGCATCTGATTTACCGGATTTATCATGTCCGTCCTGATCTGAAATTACCCAAAACAGCGATCCATAAAATTCTCTTCAAGGCGCGGGCGACCCTTCCCGAAGACGACCCGGTCAGAGAGAAAATACCGTTCTACTGGTACAACTATGGCCCCTACTCGGAGGTCGTCGAGTCCTCCATCGATACCCTGAAAGCCAGGGGTATTCTCGCAATGGAAGAAACTTCCACCGGCAAATATCTACTCAAATTAAATAAAAAACCAGCCTATTCCGCCGGTGTGAACGAAGGCGTATCAGCCGTCGTTGAACAGATCGTCAGGGGTATTGATCCCTATAATCTAAAACCCTTTGTCAACCGGATCTACCGGCATGATGCGCCGTACGGATTCATGCCCCTCTATAAGATCGATTTTCTTGCCCCCTTCGAAGAATACATCACATTGCGCCCGGCCGGCCAGAGCACTCTCAACCGCTACATCGATGACCCCATCAGCCCCAGAATCGATCGCCTGGAGAACGTCATATACGAATGTGAAGCTGAACTCATCGAAGAACCACTCTTCGACGGATTTAACGATGAATTCTCATCATATGTATCAGGAGCCGGAAAGGCATTCGACATCATCAGAGAAGACGAGGATCACGCACACTCAATAGCGGAATCAGCCTGCAGGACCGCAATGGACATCTGGATCGCCTTTGCAAAGGGAGTGCGCATCCTGGACAGGGGGCACGACAAATACTACGACAGAAAACTCGTACAATGGGAGCGGGAATACCGGACGGCCTTCTCGGATCTTGTTCCGAAGATACGCTCGTTTAACCGGAAGATTCGGGAATCAGCCAGTCTTACGACCTGCCAGGATATTGACGAACGCGGAAAAAGGATCCTATCCTCACTGATAGAGGGATATTTCTCTTGAATATAGCGACCACGATGGCTTCCCTCCACCATTTCCTTGATGCAAATATACTCATCGGATCCCGAATCGAGTGGGACCTGCAGCACCACCATGCTCATCGATACATGCGACAGGATGGGTTCCGGCGACATACAAGCGAGCGTGTCTACAACGAATGTTACAGGGCATTCAGTACATTCAGGAGAGTGATCGCAAAATACCTGAATTACTTTGGAAAAAACCTCCCCCCAAACCCGGACCCTTACAGACTCGATGCGATTATCCGGAAAATCACCGGGCAGTGCGCCCGGTCACTCAGAGATGAGAAAGAAAAGAACGTACTTCGTTCATTTGTGCAGCGAAATATGGACGAACTCCGAAACTGCATTTTGGGAACGGAGTATGAGCGGGATACATTCAAAAAAGATGTTATCGCCGCCATAAAGGGCGCATTGGATTCGCTGGATCTGGATTGCCGCCCGGATGACCATTCAGCGCCGGTCATCTGTCACACCTGCTGCCCCGAAAATTATGATTCGCATCTCATGGACGAAATGAGCGCCCTGACCTCCGTGATTGGGCATCAGCCCGACATCCTCGTGATGCTGGATGCATACTTCATACAGGTTCACCGGCTACGGGAGGTGGTAAGCTTCGTCACCACCGATAAGACTCACATCCTGAACAACCGTGAAAAGATCGAGGGAATTCTCCCCAACATCGTGATCAGAGAACCGGGATCGTTTCTCATCGGCCATGCACAATGATCGCTCCCTCCGCCGCATAACCCTTCTCTATTAAAATCAACACCACCATGTCGACCTTTACCGTGGGACTCCCCGCGAGCAGGGGAATCCGCCAGCGCGAGTGAGACTGCCGTTTGCCGATGCAATCCCATGCACTCCGGCCATTCCGGTCGTCCCGCAACCCGGCACGGCATAAAGCCCCCCCCCAGTTTCCGGGCCAACGACAAAACGAGCATGCGGGGGGAGCGATTCGAACGCTCGAACTCCTGTGAGACAGGGTCCTAAGCCCTGCGCCTTTGACCGGGCTCGGCAACCCCCGCCCAGCTATAGTACTTGCCGCCCGGCAATAATACAGTATCCCTCACCGGAACGCCGCCGGGGATCAGGAGGCTTTGGTCTTCTCCCGGATCTCCGCGAGCTCGGCGATCAGGATCGAGTAGCCGGCGAGGATCAGGGCGAGGAAGAGCGGACCCAGGATGAAGCCTACGATGCCCATCGCCGCAAGCCCCCCGAAGAAGCCGATCCACATGATCACCGGATGGATGCTTGCACGCATCCCCATCAGGAGCGGCCTGAAGTAGATGTCCGGAAAGGCGCAGACCACCGGGTAGCCGACGATCGCGATGAGGGCGAGCCCCCTGATGTCCCCTGACGAAAGCGCGAAGATGCCGAGGAAGATCATCAGGACCGACGGCCCGATGATCGGGATCAGCTGGAATATCGCCGCCATGAGGGAGTAGAAGAGGATATGCCCGTACCCGAGATAGTAGAAGAACGGCAGCGCCAGGAAGAAAGTGATGACGGAGGTCGCCATGTGCACCACGTAGATTGCATAGAGGGTATCGACCGAGACCACCGTCATCCGCTCGACCGCCGCATTCAGTTTCGAAGGGAGGAGAGCGACGATCTCGTTTCGGATCCGCTCGCCCCGATAGACGAACATATAGAGGCTCAAGAAGAAGACGAGCATCTTCACGAGCAGGAACGGGATCCGGGCGGCGGTATCTTCCAGCCAGGCGATCGACCGCTCTATCTGGTGGTTGATGCCGTCTGCGATCTGATCGCTGGGTATCGGGAATGCCATATCCTGCTGCGGGAGCTGCAGGGAGCGGAACCACCGGAGTATGGTCTCGACGAGATGGGCAAGGTAATCGGCATTCTGGTAGAGGACGGTGATGACGAAGAAGACCGCGGCAACGACCACTGTTATCACGAGGCCGGTCACCACGCCTGCAGCGATGGCTTCGTTCATGTACCTCGAGAGAAACCGCTGGAGCGGCATGATGACGACCGCAAGCGAAATACTCAGAATAACGACGTCCATCAGCGGCCAGAAGGCGACCGCGGCAGCGGCGACGATGCCGAGCACGAGGAGGAAGGTCAGCAGGTCGATTCGCGGAAGGTCGGGCGGCATGATAATACTGTTATCATTTTTTAACCGGACAGATAAATGCAGCTGAATATCTCCGGCGACTGCCGGCACGCAGTCCGGGATCGAACGGCGCTGGAAGAGGGGAGGAGGAAATAACCGGCATCGCGCAGCCGGACCGGATCCGCGTGGCGGCGATCGATGCCACCCGTAAATACTCTGTAAGTGAAGATGCTTCCCGGTTGCCGCAAATGCTCCATTCTGCTTTTTATTTCCGAAATAATCGGGTACTGTAACCATGAAAAGCTTTATTGAATAGATAACAAGATGTTTCCATAGCTGGAGATAGAATGCTGGGTGAAGTCATACGCATCCTGGCAGCATCGATCATTTGCTGGGTCCTTTTTGTGACCGTCGATATCCTTTTTAAATTGCCGGAAAAGGGAGGCGTCAGCGGAGCTGCGGCCATCGGACGGCAGATCAGGGCCGACGGGGGCGATCTCCTCGGCGGGAACATGATGGGGAATATCGTCTCCTCCCCTGATGCATCGGCAGGCACCCTGCTTGCATCCTGCGGCGTCTTCATCGCCGGCATACCGGGAGGGCTCGCTGCTGCGGCGCTCGTCTTTATCGGCAACCGCATCTGCCACGATCCGGGCTACGCGGGCACGACGGGAGCGGTCCTTGCCACGTTCGTCGTCTACGGCATGACACAGGTCGGGTTTGCCGCATCTGACTTCATCGCGGGTACGGTCATCGCCATCCTGACAATACAGGGACTCTTTCACATTCCGGCAAGCAGAGTGCTCGGACGGCTCTGGAGGTGGAGGGCATAGAAGGCCAGATCCCCCTCATCCTCACTGCAGGGATCGGCCTGTATGCGGCGATCAGGATCGTCGCCGAACGGAGAACCCTCCGCAAGCTCCCGTACCTGAACGTGCTGAGCTTTGCGGTTGCCGCATCCGTCGCGCTCCTGATCCCCCATCCGCTGGCCCTGGCGGCGGCGGCAGCATACTTCGTCGGATCGACGCTTGAGTCAAACGCCATTGCAAGCGCATACGCAGGAGGGCCGGAACGGCAATGATAGCGATCCTGCAGGCGATCTTCGGGGGCATCGCGCTTCTCGGGGCGATCGCCGCCTCGCTCTCAAAGAGCTCCTACGACAAGCTGATCGGGATCGGACTGCTGACCGGCGGGGTGATCCCCTTCGTCGCTGCACGCGGGTACCTGGACGTCGCGATCGCGGTCTCGCTCCTGGTGCCGGTGACGACGATCATCATCCTGCAGGTGACCGGACCGGAGGAGGAGCGATGAACGCTGAATTCCTGCTCGGCCTCGCCATCCTGGCCATCGGAACGGCGGCGACAGCGTTTCCGGGGGAGAAGACCTACCTCGCACGGCTGATCAACCTTGAGATACCGTCGTTCGGGCTCTTTCTGATCATGCTCGCCTTTGACGAGATGCTCGCGCTGCTCACCTTCGTCGGCGTCACCGCCATCTCCACCTTCATCTTCGTCCGGATCATGGAGCGGAGGGATGACCGATGATCATCAGCAGGATCTCGAGGTTCCTATCCGACTACGACAATCTCGTGGCGGCCTATGCCGTGCTGGTCATAGCCGTCGCCGTCATCGGGATCGTCCTCATCCCCGGGCTCGTCTACGAAGAAGAGCAGCTCTACCCGAAGCAGATCGATCGTGCAAGCTCCCTTGACCCCTATGACCGCGGCGGGGAGGCGTTCGGCAGAGCGGAGGTCGCGGCGCAGTACCCGGAAAACTCGCCCTATCTCGGGTACGTCACCGCCTACCTCACCCCGCTTGCGCGGCTGATGGCCGATGAGACGCTCCACCTCGGCACGACGATCGTCTCCCATCCGGGCGGGATCATCGACGAGATTCTCTACAACACCCGGGGGCTCGATACCGTGGCCGAGACGAGCATTCTCTTCGCCGCGTTCGCAATTGCAGCATACCTGTTTACGAGGAGGGACTGATGGAACTCGTCTACCCCGCAGGGGCGCTTGTGATCCTCCTCCTGGTCTCGGCGGCATTCTTTGCGCTCGTCCGGGAGCGGGACGATCTCCACCGCCTCCTCCTCACCGAGCTCGTCGCGATCATGACGCTCGGACTCATCGCCCTGGTCGCGACCGATCTCGCGGAGGCGCTGATACTCCCGGGCCTCGTCGTCGCGATCTCGGAGCTGGTGGCGCTCTCGCAGGTTTACATCGCAAAAGAGGGGCTCGCCGCCCGGCCCGCAAAAGTCCGCCGGATCGAGGTGATGGACACCGCTCCCGCGATCGTCGCCGCCATCCTGGTCGCCTACGGTATCGTCCTCTCCGGTTTCTCGGGAGGGGCGATCGCCGCCGCCGGCCTGGTCTTCTACTTCATGGGCCACGGGCATGCCGAGCGGTTCGCGCTCCTGGAAGCGGCGAGCGGCTATGCCTGGGCCATCTGGATCGGTGCGTTCTTCATCTTCATGATCCTGCCCGCGTACTGGTTCTTCGCCGTCCTGATCGCCGGCGGCGCCATCCTCCTGAAGGTGATGGTCAAGCTCTCCCTGATCGGCACGATGCGGGGTGATCCTGATGTTTAGCCTTCCCACCGGACAGATCGGGGGCAGAGAACTCTTCGTCGTCGAGTTCGGCGATGTCGTGAACTATTTCAGCCCGTACACGGCGAGCCTCTTTGCGTTTGCGCTCATATTCACGGTCATCGTCATCATCAGCAGGCCCGAGCGGATGGTGGAGATCGCCTTCGGCGGGGATGCGTATCTGGCAAAGGAGATTCCCACAAAGGATCTCGCCTTCCAGCGCTTTATGGCGATCGCCTGCGGGCTTGCGACACTGGCAGCGGTGGTGAGCGGGGATCTCTTCAACTTCGCGCTCTTCACCTCGATGGTCGGGATCACGAACATCGGGATCGTTGCGGCGGTTCGGAGCAGGCATGTGCTGAACGCCGCCTACCAGTACGGGATCGTCGCCATGGTCGCGACGCTCCCGCTCTTCGGCGCGGCGGCGATCACCCTGGCGACGACCGGCAGCCTGAGCCTCTGGGAACTCTACCGTGCGGGGATCACCGTCCCCTTCGTTGCGAAGGCGTTCCTGGTGCTCGGGGTGATGGGGGAAGGCATGGCCCCGTTCTACGTGGCAAAGGCAGAGATCACCCGTGCGCCCGGCGCACCGTACATCCTGATGATCCACGTCAGCTCGCTGCTCGTCTTCCTCCGGGTGGTAGAGATCGCCCTCTCGATGTGATGCGGTATGAACAGGCAGAAGGTACTCACGATAGCCGGTATCGCAGGCGCGGTCTGCATCGGTGCAAGCGGTGCGGCCGCGGCCGGATACCTCCCGCTCTGGCTCGCAGAGATACTTCTCGTCATCGCGTTCCCGCTCTTCGTCCTCTTCATCGGACTCTGGTGGAACGCGGCGGAAGGCGACGAAGACATTCCATTCATAGGGTACTGATATGATCGAATACTTGATCGCGGCAACTTTCATCGGCATGCTCTTCCACGGCATCCACAGAAAAGTGATTGCCCGGATCCAGCAGCGGCCGGGCCCTCCCATATGGCAGGAGATCCTGCATGCGCTGAAGTTCTCGTTCAAGGAGACCTGGATCCCGGAGACCGCAAGCCAGGCCCTCTTCGTCGGGGTGATCCTGGTTGCGATCGGCATCTGGAGCGCGGCCCTCTTCGTGCTCCTCTCGGGAGGCAGCCTGCTCCTCCTCTTCGGCATCTACATGCTCCACAAGATCGTGGAGCACGGCACCGGCCTCTCCTCCGGGTCGCCGTACGGCAAGTTCGGCGCCATCCGGTCGGTCATCACCGCTGCGGCGGAGATCCCGCTCTTTGCGACGATCGCCGCGGTCTACCTCTTCACCGGATCGCTTGCGATCAGCGATATCGCCGCCTACCAGCAGGTGCACGGTCCGCTCCTCTTCATCGTGCCGCCGGCGGCGCTCGCCATGTACCTGGTCATCCTGACCAAGGTCTACTACAGCCCCTTTGCGGTCATCGAGAGCAAGGAGATCGTGAGCGGCTACAAGACGGAGCATTTCGGGGTCTGGCGCGCCGCCCTCGAGGTGGGCTTCTCGCTCAAGACGTTCGTCCTCCTCTACGCCTTCGTCATCGTCTTCATCGGCCTGCTCCCGATCTGGTGGACGCTTCTGCTGATGCTTGCCATCCTCGTCTCGATCTCGTTCGTCTGCGCACTCACGCCCATGCTCTCGCCGTACGACAGCGTGACCGTCCAGAGCATCGCAACCGGCCTGATCGTCGCCGCTCTCGCCGTCCAGTGGGTGGTGATGGCATGATCCGGGAGCTCGCGCTCGTTGCCGGTGCCGCCTATGCGGCACTCGCCCTTCTCGAGCTTGCACAGCGGCACATCATCCCTGCCGAGGGCGCGCTCGCCGCCGCTCTCCTCGTTGCGATTGCCCTTCTGCACTGGGCATCCGACGGACAGAGGCTCAAGGGGCGGGAGATGGCCGCGCTCTGGGCATGTATCGCTCTCTTCGGCCTGTACGCGCTGCTCCGGGCAGGAGGGATCCTATGACCACCTACCTGTACGAAAAAGACCTTCGTCAGATGAAGTACAATATATTGATCAGTACCCGGCACGACCTGATGGTCAGGGAGATCGCCGACCGCCTGGGTGTCGGCCCGAATCAGGTCCGCCTTGCGATGATCCGCCGGTTCGATATGTCCCTTCTCGAGAACCTGCCCAGCAGGTACGAACAGGGGCAGAAGATGGCGGATGCCGGCAGCCGGGTGGCAAAGGAACTCGGATGCGAGCTCTTCAGCCGTTTTATCCCCTTTGTCGAAGAAGAACGCATGCAGGCGCTGTGCAGCGAAGTCAGGGACATGATTGATACAGGATTGCCCGAAGAAGAGGCAATAACAACAGGAAAAAGACGGATCCGGGAGGCGATCCTTCAATGAGCCTCCTGCAGAAACTGAAGAACAGGGTTCGGTCAAAGTCCATCCACGTCTGCTTCGTCGACGTCGGGTCGTGCAACGGGTGCGATATCGAAGTCCTCGCCTGCCTCGCACCCCGGTACGACATCGAACAGTACGGCATCTACGTCCACAACAACCCCCGGGAAGCGGACATCCTGCTCGTCATGGGTGCGGTCACCCCGCAGTGGGTGGACAAGCTGGTGGCCATCTGGGAGAAGATCCCGGAACCGAAGGCCGCGATTGCAATCGGCAACTGCCCGATCTCGGGCTGCGTCTACAACCGCCGGGACTCTTATATCGATCCCCCGGCGGCCAAACACATCCCGATCGCAGCCCAGGTGCCGGGGTGCCCGCCGCGCCCCACCGAGATCCTGGCCGCCATCCTCTCGCTTGCGCCGACCATCTTTGAGAACTACGAGGAGAAGAAGCGATGAAGAAGACGGTTGACGTATCCATCCCCATCGGTCCGATGCATCCCTGCTGGAAGGAGCCGATACGGCTCAAGTGCGAGACCATCGGCGAACGCGTCCTCCGCACGGAGGTGGAGCTCGGGTACATGAAGAAGGGGATCGAGCGGATCATGCGCGGACGCCCCTGGCAGGAGGTGATGTTCCTTGCGGAACGTATCTGCGGCATCTGCTCTGTCATCCACAACATGGTCTTCATCGAGGCGATGGAGGGGATCAGCGGGATTGCCGTGCCGCCGCGTGCCGCCTACCTCCGGGTGGTGGTCAACGAGCTCGACCGGATGGAAAGCCACATCCTGGCCAACTTCTCGTACTGCTACACGATCGAGCACGAGACACTGGCCATGTACCTGCTGAACGTGCGTGAGATCGTCCTCGACCAGCTGGAGCGGATCACCGGATCGCGGATCAACACGGCATACATGATCCCGGGCGGCGTCCGGTTCGACATCACCGAGGAGGACGCCGCCGCGCTGCTTGCCGGTCTTGCGCGGGTGGAGGAAGACGTCGAGCGCTACACCCGCATGTTCGCCACGAGCTACCTGATCGCGCTGCGGAGCAGGGGCGTCGGGACCATGACCCGGGAGAAGGCGATCGAGGCCCACGCGGTCGGCCCGACGGGACGGGCGAGCAACGTGCCGGAGTGCGATCTCAGGCTGCAGCACCCCACCTACCAAAAACTCGGATTTACGCCGGTCTGCCGGACGGAGGGGGACAACTTCGCACGGAACATGGTCCGGTTCGACGAGGTGATGCAGAGCATCAGCCTGATCCGGCAGTGCATCGGGCAGCTGCCGGAAGGACCGATACGCGGCGGCGGCGCCTGCACGGCGGGCGAGATCACCTACCAGGGGGAGGCGCCCCGGGGCGAGCTGACCTATTACATCAAATCCGACGAATACGGGCGGATCATCGACATCACCGTCAGGACACCCTCGATCATGAACATCGAGGCATGCACGCACCATATGATCAACGATGTGACGTCGGTCGCCGACGTGACGTCCACGTTCATCAGCTCGGATCCCTGCGTTGCGTGCACGGAGAGGTAGTACAGGCATGAGCGAGTCAATCATCTGGTATCTGCGGGAGTTCCTGCGCACCGAATGGATCAGGAAGTTCCTCCTTGCAAAGACCGATCCGCTCGTCACCCCCCCGTACTTCAAGGACTATCCGACCCTGACCGGGAAGGAATGCACCGCCTGCTACCAGTGCATGATGATCTGCCCTGCACCCGGCGCGATCGCGGTGCTCCGGCACGACGACGGATGGAGGCCCGAGATCTACCCGGGTCACTGCATCAGGTGCGGCCTCTGCGTCGAGGCCTGCCCGGAAGACGTCCTCCAGAGCGGGCGGGTGCTCGAGGCGCAGCATCGTGACCGGACCGGGTTTCGGGCGACGTTCCATCTCTCCATCGACAGGGAGATCTGCATGCGATGCGGCAACTGCTGCATCTCGTGCCCGGTGGGCAGGGAGGGCGAGCCTGACGGCGCGGTCTTAAAGATCGAGAAGGGAGGAGTGCAGATACTGAACAGCGACCTCTGCACCGGGTGCAAGACCTGCGAGGTCAACTGCCCGAACCGTGGCATCCGTGTCGCCCGGGTCGTCGAGGGCGTGCAGGAGGCGGCAGCATGAGGTTCCTCATGAACACCGGGCGGACGATCAAGCAGGGGATCACCGTCGAGTGCAAGGGATCGCCCGGCTACGGCAGCGAGACTTCCCGGTGCTTCATGCACCCCCTCGATATGATGGAGATGGGGGTCTGCGACGGGGAGTGCGTCCGGGTGGAGAGCACAGAAGGCGCGATCGTCCTTGCGGCCGCCGCCGCCGAGAGCGTCACGCCCGGGACGATCTTCGTCCCGTACGGCCCCTATGCAAACCATATCATCCCCGGTGCGACCCGCTCGACCGGGATGCCGGACTTTAAATCGACCCCGGTAACGGTGGAGGCCACAACTGATCGGAGGAAGACCGTGTACGAACTGATGGAGGAGATGGGAGGAGTGGCCTATCATTGTTGAAGACGTCGTCTGCCCGTTCTGCGGCTGCCTCTGCGACGATGTCGTGGTGACCGTGGAGGACGGCAGGATCGTTGCCGCCGACAATGCCTGCACGCTTGGCGAGCAGAAGTTCCTCGGTGAGCCCCGGCTCAAAGGACCGATCCAGCGCGAAGGAAAGGGCTGGAAGGATATCACCTACGACGAAGCGATCCTCAGGACGGTCGAGATGCTGCGGGACGCCGAACGCCCGCTCCTCTTCGGGTGGAGCGGTACGCACGTCGAGGCGCAGTGCATCGGGGTGCATATGGCGGAGGTGCTGCGCGGCGTGATCGACAATACGAGCTCCGTCTGCCACGGCCCCTCGATCCTCGCGATCCAGGAGGTCGGGCATCCGGGATGCACGCTGGGGCAGGTGAAGAACCGTGCGGATCTCGTCGTCTACTGGGGATGCAACCCGATCGAGGCCCACCCCCGCCACCTCAGCCGGTACACGCGGTATGCGGAGGGATTCTTCCTTCCAAACGACTACCTGGACCGGACGGTGATCGTCGCCGATATCAGGAAGACCGAGACCGGCAACATCGCGGATGAGTTTGTGCAGGTGACGCCCGGCGGCGATTACGCCGTGCTGAGCGCGCTCCGGGCGATCGTCCGGGGAAAGCGGGATATCATACCGCGCTCCGTTGCGGGCGTCCCCCGCGAGCAGCTCTTCCGGATCGCCGACCGCTGCCTGAACGCGAAGTTCATTGCCTTCTACTTCGGCCTGGGCCTCACCATGAGCAGGGGGAAGTACAAGAACGTCAGAAACGCGATCGAGCTCGTCTCCGAGCTGAACCGGCACACGAAGGCGACGATCTCGGCAATGCGCGGGCACTACAACGTCTACGGTTCAAACGAGGTGAATACCTGGATGACCGGCTACCCCTTCGGGATCGACTTCGCCCGCGGCATCGCCTTCTACAACCCGGGCGAGACGACCGCGATCGACGTCCTGGCACGCAGGGAGTGCGATGCCTGCCTGGTCGTCGCCAGCGATCCCGCCGCCCACTTCCCGAGGGCGTGCGTCGAGCACCTCGCCGATATCCCGACGGTGGTGATCGACCCCTACCCGAACGCGACGACGGCGTTTGCCGACATCCAGATACCGGTCGCGGTCACCGGGATCGATGCGGCGGGCACGGCGTACCGGATGGACGGCGTGCCGATCAGGATGCGGCGGGTGCTGAAGACCGATTACCCGAGCGACGAGGAGATCCTCGGGCGGATGTATGCGATGCTGCAGGAGGATCACCCGCCATGAACGAGATCCTGATCAAAAACGCCTGCGTCATCGATCCCATCAGCGGCATCAACGGCGAGATTATGGACATCGCCGTCAGCGACGGCAGAATCGTGGAGGAGGTCGGCAGCGGTGCGGAGGTGATCGATGCGGAGGGCTTCCTCACGCTGCCCGGCGGGATCGACTCGCACACCCATATCTGCGGCACGAAGGTGAACTTCGGGCGCTATATGAGCCCCGAAGATATGCGGGCCGGCAGGACGCCGCGGCGCGGGCGGATGCACTCGACATCGGGCTACAGCGTACCGACCACCTACGGGAACAGCTACCGCTACAGCGGCATGGGCTACACCGCGCTGCTGGAGGGCGCGATGGCGCCGCTCGAAGCCCGCCACACCCACGAGGAGTTTGCCTACACCCCGCTGCAGGACACGATGGCAAACGTCCTGTTCGACGGGAACTGGGCGATCATGGAGGCGGTCCGGGAGAAGGACACAAAGAGAGCGGCCGCGATCGTGGGATGGACGCTTGCGGCGGTGAAGGGATTCGGGGTCAAGCTCACGAACCCGGGCGGGACCGAGGCGTGGGGATGGGGAAAGAACGTCAGCAGCATCACCGATGTCGTGCCGTACTTCGAGGTCACCCCGGGAGAGATCATCGACACCATGATCCGTGCGACAGAGATGCTCGCCCTCCCGCACTCGGTGCATATCCACTGCAATAATCTCGGGCTGCCCGGAAACTACAGAACAACCCTGGATACGTTCGACCTCGTCCCTGACCTGAACCGGAAGCGCCAGACACTCTATGCCACCCATGTCCAGTTCCATGCGTACGGGGGCACGTCGTGGAGCGACTTCTGCTCGAAGGCGGAGGAGATCACGCGATCGGTCAACGAAAAACCCCAGATCGTCATCGATATGGGGCAGGTGATGTTCGGGAAGACGACGACGATGACCGCCGACGGTCCGATGGAGTTCAACCTCTACCGCCTCCACCACAACAAGTGGAGCAACCACGACGTCGAGCTGGAGACGGGCTCCGGCATCATCCCGGTCCTCTACCGGCGCAAGAACCTGGTCAACTCGATCATGTGGGCGATCGGGCTCGAACTCGCCCTGCTGACAAAGAACCCCTGGCAGTGCCTGCTCACGACCGACAACCCGAACGGCGCCCCCTTCGTCCGGTATCCGGAGATCATCGGGCTGCTCATGAGCAGGAAGTACCGTGAGGCGGAGTTTGCAACCATCCACCCCGATACCGAACACCGGGTCTCCCTCCCCTCGATCGAGCGGGAGCTCGACTGGCAGGAGATCGCGGTCATGACCCGTGCCGGACAGGCGCGGGCGCTCGGGATCGTGGATATCGGGAAGGGCCGCCTCGCGCCGGGGGCCGAGGCCGATATCGCGATCTACCCGCTCAAGATCGGCGAGGTGGATCCGGGCAGAGAGTACGAGCGGGTCATCGAGGGCTTCCGGCAGACCGAGTACACGATCAAGCGGGGCAGGATCGTCTCGCGGCGCGGCGAGTGCCTGGTCTGGGGGAACAATACCACCATCTGGGTGAAACCGAAGATCTCGGAGCGGTACGACATGGCACAGGATCCTGCGTTTGTGGAGAAGTTCGATCGCTACTATACCGTCAGGATGAGGAACTACCCGGTGCAGGAGGAGTACCTGAAGAGGAACCTGTGCATCGAGACGGAGACGGAACTATGAGGGTGACACTCCAGGTAAAGCCGCGGAAAAAGCCTTTTCTCCCGATCGAGGCGGAAACGATCGTCCCGGCACACTTCCTGGACGGCACCGACCTCGTTGTCTGGAAGGGAAATCGAGAGCTGCCGCTCTCTGATGTCTTCTCTGTAACGGTCGAGGGGACGGCGGAGACCGCAGACGAGGTCGAGATCACGATGCGGGGGGACACCTCCCGGATCAAGCGGGTCGGCGAGTATATGGAGGCCGGCAGGATCGTGATCGAGGACGATATCGGGATGCACTGCGGCAACTTCATGAGCGGCGGAACAATCGAGATCGGCGGCAACGCCGACGGCTGGCTGGCCCGGGAGATGCGCGGAGGCAGCATTATATGCCGCGGGAATGCCGGCAACTACTGTGCGTCGGGCTACCGCGGCGAGAAGAGGGGGATGACCGGCGGGACGGTCGAGGTCTTCGGCAACGTCGGGGACTTCGCCGCCGAGACGCTTGCCGGCGGCTGCGTCGTCATCCACGGCAGCGCCGGGGACATGGCCGGCACGGAGATGCGGGGAGGCACGCTCCGTATCGAGGGGGACTGCACCAGAGTCTGCGGGAACATGACGGCAGGGACCTGCTACGTCTTCGGCACCGTCCATGATATGCTGCCGACATTTCGGCGCAGGGGAACAGCGGTCCATGATGGAGTGACGCTTACCGCATTTACCGGCGATATTGCAAATCGCGGAAAAGGAAACCTTTTTGTCAGAGACTACAAATACATGGATTGATGGTCCGGCACGAGTGCGGATTCGAAGCCCCGATCCACTGCAAGCGATGCGGGAGGCCCCTGACATACAGCGAACGGGCCGGGCTGTTCTGTCCGCACTGCGGGAGGAGAGTCACGATGCTCTGCCCCGGCTGCGGCCGCCGCTGGTAGATCAGAGGCGGCTTCTCACCCAGTTGGCGTAATCTATCCGCAACTTTTCGAGTTCTTCTGCAGAGAGGTCTCTCTTCCCTGCCTGCTGCAGGTACGCCTGCAGCTGGTTCACGACGGTCTCGGCATCGCGGTGGTCGTTTACGTCGAGATAGACCGGCACCCTGTTCACGTCGATGGCTTCTCCGCAGACATGGCAGAGTTTCCAGCGCTGGAAGGAATCCACATACGTAAAGGTCCTGCATCCCGGACAGCGGATGACGAGGTACATGCTCATGCCAGTGTACGAGCGGGGAGATATAATACCTTCCTATCCATGGAAGCCTCCGCGCCTTCGTGCGGGCGGAAACCGCCGCGGCCGCAGCAGCTGCCGCATGTCAGGGCTTGATATAGGCAAATCCTTCGTGCTGCAGCCGGACGAGTTCGGTCACGCCGGAGGAGACGATCTCCGCCTGCTCGAGAAACGCAACCCGTGAAAGCCCCCGTGACTGCAGGGTATTTTCGCAGACGGCAAAACGCACGCCCCTGTCTGCCAGCCGCTCCAGATCGGCCAGATGCGGGCTGTCTCTTTTGAGGGCGATCACCCCCCCGGCGTGTGCGACGACCGCCGCCTCGACGTGCTCTTCACCGGCGTCGTCCAGGAGGTTTGCCAGGTTCCGGAGGGCCATGCCTGCCCGCGCCTCGTCGTTTATATGGAAGACGACCCGGTATTTCGCGTGCTGCTCGTTCATGGGATGCGGATGCTCCGGCGTATATATGAAGGTTCGCCCCGGCATGCATCACCCGGACGCCTGCGCCCGCCTCCCGTACCAGAGGTCAAACGGCGTCGACGAGAGGCCGTGCAGCACGATTGAGGTACAGAGAACGAGGCTGCCGACGATCCAGACCTCTTCAAGCCCGGTGATCCGGAGCGAATAGCTCGCATAATAGAGTGCGGCAACCCCGGTCGGCCCGAACCACCCGAGAAAGAGGACGTCCGCGCCGCTGTGCAGCCCTCCGATGCGCGTCCGGACGAGCGCCAGGATCGGGAGGCGGCGGAGCAGGAGCACCGCCACGGCAAGAAGAACGCCCGTCCATCCGATCCGCAGCCATGCGCCCCACGGCAGCACGAGCCCGATCAGCGTGAAGATGGGAAGCGTGAAGAACGAGTTGATCGCTTCCACGACATTCTCCTCCTCTGTCCGCTCGCCGGCGCTCAGCACATAGTCGAGGGCGAGCCCTGCCGCAAAGACGGCGAGCAGATCTTCGCTCCCGAGCAGCCTGACGGTGCCGAGCGCAAAGAGGGTGAGTGCAACGGCAAATGCCAGAAACAATCGCCGCTCGATGGCATGCCCGGCCTCGGCCCATTTCAGGAGATGTCCTGCCGCATACCCGATCCCGCCCCCCAGCAGCACGCCGCCCCCCACGCCCCAGAGCAGGGCGTGGAGGAGCCACCAGGAGTATCCCGCCCCTGCAGGCTGCGTCAGCCAGAGGATCGAGAGGAGGACGATGGGGTAGGCGAGCCCGTCGTTTGCGCCCGACTCGGCGGAGAGGAGGTGGCGCAGGCGGTCGGGCAGGTGCTGCCTGGCGATGCTGCCGGTGACGATCGCCGATGCGACGATCGGGTCGGTGGGGGTGATGACGGCGGCTAGCAGCAGCGCCGAGAGCAGGGGAAGGCCGAGAACGGCCATGATGAGCAGGCTGCCGGACAGCCACATGAACGGCATCAGGATGAGCAGGACGAGGAGGACCGATCGCCAGTTTCGCGAGAGGTACTCCTTCGGTATCCGGAGCGCCACCCCCATCAGCCCGATGCCCAGGGTGATCCGCGCCGCCTCTTCAAGGATGACCGTCTGGTCGCCCCAGTTCGCGATATCGAGGAGGGCGAGGGCGGACGGGCCGATCAGCACCCCGACGGCAAGGGCCAGAAGAGGTTCGGGGACATCCATCCGCCTGAGCTGCCGCGAGACGAGCCCGGTGAGGAGCACCATCCCGCCGGCGATCGCCAGCACGAGGTTGAGATCGGACATGCACCGGCTCAGATCGGCACGACCGAACCGCGCAGGTCGGCGTGCACGCTGCCCTTCTCGATATAGCGTTCGAGAGCCTCGATCGCATGGAGGCTGCAGTGCTCCCTCTGCCGCCCGTACTGCTCGGGCACGCCCTGCGAGGTCACGTAGGCGGCGGTGTACCTGGCGTCCGGCCTCACCCGCTCGCCCTGCACGTAGAGTTCCTGTATGCGCTGCCCTGCAGGGTTCTCCACCTTGAAATAGACGTTGATCCCCATGCAGCGCTTGACGTAGCCGCCCATCTGCAGGTACGGATCGCGGGAGAAGGTCCGCTCCAGGTTCTCCTCCATCATCGTCCAGACCTCCCTGCCGGTCAGCTCCACGGTGGAGACGGGCGGGTTGACCGGGATGATGTTCCAGAGGTCGTTTCTGGTGATCGCTCCCGGCGGCACCGGCGCACCGTAGCGCCATCCGTTGGAGAATGCCATCTGCGCGCCGGTCAGGTCAAGCAGGCTCTGGAGGAGGAGGTTGTCCATGGTGGCCTCCATGACGGTGTTGCGGTCAAGCGGCGTCTCGGTCCGGCCGACGACCTCTTCGAGGTAGTCACGGTGAGGATCCATCGTTCTGTCGACGAGCTCCTGCACCCCGGGATCCGGGGTGACGGATGCGTCCACGACGATCAGCTCGTGGCCGACGCCGGTCACCTTCCGGTCATCCACCACGAGATCGAGCCTTCCGGCAAACGACCCGTGGCAGCCCGACTGGATGATGACGGTGTCGTTTATGATCGCCGGGCGATACAGCCGGTTATGGGTGTGCCCGGAGAGGAGGACGTCGATGCCGTCCACCTCTTCTGCAAGCTGCGCCTCCTGCGGAAAGCCAAGGTGCGAGACGACGACCACGAGATCGACCCGTTCGCCGTCCCGAAGCTGCTCGATGTACCCGGGGAGCTCTTTGTTGCCGAGCGTGAAGTGGATGCCCTCGGAAAAGGACTTCGGCATCACCTTGTCGACGATGGTCGCCGCAATCCCGATGACCCCCACCTGGAGGCCGCCCGCCTCCAGGACGGTGTACGGCGCAAAGACCAGGTCTCCGGTCGCATCATCGTAGCAGTTGATCGCAAGCATCGGGTAGTCGAGCCTGCCCGCGACTTTTACGAACTGCTCAGGACCGTAGGCAAACTCCCAGTGGGCGGTCATGCCGGAGAAGCCGATTTCGTTTAAGATCGGGACGAACGCCTCTCCCCTGCTCTGTACGGCGGGATACGTGCCGTGGATGGTATCCCCGCAGTCAAACGCCAGCACCCTGCCCGGCGCCTCCTCGCGCGCCGCGTTGATGAGCGCCGCTATCCGGGCAAGCCCCCCCGCCTCCCGGTGATGGGTATGCCCCCCGGCCCGGAAGAGCTCGGGGTGCGGCTCGAGATACCCGTGGCTGTCGTTCACCTGAAAGATCGTCAGTTTCTCGGGCATTCCTATCCTCCAGGACGCTCCTCGCGGTGATATATCACCGTTCCGGCTCTCCGCCCTTCCGCTCCACCTTCAGCCGCTTCAAGCCTTGTACCGTCGGCCCGTGGACCACCTCTCCCTCGATCGTATACCGCGATCCATGGCAGGGGCAGTCCCAGGTCTGTTCCGCATCGTTCCAGCTGACGATGCACCCCATGTGCATGCAGGTCGGATCGAGCGCGTGGATCGCTCCGGCGCCGTCCCGGTACGCCGCCACCTTCCGGTTCTCGATCTCAAAGATCCTGCCCTCTCCCGCCGCAAGTTCGGCGATGCTGCCGGCCGGCCGGGAGAGTTTTCCGCCGATGAGCTCCCCGGCAACGTTGATGCCCTGGGTGATGAAGTCCTTTGCAGAGGTCAGGGGCGTGAAGCGGGAGGGATCGAAGACGGACGGCGGGCGGCTTTTCCGCCCGAGGATCAGATCGGAGAGGATCATGGCCGCCGCCGTGCCGTTCGTCATCCCCCACTTCATGAAGCCCGTGCCGACGTAGAGGTGCGGGGTGTTCCCGGCAAGGTGGCCGATATAGGGGATGTGATCCACCGTGATGTTGTCCTGGCTCGACCAGTAGTACTCGATCGACTGGACGTCGTAGGCCGACCGGACGAACTCTTCCAGCCTCCTGTAGTGGTTGCGGGTGTTCTCGCCCTGCCCGGTCTTATGGCGCTCTCCCGCCGCGATCACGATCTCGCCCCCCACCCCGGGCGTCGAGCGGAGCGATCGCGACTGCCCCTCTGCGTTGATGAACATGCCGTCCGGGAACTCCTCCCGGATCCGGACGCCGAGGGCATACGAGCGCGAGGGGTGCATCTTTGCATAGTAGTGCCCGGGCCGATCGTAGAAGGGGTAGTGTGTCGCGACGATGACGTCGCGCGCCCGGAGGCTCCCCTTATCGGTCCTGACCACGCAGGGCTCCCCTTCCCGAATATCCAGCGCCCGCGTCCGCTCGAAGATGCAGCTCCCGTCGCCCGGGATCATCTGCATGAGCGCCTGGAGGTATTTATTCGGGTGGAACTGTGCCTGGTTCGAAAAGCAGACCGCACCGTAGGTCTCGAACGGCAGCGGCACGGAGTCCACGAAGGAGGCAGGAAGCCCGAGGCTCTTTGCCGCTGTCACCTCCTCCCTGACCATCTCGACCGATTCGCTCGTGTCGGCATAGGTATAGGCGGGTTTGCGGGCGAAGTCGCAGTCGATGGAGTACTCCCGCACGAGCGATGCGATCTTTTCAAGGGCTGCCTGGTTTGCATCGGCATACTGCTGCGCACGCTCCTTGCCCATGCTGGAGACGAGATGGTGGTAGATCAGCCGATGGAGGGAGGTGACCTTCGCGGTCGTATGCCCGGTCACGCCCTTTACCACCCTGTCCGCCTCCACCACAGCGACTGTCAGCCCCGCATGCCGAAGCAGCAGCGCGGATGTGATCCCGACGATCCCGCCGCCGAGGATCGCCACGTCGACACTCACCCCTTCCGCCAGGGAGGGGTAGTCTGTCCCGGGCGTCGTCGCCAGCCAGAACGATTCGTGCCTGCCCGGAGGCTCGTATCGTGTTTGCGGTTCACCTGTCCCCATGCGTATCCTCCCTGCCGGAGCCCGGGGAGGCTGCACGCGCCCGGGAGCGCTCCCGCGTGGCGTTCTGCACCCGTATGCGCCTCTGGTTCCTGCGCAGATTCCCTTTGCCTCCGGCACCTTTCGGGTGAAGGAGATAGTATTTAAGCGTTGCTGCGTGCGAGGAGGGGTGCTCCCGGAGGATCGCCCGGCTGCATTGAGCCTCCCCGCGCAGGGAGAAAAGAGGGGGGATTTTTTTCAGGATCTCCTCGATGCGAGCAGGATACCGGCGGCAAGGCCCGCTACCGGGCCTGCGATGGAAAGCGGCGTCTGCGCCGGTGCGTCGCCCGCATCCGGATCGGGCGTAACCAGGCCTTTGTTGTAGGAGAGGACGTCAGGTATGGACTCAACGCCGGCGACCGACTTCGGGAAGTTCGTAAAGACCACCCTCTCCGCCGGGATGCCCCTGTCGTTGAGCGCCTCCTCGACCCCTTTCGCAAGCTCTCCCGACTGCATGTTCTCGATCACGTACCTGACGTTCGCATATCTATCCGGGTTTCTGTTGATGTCGTCGACCACCTTCGCCGGGGTATGCTGGCCGGCGAGCACGAACTCGGGAGCAAAGAAACCGACGACGTTCAGCCCGAGCCACTGCTCTGCGGCGTCTTTCTGCCAGTACATGACGATGACGTCCTGCCCGCCGATCAGGTCGCGCTCCTCCTCGTCTGGTTCCGTTGCATTGATGAGGGCGATGTAGGAGAGATACCGCTCCTCGTAGTATGCCTCGTTTGCGGGATCTGCGGCAACGAGCCATCCTTTCACCTCAGTGACGAGGTCTCTTGCATCAGCGGGGGTGTTCCAGATCGCTGCGGGATCCTCGGGGGTGACCCATGCGATCTCGCCGTACCGGTTTGCGTCCATGAACTTCTCGACGAACGGCATGACGTAGGTCTGATCCACCGTTCCATTGTGCGCGACGAAGAGGTCGGCGTCCCTGATGAACTCTCTCTGGAGCTGGATGCGGTTGTTGATGACATCGGGCTGCATGTGCGGGCAGAGCGCGGGATCCGCGAGATAAATCGCTTCGACCTTCTCGCCGCCGATGTGCCGGATCGGATCCCAGAGGACGGATGTCGTCGAGACGACTTTGAGCGTTGCAGAGGCAGGCGCGGCAATGAGCAGGGCTGCGAGCGCCAGGAGTATGAGCCGTTGTGCGGACATACGAAGGACTTGTGCTACGATATTCTTAACTCTTGCTATCTGTTATCCTTCTTTTTGGAGAAAGTATCACTGCCGCCATGAAGACGCCCCCGAGGGCGACCGCAGTGAGCGGGGCGACGGGGAGAGAGAACTCCAGGCCGGCAACGGCGCCCGCGACACTGATTGCGGCGGCTATGAGGGGCGCGACGACGAACATGCTCCGCACGCTGTAGCAGAACTGGTAGGCGATTGCGGCGGGGGTGACGAGCCAGACATAGAGGAGGAGGCCCCCGATGATGTTCAAGCTGAGGGCGACCGCGATCGCGATGATGAAGAGCATCCCGTAGTAGATGGGGGTGACCCGGATGCCCGATGCCTCGGCGATCTTTCTGTTGAAGACGATGGCCGAGATCTCCTTGTAGAAGAGGACGACGAAGAGGACGGCGAGCACCGAGATCACGGCAAGGCCGTAGACCTCGTGGCGGTAGAGGGAGATGACGTCACCGAAGAGGAGGGCGGTGGCATTGAACCCCCTCCCGATGTGCTGCATATAGGCGATGAAGAAGATGGCGACCGCCATCGACATCCCGAAGAGCACCCCGAGCGCGGTGTCCGTCGAGATCTTCGCCCGGTCAGAGAGCGGACCGAGCAGCAGGGCGACTGCAAGGCTGAACGCGACGGCGACCAGGGTCGCGGAGACCCCGAGGAACATCCCGACCGCCGCCCCGGCAAAGGCGGCGTGCGCCATGGTGAACCCGATGGAGGAGATGTTGATCTGGGTGATGATGACGCCGAGGACGGCGCAGGCTATGGAGGTGAAGAGCATCGCCTCGACCGCGTTGCAGACGATGTTGTTCTGGATGATGAATCCGAGCATCTACTGCACCACTGAGGCGCGCCGCACCTTTGCCTCGACCAGATCCGGATCGCAGGTCTCGTCCAGGCAGAGGCTGCCGTCGCGCATGACCAGGATGCGGATGCGCTCGTCCGGAAGGCCGTCGAAGGCATGGCACACCATCACCACCGCGATCCCCTTCCTCGATAGCTCCCGCAGCACGCCGCTGACGAACTCCCGGGTGCAGAGGTCGAGGTTGCTGAACGGTTCGTCGAGCAGCATCAGCTCGGGTTCCTTTGCGATGTTCTGGGCGATGAGCACCTTCTGCTGCTGGCCGCCGGAGAGCGTGCCGATGGGCTTGTGCGCTATGTCCTCAAGCCCCAGCAGCCTGATAGCGGCCTCGGCCGCCCTGTAGTCGGCCTCTCCGGGCCGCTTCAGCAGCCCCATGAGGCCGTAGCGGCCCATCGTGATGACTTCTTCGGCGGTAAACGGCGTGAGCGGGTCGAAGTAGAAGCTCTGGACGACGTAGCCGACCTTTCTCCGTATCTCGTGCCCGTGCCTCCTGACATCCATGCCGCAGACGTAGGCATTCCCGTGGGTGATGGTGAGCATCCCGTTGATCGACTCGAGCAGCGTCGTCTTCCCGGCACCGTTCGGCCCGCCGACGATGGCATACTCTCCCTGCCGGATGGCGAGAGAGATGCCCCTGATAACGGGATAGGCGGCGCCTTCGTAGGCGGTGTAGATGTTTTCGAGGCAGATGATCTCGCCGTTGCAGGACATGGCTTATACTTCTTCTGCGTCGAAGAGGGTTCCATCGGGCATGGTGTACAGCTGCTCCGCGAGCTCTTCGATCATGAGGTCGTAGTCGTCGCCGCGTTCCGGCGCGGCGAAGGGCCTGGGAGTCACCAGGATCCGCCGGCCGTCGGCAGAGAACTCGCAGCAGAGGCGGTCTCCGGCGACGACCCGGATGTTCCCCTTGCCGAGCGTGCACCCGCTCCCTATCTGGACGCCGTCGACGATGCATGATTCCGGCGGACTGCCGGAGCAATGGACGATTGCCGTGAGCCGGAAGGGGTCGCCGCAGAAGGTGCTCCTTATATACCGCCCTATCCGGTATCCGAGGACGATATAGGGCCCGAGGTGACCGTGGAACGCCGCCAGGTCCTCCACCGAGTAGTCCCTGCTGATGTTCGCGTATTTACAGCCCCGATGCGTTTGCATACCGGGGTATTGTCGGTATGATCATATAAACATTCCAATTTTTCACATCAAATACGATGGTGCTGAGGATCGTGCTACCGGGCGGATACGCCCGGCGGAACCGGTATCAACCGGTGGAATCTCCGCCGCACGCCGATGCCGGTGGGGGCGTCCCGGACGATCTGCTTCCCGGTGGGCGTATCGCATCATTCATCATGCCTATGAGACGACATGCGTCCCCGGGGGGCACAGGCATACAGCATGGCCATGGAGGGTGATGCTCACCCCCCATGTTCATATGAAGATCGAAACGGATTCTGCAATGGAAGCCTCCTATCCCTTCGATCAATTCGCTCCCGTACACGGCTTTCCACGGCATATCCTCACAGGGGGAGGGGCAGAGGGGGGGGGGGGGGGGGGGGGGGGGGGGGGGGGGGGGGGGGGGGGGGGGGGGGGGGGGGGGGGGGGGGGGGGGGGGGGGGGGGGGGGGGGGGGG
>JAHKLN010000081.1 GCA_020854755.1 Methanomicrobiaceae archaeon | reverse complement strand
CCCACCCCCTGGCGATTGTCCCCTCGGTCCACTATACCGGGATAGTCGAGAAAACCGGACCCGGAGTATCCGTACAGGCGGATAAACCTGGATCCGGGTACATGCACCCCTCCATACGATGTATCGCTCTTCATCGATAGAGCCTGCAGACTCCGGTACCCGAAATGGCTTCGGCACCTGAAATGGCTTGATGGAGAACCCGTTCGGCCTCACGCAAGCGCTCTGACAGAAGGGAGACATCCGCCTCGCCCCGTGCGATTGCCACTGCAATTGGATCGCCGTTGCTCCGGGGATGCCACCCACGCCTGTGAGCCGGTTCCCCGGCGACCCACATCGCGACACCCGCATCCCGGCAGGACAGCCGGACTTATCTAGATGGACGCCCAAGCTCCCTCGTGAGAGGTATATAATCGCATGAAACTCAAGGTCAAGGTGATCGATATCGAGAACAAGGGAGCCCTGCTCCACGTCTCCGACGCAAAAACGATCCGGGTCAGGGACGGCGACCGGGTGCAGGTGATCAACGAGGTGACCGGCGACGTCGCCCAGGCCCACGTCGATACGACGGGCAGCCTTATTGAGCCCGGGACCGTCGGCATCTACCGCCCCCTCAACGCCCGGCTCTGCCTGCTCGAGGGCGCGGAGGTGGTGGTTCGGGGGGCGGACCGGCCGCTCTCGCTCACCTACGTGAAGAAGAAGATGGACGGCGGCAGGCTCACCAAGGACGAGACGGCGAAGATCATCCAGGACATCGTCGAGGACAACCTCTCCCCCGGGGAGATCACGGCGTTCATCACCGCCTCCTACATCAACGGCCTGGACATGAACGAGGTGGAGCACCTCACCCGGGCCATGGTGGACACCGGCGAGCGGCTGCAGTTCGCCACCCGCCCGATCGTGGACAAGCACTCGATCGGGGGTGTGCCCGGCAACAAGATCACGCTCCTCATTGCGCCGATCATCGCGGCGAGCGGGCTCAAGATTCCAAAGACCAGCTCACGCGCGATCACCGGCGCCGGCGGCACCGCCGACCTGATGGAAGTCCTGGCGCCGGTCGGGTTCACCGCGCGCGAGGTGCAGCAGATGACCGAGAAGGTGGGCGGGTGCATCGTCTGGGGCGGCGCGACGAACATCGCTCCGGCAGACGACCGGATCATCATGTACGAGTACCCCTTAAAGATCGATGCACGCGGCCAGATGATCGCGAGCGTCATGGCAAAGAAGATGGCCGTCGGCGCGAATCTGGTCGTGATCGACATCCCTGTCGGCCGGCTCACGAAGATCCCGGATGTGCAGGAGGGCAGAAAGCTCGCCCGGGAGTTCATCGATCTCGGCGAACGGCTCGGCATGCATGTGCAGTGCGCGCTCAGCTACGGGGAGTCGCTCGTGGGCCACACCATCGGCCCGAACCTCGAGGTGCGGGAGGCGCTTGCCGTGCTCGAGGGGGCGAAGGAGCCGAACTCGCTCATCCAGAAGAGCATCTCGATTGCAGGCATGGCGCTCGAGATGGCGGGCAAGGCGGCGCCGGGGCAGGGTGCCCGGGCTGCCGAGGATCTCCTCTGGAGCGGGAAGGCGCTGGAGAAGTTCCGGCAGATCATCGAGATACAGGGCGGCGATCCGACCGTGACCGCCGCCGATATCCTGCCCGGCGAGCACCAGTTCGTCGTCAACGCACCACAGGACGGCTACGTCATCGAGCTGAACAACCAGTCGCTCGTCTCCCTGGCCCGGATCGCGGGCTCGCCCCACGACCACGGCGCCGGCCTCCAGATCCACGCCAAGAAGGGGAGCCGGGTGCGGAAGGGGGATCCGATCTTCACGATCCATGCAGACCGGAGCTGGCGGCTCGACCGGGCGATTGAAGAGGGGCACAGGCTGATGCCGGTCCTCGTAGAGGGCATGATTCTTGAGCGTTTCCCCGCAGAGCGCTGGGTGTAAACCGAAGCCCTAAAATTATGCCACGCGATATATTCCAGCATGAATACAAATCGCCCCCTTTTTGTTCTGCTGCTTGCGGCGCTCCTCTGCTGCTTCGGCGCGCAGGCGGCCACGCTCGATATCAAGGTGATCGACGCCGAAGACGACAGCGCCATCCGGGACGTTTCGCTCTACGCCGACGGCGAGTACATCGGCAAGACCGGCTCTAAAGGGACGTTTTCGTACACCCATTCGGCAGAGAAGAGCTTCCGGCTGGTCGCCGGCAAGACCGGGTACGAGGAGTGGAGCCGGCTCATCGGGCGGTACGACACCTCCGTTCTCGTGGAGCTGGAAAGAAAGAGCGAGACCCTCACCGTCGAACTGATCGATCCGGAGACCGTCAGGCCCGTCGCGGGCGCGCTGGTCAGGGTCAGCGGCGAGGATTACGACCGGTCGCGGACGACGGACTCCCGGGGCCGGGCGGACTTCTCCGTGAAAACCGGGCTCATATACAACGTGGAGATCAGCAGGCAGGGCTACTACCCGCTCACGCAGACGGTGGATATGGGCGACGGCGGGCGGGCCGTCCAGTACTGGTTCTACCGGAGCGATGCGTTTGCGGTCCGGGTGCGTGACGCTGCGACCGGGGAGGCCGTTGCCGGTGCGTCGGTCTTCGTCGACAACGCCCCGGCGGGCACCACCGACGCGGAAGGCGTGCTCATGCTCCACCTGAAGCGGGAGCGGACCTATGCGTTCCGGGTGGAGAGGACCGACTACCAGCCGTACCAGAGCGAGCGGCTGATCGGGACCGAGGACGTGCTGCTTGAGCCCCTCCTCTCGAAATCCTCCTACCCGGTCACGATCTCGGTCTTCGACGAGCAGATGCGGCCGGTGGAGGGCGCGGAGATCTCCATCAACGGGAGCATTCAGGGGAAGACCAACAGCTACGGGCGGTACGCCCTCTCGAGCATCGAGGCCGGCACCTACGCTATCGCGGTGAAGGCGCCCGGATACCTGGACTGGGAGGAGACACAGCAGATCACCGAGAGCGGTGAGGAGGTGGTCGCTGAGCTCGCCTTCGGAGAGGCGGACGTGACCTTCGTTGCGATGGCCGGAGGCGACCGGCCGGTCTCCGGTGCGACCGTCCTGATCGACGGCGAGGCCGCCGGGACGACGGATGCCGAGGGCAGGCTCACCATTCCGCTGAAGACGGCGATCACCTACGCGGTGTCGGTGCAGTGCGACGGCTATCACCCTGCCGCTGCAGAGGAGGTGATCCCGCTCGGGGCCTCAGTGCACACCGTGACGATCGGGATCGAGCGGGTCGTCCCCACCGACACGATCCTGATAGGGGCCGCCGCAATCGTGGTGGCTGCCGCTCTCCTGGTCTGGTATCGGCGGCGCAGGAGCCGGCGATCGCGGATTTCAGGCAGAAGGAACCTTTAAAATCCTTAAACATCCTTTTATTTTCTCCTGGACAATCCAGGTTCGCCCAAAAAAGATTTAAACGCTAATTAAACTTTTTTCATATGAGAAAAGTATTAATATAATGAAACGTTACTGTCACAGGCTGATATGCTATGACGGGACGAATATTGGGTCTGCTGGTACTGGGATTGCTCCTCCTTGCCACCGGAGCAGCCGCGCTGGCGCCGGAGGAGATCGCGGTTTCCAGCAGCAAGGAATGGGTGGTGGCAGACGGCAGTGACTCTGCCGCAATCACCGTGGAGATACTGAATGCAAGCACCACCGTGGACCGGGTGGAGTTCTCGGTGGATGCCGCATACGGGAACATCAGCGGAGGCGGAACTGCCTCCGCCACGTTCAAGGCAGCGACAAAGAGCGGCACGGCGCCCATACAGATCCGGGTGCGCTATCTGGAGGGTGGCGAGGCTCACGAGGTGGAGACAGTATACGACCAGAAGATCGACCATGATACGCCGTACCAGATCTCGTACATCGACTACGACGACGAGGCGACCGTGGGAGAGACCACCGACATTGTGATAGGGATATCGGATCGCCACGGCAACCCGGTGGACAACCGCAGGACCGCCGAGACGGTCCGCTTTTCTGTGGGTTCCCCGTCCGGCGATGCGGGCTTCCTGAACGGGAGCGTCTATGAAAGCGAGATCGCCCTGCCGGTGGACGGGACGGGGCATGTGACCGCCACGCTCAGGGTCGATACGGTGGCGGGCGAAAACATCGTCCAGGTCGAGCCTCCGTCGCCTGTCCCCGACCGTTATCTGACAGTCTTTGGCATCGGGAACGGGATGCCGCATGCGATCGAGCTTGCGGTAGCCCCTTATGGCAATCCCATACCCTTTGTACCGGCGGACGGGGCGAGCGTATTCACCCTGACCTACACCCTGTATGACGAGTTCGGCGGACCGACGGCAGACCGGGCGCTCCGGATCACTGCAGAACCCGGTGGAGAAGTGAAGGTGCTGAACTCAAGCTCGACCGGCAAGGTCATCATCAGCTACGGCCCGAGATCGACGATAGGGACGGTTACGATCACGGCAACGGCCGTGGATAACGAAAGCGTCACCATCGCACAGCAGCTGGAGTTCCATGCCACCGATCCGGTGGATATGCTGCTCACGGCGAGCCCTCAGACGATGCCGAGCCTGGATGTGGACGGCAGCCTCCGTTCGTCGGTCAGGGCAAAGGTGATCGATGTGAAGGGCAATCCGGTTCAGGGGCAGGAGGTCTCGTTCCGGATAGAGAATATCGATCACGGCGGGTTTAACTGGACGAGCGATCCTGACCTGGATGCAACGACCGCTGTTACCAACGAAAACGGGCATGCGATCGTCCAGTTCTCTCCCGGAGCATTTGAGCGGGAGAACGTTGCGGCGACCGGCAGCTGCGACGTGATCGCCGAGTGGGAGAATGCAAATAAGACCATTCATGTGACCCGGACCATCCGCCTGACCTGGAAGAACTACCCGTTCCTCAGCGCGATGACCTCGGTCACCCCGGAGACGGTCGAGGTGAACCAGACGGTCGATGTCGGCATCACGCTGGTGGGCGACGGTTGGGCGCTGCAGCCGGATCCGATCGATGTGATACTCTGTACGGATAGATCGGGAAGCATGCTTTATGACAATCCCGACAGGATGCACTCGGCGCGAGAAGCGGCAAAAATCCTTGTCGGTCAACTCTCGGAGAACAGGGATCAGGTTG
>JAHKLN010000033.1 GCA_020854755.1 Methanomicrobiaceae archaeon | reverse complement strand
TCATATAGCGTTTATAGAAGAGCATATGCGAGGGAGGCGATTTGAACGCCCGAACACCTGCGTGACAAGGCCCTCAACCTTGCGCCTTTGACCTGGCTCGGCAACCCTCGCCCTGTTCCTCTATATACGTTGTATTCCAACATGAAATAGGTTATCCCTACCCTCCGTGGGGCGGGGGAGGGTCAGGCGTGCCCGGCATCCCGCTCCCGGCGTGCGTGCCGGCATTCGTCCTTCCGGAGACAGATTCAGCCTTCGATGTATATTTATACGCCCCGTTCCCATTTCTTGATATGTGGGCTGCCATCGTACAGGAATTCTTCGACTCCCCTTCACAGTGCAGAGTGGTACGATTTCTGCTGGAGAACGGTTTCGGGGTGAACGATGAGGGGAGAATCGTCTGCAACGGAATCGAGATCCCTGCAACGCATATAGGAAAGGCGATCGGCGTCGATCGCCGGGTGGTAGACGCCACGGCCCGCCACATCCTGGGAACACCAGTACTCAGAGAGATCTTCACGCGCCTCCGGGCGGCGCCGGATCTCAGCCTGGTCGCGGAGGCGCTCGGGCTCTCGGTCATCACGATCCTTCCCCGGGACGCACACCAGAAAGGGATCGTCAGTGCGGCGGTGCGGGTGCTTGTTGAGCATGATCTGAAGATCCGGCAGATATTCGTTACCGATCCCTATCTCAGCGAGGAGCCGAAGCTGGTCATGATCGTGGACGAAAAGCCCCCGGCAATCGTCTTTGAAGAACTGCGGGCGCTGCCTTCGGTGAAAAAACTGATCATCTGAGGAGCTCCATCTCCAGATACAGCCTGTATATCTGCCGCCTTTTCCTTCTGGGCAGGTGCATTGATCGGAGCAGCCGCTCCTGAATGGTGATCGTCCGCTCGCCCGAAACGAGATTGTCGGCGTTGGCAACGATCTTCTCCTCAGGCGACTCCGGGCAGCAGTCTCTCGGCAACAGGCCGAGCAGGGTGCATTCGTCCGCAGTCAGCCCCGCCCCGATATGCCGCTCCACGATGCGGCAGATCTCCTCCTGCAGCCCGAGCGACCGGCAGTAATCCGCTCCGGCCTGCGCATGGCCGATGCCGTGGGTCTGTGCCCGGCCGATGTCATGGAGGAGGGCGCCGGCAGCGATCAGATCGCGATTCACCCAGGGACGGGATGCAAGCGCCATGGCAGCGTCTCTGACCGCCAGCGAGTGGGCAATCACCCCATCGCTGCACCCGGCGGCTTTCAGCAGATCCAGCAGCGCCTCTTCAGGCACTCCCGAGGCACTCCCTGATCTTCCTGACCCGCTTCCGCAGGGCAGAGATGAGCAGCTCGTTCTCGAAATGCTCCAGCGGCACCTCGCAATTCGGGCACTCAAACTCCCAGCTGGCGGCATTCGCAAAGGTATAGGTGGCGCTGCAGCGCGGGCAGATGTAAAAGTCGTTCTCTTCCTCGAATCTGAGGCGGGCTTCAAGCCGCTCGAGGGCGCTTATTATATCCTCCTCGATGACTGCATGGATACGGTCCATCTTCAGCTGCCAGAGGTAGGTGAGCCAGCCGGTCTCGCTGTTCTTCAGCCGCCGGTACTCGGCCAGCCGCTTTTCATACAGTGTATAGAGGGTATGCCGAACGGTGTTGAGGTTGATGCCGGTCTTCTCTGCAAGCTCCTCATCGCTGAACTCCCCTTCTTCCGGAAACCGCTCGATCAGCGCTATTCCTTCCTCCCCCACCAGCCGGTTCAGGTATGCCAGTATCGCAGGATCCTCAAGCATCTCAGCTATGGTTACCATTGCTCCATATATCGGTGGACGGTGGTAATAGTATTATCCAGCATGCAAAGGGCATCCTCCCTGCTCCTCCCCCACCCATAGACGCTTATTACGGCCTGCCCCTCCTCAAACGATGTGCCCGGCCAGGGAATATCCGCAACCGCCGGAGAGAGGCGGCTGAGATCGGTTGCAGCCGTCATATCGCGATCGGCGAAGAGGATACTGCGGACGGAGACCTGTCGGCTCTCAGGCATCCGGTCCGGCATGCGGCCGCGGCAGGCGTCGACGTGCATCTCGAAGACGCTGCATCCGGTCGCCATCTCCACCGTATCCAGGGTTGCCTGGAAGCGCGGATTGATCTCTATCGCCCAGACCCGATCCCGATCGACCATGAAATCAATCCCGACCGAACCCACACAGCCGCTGGCTGCCGCAATCTGTTCGGCAAGGGCGGCCATGCGCCCTGCAAGCGGGTGGAAAAACGGCGTTATCGAGCCGGAATAGCCGTACGGAGACGCCTCTCCGCCGCGCTGCAGCTGCTCGTTGATCGCTACCGCCCGTGCTCCCGTCCCGTCGGCAATGCAGGAGACGCTTGCCGGAGTGCCACCCACGAGGTGCTGGGTGATATAGGGTACATCCGGCCAGTTCTCCTGCCAGCGGGTCAGCTCCTCGGGCGTCCTGATGACGGCGTTCCGCCAGCCTCCGGCACCCCGGCGCGGCTTAACCACCGCCGGACACTCGCCCTCTGCAGAGAGCGGCGGTGCCGGAATACCGAGATCTTCAAAAAATCGCTGGATATCGAGCTTGTCCAGAAACGGCTCGATGCGTTCGCGCGGGGTGCCGTAGAGGGGGGCGATCGAGCCGAGGGACTCTGCACCGGAGGTCACGACCAGTATGTCGATCGCGTGGCGGGCGGACATCTCCAGCACCTGATCGTGCAGCTGATCCAGATCCTCAAACTTCGCACACTCCTGCGTGTACCATCCGAGATCCCTGTCACAGAAATGGTCCACTGCATAGACCGCATAGCCTGCCCGGTACGCGGAACAGGCGACATGGCGTGTGGCGAATCCTGCAACCAGCACCTTTCCTTTCACTTTTCCACCGTCTTTTTTCCCGCTTTCCTCGGGAGGATCCGGATCTTCGCGTCGGGATACTCGCGCATCAATTCCGCTCCCATAAAGAGGCGGTCGAGAAACAGCGCAAGGCTTGAGATCTCCGAATGGGGCTGGGTGGTTACGGAGACGTTGTAGTCTGCCATGCCGTAGATATCGCCGGGGACCTTCTCCGCCCCGACGATGACAAGCACCTTCTCCTTCGCACGTATCTCGTCGATCACATCGGTCATCCGCTGCCCGTACATCGTGAGATGGACGACCGTTCCACCCTTCTGCTTCCACTCTCCGATACACCGGCGCCACGACACGTTGTCCCGCGCAAGAAAGTTCCCTCCCCAGCGTGCCGTCACGTCGTTGATGCTGCCGACGACCCCTGCATCGTCTGCGGCAAGAAACATGCCGTCAGCACCGAGAGCCCGTGCAGCCAGCCCGACGTGTGTGGTGACGCGCTGGTCGCGTTCCGGCCGATGCCCTATCCTGAGGACATATACGCTGCGCATGCCGGATCAGCCCGAATCCCGTTTAACCTTGATGACACCGTCTTCGATATAGATCGGGAGCGACCGCGAATACGTGCACTGGCACTTGATGAGAGATTCCTGCACGGAGAGGGGGCGCAGAGTGTCGCCGGAGCGCTCGATCAAGAGGTACCGTTCGAGCCGTACGAGCGAGGCTTCGATCGTCTCGTTCTTCTGCCCGGTTCGTGCTGCCAGGTCATCGCCGGTCTCTGCCCCGGCAACGATCTGGCAATAGACGAGCCAGTCCAGGTCTTCTTCACGCACACATATTCTTTTTTTGTGATGGGGATATAATTTATTGATGTGGATGCCGACCCGAAGCCCTCCCGGCGCTGCCCGCGATCGGGGAGAGGTGCGGGGGACGGGATCCGGCAGAGGATGGTGGGTATCCCGGTATGATCGACTACTATGAACTTGCCCAGCTTGTCGACAATCTCCTCGAGATCAGCGGCGACAGTGTTGAGGCGCTGGCCGATATTCTTGACGATCTCGATCCGGAGACCAGAAACGAACTCCTGGTATCGGATCTCCTCAACGCCTACCAGACGTTCTACTATTACTTCAGGGAGAGTCCCGGCGATCTTGCAGAGGAGCGGCTGATCCTGCACCCGGCATCCGAACTCGCGACCGGCATCCTGATCGACGAGGTCGATGACTGCGAGGTGATCGCCGCCGTCCGGGAATCCCTGCCGATCATTGCTATCTCCGATGGCGACCGTATCGTTGCACGGTTCACCGGGCAGAACGCCTATCGCGAGGCGGTCCGTTTTCTGGAAGAGAGCGGATGATCGGCTGCATCAGGCAAAGCGATCTCCCGCGGTGATCAGCTGCTCGTCGATCTCCGCCCTGACGATTGCAGGCAGCGTCCCCCATTGTGCCATCCGTTCACCCATGATAGCCAGCACCCCGCAGACGCCTGATCCTGCAAGACGTCCGAACGCCCGATCGGTGCTGCCCGGGACGATGTCGTTGCAGAGCGCGGTCGCCCATGCATCGGCGGCCGAGACATCCCGGCAAAAGACCGTAACGGCATCGGCGACGCCGAAGCTGATGGAGTGGCCGACGGTTGCCGACGAGGTGCATATCCCGAGAACGTCCTGCCGGGGCGGGATGACGAACGCGAGTCCGCGGCCTGCGGGCGCGTCTCCCGCATAGATGCCCACGCGCACCTTCCGATCGCTGATCAGCGCGATATCGCCTCCGTTATCGACCACGGCGAAGAGGGCGCCCGCCGCCTGCATCGCCTCGACACCCGCCCACGCGATGCTGCCCGCGACTGCGGCCATGGGACCCACTCCCGCCTGCCGGGCGGCAGAGGCCATGCGGGAGACCACCCTGCTGCCGGTTGCAGGAGTATACGGCTCAAACGTGGAGGCAAAGTACGGATCCGAGGCGATGTGCCGCTCGAGTTCCTGCCGGGCGGCGATCATGCCCTCTTTTGCCGCCCTGATATGGCCGGGCTCATCGGCAAGAATGGTGGCGATCGTCTCCCTGAGCTGAAACCGTTCACGTATCATTGCTGCAGGGAGAGGGCACGGTGGGGGCAGGCTATGACGCACTTTCCGCAGAGCACGCACACGCCCGGGTGGAGCCGGATCCTCCAGTCGGGATCGAACGAGAAGACCTCCTGGGGGCAGATGCTGATGCAGGCACCGCAGTCGATGCACTCCTCCTCATCGCGCACGATGGCATCCTCAAGCACACGGACAGAGACCCCGGCAGCCTCCATCCGCTCGAGGACTACCGAAGCATCCTCGTCCGGGACGTCGATCAGCATCTCTCCTGCCATGGAATCGATGTTCGCCTTCTCCACATTGATCAGAACACCCGTCTCCTTCACTATTCGGGCGATAACGGGTTCACGGCCTCCTTTCCGGGAGAACGTAATCAACAGCTTCATTTCATCCACCTCCGGCCGAAGAGCTTGCCGAGATCGATGGCCGTCAGCATCCCCACCACCCTGTTTGCGGTGTCCACGACGGGCAGGGCGCTGATGTTGTTCTGCTCCAGTTTCCTCGCTGCGATATCAACCGGTTCGTCCGGATGCGTTTTTACGACCTTCCGCGTCATGATATCCCTGACACAGCGGTGCTTTCCGTCCTGCACCACTGCCTTTGATATGTCGTATGTCGTGACGATCCCGACCAGTATCCCGTCCTTGTCAAGGACCGGGAGGTGGTTGGTCTCTCCTTTAAGCAGCCGCTTTGCCGCCGTCCTGATCTCCTCGTCCTCGGTGATGCTGATCACCTGTCTCTCCATGATCTCGCGGACCCGCGGTGCCTGCTGCGTCTCCCGCATGGGGCGCGAGACACCCTCCGGATTGATCCGGCGCGTGGGAAGCGCCAGATCACCCATGCTCCCCGTCTCGATCCATTCTTTCAGGCGATCCGCCACCTTCCGGGCCATCCGGTAGCTCGAGAGGGACGATGTCCTGACCACCTCCTCCCCGAGTTCGACGCTGCCGCTCTTCAGCTCGGCGTAGCTCACCTTCCGGCGCGAAGGCCGATCCCTCCTCGCCACGCCGTAATCGATCACATCGACAAGGATATCCTCGTCACGCACCGCCGTATGCCGCACGACATCCAGATCGACGACCGGAATCGGGACGCCGAGGCCGACGTAGGCCGTCACCCCGTAGCCGGTCATGGTTGCGGCACGCAGGAATTCATTCGTCATCCGCTTCATGTCCCCGGTCACCATCAGGTTCCCGAAGCCGCCCCGGGACGCATGCTGGGTGCCCTCTCCGACCACCATCCCCTCCGCACCGCAGAGGAAGATCGGCACCCCACTGCCGATCATGCGGAAATGCGGATCGTTCGGGAGAGGGGAGAGAGATCCCGCTCCCGAGTAGGAGATGTTCCCGCATCGCGGGAGGAGTGTCCCCATATAGGTGTACAGGGTGCGGTCTGTGGAGTTCGTCGCGGCATTGTACCGCTGGAACGCATTGCGCGGATTGAGCATGATCGCCTGATTCATATCCTCAAGCAGCAGCTCCGTCGTGATGGAGCGCCTTGGATAGCAGTCGGTGCCGCGGGAGGTGGCCTGCAGCTCCACGGCATTGCCTGCCAGCAGATCTTCAAGCACATGCGCCCCGCCGTACTCCTCGCCCTGTGTGGCAGACTGCTGCGTCGCGCCGAGGTAGGCATCCACTGCCGCAATCCCCGTATATGCCTCAACGTCATTGAGCCAGACCCGCTCCATCCTGATGGGAGGATCTGCATGTCCGAAGTTGAAAAACGCACCCGAAGAGCACATTGCCCCGAACGTGCCCGTGGTGACGACATCCACCTCTTTGAGCGCCCCCTCTTCTCCGAGTTCGTCGACGATGGACGGCATCTCCTCTGCGGCGACTACCCGTGCATTGCCGTCCCGAATTCTCGTATTGATGAGTTCGAGGGATTTTTCCATGACTATATGTCTTTGTAAGAATATTTATAGGTGTTGCTTATTACTTTGAGTAATATTCAGTGTCGCAGAACCCCTCTATGCTGACAATGACCTCTGCCCTCTCGCATGAAACGGCATGAGTCCGGGGCACATACAGTCATGGATATGCAGCGGGAAGCCGGTTATGGAAGTGCAAAGAGCCAGGTGACATGAGCCTCCCGCGCCAGAAACCGGTTCAATTACCACAGGAACCGCCCACCGATCCCTCTGGGCTGCAGACATGACCGGGAAAACCGCGTATGAGGGCATTTTACGGTCACAGGCGCAACGGATGAAAATTCTTGACGCTGCACAGATATCCCGGATCCGGTTTTCTCTGACCATCCCGGTAT
>JAHKLN010000093.1 GCA_020854755.1 Methanomicrobiaceae archaeon | reverse complement strand
GCGCTTCGTCCGGGCGGGAGCGATTGACCTCTCGGTCCACTGTTCCGGGAGAGCCAGGAGATACCAAATCCGGGGTACATGAACGAGCTCAAGGATTTTCATGGCTGCGCCTGCGCCGATCCCCGGCGCATGGGAGTTCATGTGAAAATCCGTTGTAAGCGGAAATAATAACCGGATCGCCGATCTCCATCTCCATCTCCATTCTCTATCCTCTATCCTCCATCCTCTATCCTCTATCCTCTATCCTCTATCCCCTATCCTCCATTCATCCCCGGGCTGGCGGCAATCGCATCCGCAATCAGACCGATCCAGGCGTTTCTCAGGGATCGCGGAGCAGCTCTCGCTCTGCCGGCGCAGGACCGGGGCAGATGGGAGGAGCGGGCGGCAGAGCCGCGCCTGCATCACTGCAAGGTATAAATAGGGCATGCTATCATTACAGGGGGAGGAGAGCATGACCCTGAAAATCCCCTTGTCTGATGTGGATCTGGACGGCGAAGAGATCGAAGCGGTAACCCGCGTCGTACAATCCGGGTGGCTCTCGATGGGGCCGGTTACGGAGGCGTTCGAAGAAGCCTTTGCCCGATATGTGGGTGTCAGGCATGCATTCGGTGTCTCCAGCTGCACGGCGGCGCTTCATCTGGCTCACCGGATCGCCGGCATCACCGCCGGTGATGAAGTGATTGCCCCGTCGCTCACGTTTGTTGCAACGACAAACAGCATCCTCTACTGTGGCGGAACACCGGTCTTTGCCGACATCTGCGGGCGAGACGACTTCAACATCTCCCCTGAGGCGATCGAAAGACAGATCACCGACAGAACAAAAGCGATCACGATCGTCCATTACGGCGGTTATCCCTGCGCCATGGACGAGATCCTTGAGATCGCCCGTGACCGCGACGTGATGCTGATCGAGGACGCGGCACACGCCATCGGGGCGGAATACCGGGGAAAGAAATGCGGATCGTTCGGTGACGTCGGGTGTTTCAGCTTCTTTGCAAACAAGAACCTTGCGACAGGCGAAGGGGGCATGATCGTCACCGACGACGATCGCCTTGCCGGGCAGATCCAGGTGCTCCGCTCCCACGGGATGACGACGATGACCTGGGATCGCCACCGGGGGCATGCGTTCAGCTACGACGTCCTCGACCTGGGCTACAACTATCGGCTCAACGAACTGGCCGCAGCGCTCGGGATCGTCCAGCTCGGGAAGCTGCGCCGGAACAACGAGAAGCGCGCAGGGATTGTGCGGGAGTACCGGCGGCGGCTGGCCGAACTGCCGGGGGTCTCCTCACCGTTCGAACGGCATTCCGGGGGATCGGCCCACCACCTCTTTCCGGTGCTCCTGCCCGAAGGCGTCTCCCGGGCGTCCGTGATGGAGAGGATGCGGGAGAAGGGCATCCAGACAAGTATTCATTATCCTCCGATCCATCACTTCTCCTACTATAAAAAGATGTTCGGGCTGCGGGAAGGGGCGCTGCCGCAGACCGAGCATGTCGGAGGGCACGAACTTACTCTGCCGCTCTATCCAGGTATGCAGACAGGCGATCTGGACGTGATCATCGACCGGCTCGCATGCTGCCTCGGCGAAGAGACGGCAGGGGGGACGCCGCCCTAGCACCAAAGCAGCAGCATACCATTCCCTCCCCCTGCACGTGCCGGACGCTCCCGAGAGCACCAGAAGAGAGAGAAACGCAGTATCGCACAAATGAGGTTGCTGATGCTCCTGCACCCCTCCTGCGCGCGGCGCAGGTTGCGGTCCGCCCCCGGGAGCATCCCGACCGACAGCCCGCAGTTCCGCCCCCGGGCAAATATATTTATATGATCGCCGTCTTTACTGGATTTCATTCAGGGGGGGTTGATACGTTTGTTAGCACGCTCTCGATCGTTTATAGATGTAGAAGGGATTGCAGATCGATTATCTTCTCACGACTGCCTGGACGAGGCGCATATCGGGGAATTTGAGGCGGCCTTCTCCGCCTGCCTGGGCGGACCGCGGTGTATTGCGACCAACCAGGGGCGGGCGGCGCTCTTGATCGGCCTCCGCTCCCTGTCTATCTCTCCCGGGGACGAGGTGATCGTGCCGGGCTTTACGTACGAAGGCGTCGTCGATGCCGTCCTTGAGGCAGGAGCGAGCCCCGTCCTCGTCGATCCCTCTCTTGAGGACTTCAATGCCCATGCAGCGGCCATCGAGGCAAAGATGACCGAGAGGACGAAAGCCATCATCGCGACGCACCTCTTCGGCATTCCCACCGATATCGGGGAGATCGCCGCCATCGCTGCGGATCGGGGGTGCTACCTGATCGAGGACTGCGCCCAGTGCCTGGGAGCGACATATGGAGGGCGGACCGTCGGCACGTTCGGCGATCTGGCATTCTTCAGCTTTAACTACGAGAAGCATATCACCACCGGGGAAGGCGGGATGCTCGCGGTGAACAACCCGGAGCTCATAGAGCAGGTTTTTGAGGTTGCGGGTGCCTGCGAGCGGATGCCGATACCTGCGGAGAAAAACTATGTCTACGGGCTTCTCGTGCAATATCTGGCGACAGAGAGAGACCTCTACCAGACGTCTCTGATTGCCTACTTCGGCCAGAACTGCTGTAAAAAGGACCCCGGGCTCGTCTCGGTCATCGACGACCTCATCCGGAGCAGGGCATCGGAGAGCACCATGCGCGAAACCCTGCTGCCGCATCTGAGGCGGGAGGCGGCACGATCCGGCATGCCACCCTTCTACCTGAGAAACCCGATCCTGCTCGGCGTCCTGTTCAGGGTAAACAGGGCGAAGACCCGTGTCATCAGGCCGACATTCAAGAGGATCGGATCGAAGCCGCTCCTGATGAACTCGCTGCGGGCGCTCGTGGGATCCGTCGGGCTCGAGCATCTGGACGCCGAGAACGCGATACGGAACAGAAATGCAGCATACTTCTACTCGGCTCTCAGGGACGAAGGGTGCTTCATCCTGCCGGAGATCGATCCGCGAAAGAAACCCGCCTTCCTGAAATACAACGCCATAAACAACACAGAATATCCGCTCTCGCAGATCGCCTCGCGGTGCAACGAGGAAGGATTTGAGATCGGGAATGTCCAGTGGCCAAAACCCATCCATCAGATCCCGCGCTTCCGTGACCTCTTCCAGACCGTCGAAGACGAACTGCGTACAAGCGAGTATCTGGCAGAACGCATCCTCAACATCCCCATCCATGCCGATGTCACGCCCGACGATATCGAGGGGATTGTATCGGTCTTGCGCCAGTTCATCGCAGGCGTTGGCCGGGGAGCGGGACGCCGGCAGAACCTGCAGGAATCAGGTGATCTCTGTGGTGCGGTATGAATATCTGGACGACATCTCCCATGAACGGTGGATGTCGGTTGTACGGGAATCAAAACAGGCCTACTTCTTCCATGCGCCGGCCTGGGCGAGGGTGCTGGAGGAGGCGTACGGCTACCGGAATGCCACCCGGCTGTACGAGGTCGACGGGAGCGACGTCCTGATACCGATGGTGGAGAAGGAGCGCTACGGGCTCATCACCTGCTCTTCGATGCCGTTTGGATACGGCGGCCTCCTGTCCCGGTCCGATGTCCCGGCGGAGGCGATCAGGCAGATCGTCTCCGATATCGTCGGGGGCAGGCGGCTCACCCTGCACCTCTCGCTGCCGCCCTTCGCCGACCTTCCGATGCCCGGCGGCCTGATGATCGCAGAGGGGAATGGGGAGTGGGGGTATACCCACCTGCTTCCGCTTCACGAGGGGTTTTTGCATATCTGGAAGCACAGGTTCCGGCAGGATGCCAGGAGGCAGGTGCGGCAGGCCGAGCGGTACGGCGTCGAGGTCGTCGATGGCCGCACACAGGAGGATGTCAGGGCATTCTACGGACTCTATGCCGAATCGTCCCGGCGGTGGGGGTATAAAGAGCCGCCACAGCCGATGGCGCTGTACGAGCGCCTGCTGGAAGTCGGACCGCCGCAGGTGAGGCTGAAACTGGCGATGAAAGACGGTACCGCCATCGGAGGGATGGTCAACCTGTATTATGGACAGAACGCGTTCGGCTTCGCGAGCGCATCATCCCGGGAGTCGGCAAAGTACCGCCCGAGCGCCCTGCTGGTCAAGGTCTCGATCGAGGAGGCCTGCGAAGACGGGTATGCGTGCTTCAATCTGGGTGCGAGCGGCAGCCTGGAGGGGGTGCGCCGGTTCAAGGAGGACTTCGGCGCACGGCAGGTCGGGCTTCGGGAGTATCGGGTCGCGTCAAGGCTCTGCAGGGTGCTGCAGGCGATCAGGGGGTAGCCGCATGGCATCAAGGTACGGCAACGACGAGGGGACCGGCAGGTGAGCGTGAATGCGGACCGAGTATATCGATGCGGTCTCTCCCGGACGCTGGGAGTCGATTGTACGGGAATCAAAACAGGCCTACTTCTTCCACACGCCGGCCTGGGCGAGGATTCTGGAGGAGGCGTACGGCTACCGGAATGCCACCCGGCTGTACGAGGTCGACGGGAGCGATGTCCTGATACCGATGATGGAGAAGGAGCGGTACGGGCTCATCACCTACTACTCCATGCCGGAGGGGTACGGCAACGTCTTCTCGCCTTCCGGCGTCTCGCAGGAAACCCTGCAGACGATCATCACCACCATCGTCGGCGGCAGAAACCTGCTCCTCATGCTCTTCCTCCCGCCGTGCTCCCGGTTCAAGTTCCTCGAAGACACATCCGTACAGAGGATCGAGTTGCGGGAGAACCGGGCGCACATCATTCCCCTTGAGGAGGGGGTCGATGCCGTCCGGAAGCGATTCAACCGGAACACCCGCAGGAGCATCGCGCGCGCCGGAAAAGAGCGTGTCGAGGTCGTCCCGACGAACCGGAAGAGCGATTTCGATACGTTCTACTCCCTCTATGCGCAGCGATCGCAGGAGTGGAATCTGTCTGAGACACCGTACCCGAGAAGGTTCTTTGAGAGCCTCTATGCTCACGGCTCGCCCCACGCCAGACTCCGCCTTGCGGAGAGGGACGGAGAGGCCATCGGCGGCATCATTACCCTCGAGTACGGGACGAACGTCTACTACCTGGCGAGCGCATCACCCAGAGCCTGCCGGGCGTACTGCGCCAACCACCTGCTGCTGCAGGATGCGATCGAGTCTGCCTGCATGCACGGGTACAGGTTCTTTGATCTCGGGTGCTCGACCCTGAACCCCGGTCTCGCGCGGTTTAAAGAGGGTTTTGGGGCAGAGGAGATTCCCCTCGAGAGGTACGGGGTATTCTCCGGGCTGGAGCGCCTGTATCGAGGACTGGGGAGGGCGTTCCGGGTGGTGCTGGACGAAGGCAACCGGAGATATTCCGTCAGGCATCAGAGTGCCACCCCGGGCGCACCCCTGCAGGCGGAGCGCGAGCCCCAACCGGATCAATCCTTCATGCCCGGTCCGTAGCAGTAGCGGGCGGCGTCCGATGGCGATCCTGCCGGCGACCGCTATCGGACGGTGTATGCGGCGCACATGCGCCTCACCATGCTCCAGATACCGTCCCTCTCGACGTCGCTCAGGATGATCAGATATGCATAGGCGGCATAGAGCGCGGCAAGCGTTGCGGCAAGGACATACCCGTTGATCCAGCCCCGGGTCGCGAAATAAACGGCGGTTAAGAGGGTGACGGCCGGTATCGTCAGGACATACGGCCGGACGTCGATACTGATCCCAAAGACCCTCCGGTACAGGTAGAAGGCGGCCACGACAGAGAGGGAGAACGATACCGAGGTGCCGATCGCGGCTCCGACAACGCCCAGTATCGGGATCAGTGCGACGTCAAGGGCGATGTTGACGATCGTCATGGCGATATTCACCTTATAGCCGTACGAAGGCTGGTTCATGGCGCTGAATGCCGCACCCACCGACATACCGGGCCCAAAGAACATCATTCCGAAGACAAGGACGGTCATGGGCAGGACGGCGGGCAGAAACTCCGGGCCGAAGAGGAGGAAGAGCAGGGTCTCGGAGAGGGTAATGATCAGGATCCCGAGCAGCGAGAGGAGCACCAGGCAGCACTTTATCGACGTGCTGATGAGGGTGCTGATCGCCCCGGTATCTCCCTGACTGAAGTATCTGGAGATGGAGGGGTAGGTGACCGTCGAGACGGAGCCGGGAAGGGTCAGGAATGCGGTCCGCGCAACGAGGATGGCGACTGCATAGAGCCCCACATCGTAATCGGCCAGGTAGTATCCGACGAGGAGGGTATCGGTGTAGGTGAGTATCAGGAAGACGGCGCTTGTCAGAAAGACCTGGCCGGAGAAGGTCACCACCTCCCGCGTGACGCTGACATAGTCGCGTATCCTGATAGCAAGATACCTCCGCATCATGTACGCCAGCAGCAGGAAGACGAAGACTTCCGTGCAGAACAGCGCAAAGACAGCCCCCCGCACGCCCCATCCGACCAGGACGAAGCCGAGATTGAGGCCGAGCAGCAGGACGGACCTGAGCATGGACCGGAAGGAGTATGCCCGCATCTCCTGAAGGCCGTTGAGCAGCCCGAGCAGGGTGTTGTTCAGTACCATCATGGGGATCAGCACGGCGATGATCCGGATCAGCCCGGCCAGATCGGGCATGCCGAAGATGCCTGCGACCGCATCCGAGAAGAGAAAGAGCAGCAGGCCGGTTACGCCGCCAAGGATGCCTGCGTTTACCATGCAGTTTGAGACAACGAGGGTGAGCCGGCCGTGATCGTCACGGAACTCGGCAACGTACTTCACGATCGCCTGCGGAATGCCGATACCGCCGATCATCGAGGCGAGGCTGAAGACCGTGAGCGTCATGACGTACAGCCCGAGGCCGGACGCCCCGAGGAAACGCCCCAGAATGATGTTGATGAGCAGACCGGCGGCCATCGTCACGATCTGGCTTGCAAAGACCCAGCCTGTGTCCAGAGCGAATTTCGCCTTCGTCTGTCGGCCCTCCCCCGCTGGTACGTCTTCCATCGAGACTATGGATGCCCCGGTGATATTTAAAGGGTTCTACGGCAGGCAGGGAGATCGAGAGGTACAGGATCCCGCATCATCCCGGCCTCGCGGGCAGGACCGGAAACCCTGCCGGTACAAGGCGCGGAAATCGCGATCAGGGACAACAGCGGGGAATGCAGCACGGGGAGGGGCCTGCACCCCGGATCGAGAGGGGCGTTTTGGTGCAGCCGCGTTCCGGGAAACATATATACGATATAACCGACTGAAATGGGCGATATTGTGGATAGCAGGTATAGATATCAGAAGCGATCGTTCCCTCCAGCCCCTTTTGCCGGAATCGGTCAGACCTCCGGACGCCGCATATTGCCCCTGCTTGCGATTCTGGCGGCACTGGCCCTGATCGCGGGTGCCGGCATCGTGGCGATCCAACCGGACGAGGTTCCCGCCGGGCCGCCGGTCCAAAACGGCAATATCACCGTGGATGCCCTGACCGTCGTCGTCGCGGCACATGACAGCAGTGCAGCTGCAAAGGCGCAGGCCGATTATGTCTGCACCGGCACAAACGACCACCTGGTGATCCAGCGGGCGATCAGTGCAGCTCCTGCAGGAGGAACGGTGCTGCTTCTCGAAGGCACGTACCACTGCGCCGGGACCATCACCCCCAGAGCGCATTCTACGCTGAAAGGGCAGGGAGAAAGCGCAACGGTCCTGGACTTCCGGTCAGGCTACATCAGGCTGGCCAGCCAGTATACGATCCTCTCCGACCTGACGGTCACCGGCTCGGGCTACATCTCCATCACCCAGAGCCATATGAGGCTCCGGAACGTGACGGTCACAGAGGTCGACAATACCTTCATGGGGGCGTTCGTGATCTATGCAAGCGGCCGGGTGATCGAGGACGTGGAGTTTACCGGCTGCAGGGCCATCGACGTCAACCGGTGGGGCTTCGTCCATACCGGCGAGGGATCGCCGAACCGGGTGAAGAACATCCGGTACATCGACTGCCAGGCGATCAACTGCGGGCGCTCTGGCCAGTACCGCGGCGGCTGGGACGTCGGGTTCAACATCGCCGAGGTGACCGATGCCGAGGACATCCT
>JAHKLN010000075.1 GCA_020854755.1 Methanomicrobiaceae archaeon | reverse complement strand
GGAGGGGGTCTCCCCCTCCCCAAAACCCCTCCCCCTTGAGGATAGCCGGTGGGAAGCCGTGTACGTGAGCGAACTGATCTGAGCGGCGAGAGGCCTCCATTGCAGAATCGGTTTGATTTTCACTGGAAAGCCCATGAAGCCCCCGATGGGGCTACCGGCTCTACTGATGAGAATTCTTGCGTGGATGATCGATACCCCGGATTGGGTTTTCTCTGATTATCCCGGTCCACCGGAACAGGACAGCCGGGTAAAACAGCTCCGGGATGCCTGCATCAAATGCATCGGTATTCCTCACGAGAGCCTGCGGCACGGTGTGCTTCATAGTTGTTCTGGATACCCCTGAAGATGCAGCGCCGCATGAGGGAATCTTCCTCCCGATACCATCCCTACAACTCCGTCTTCACCGGAGTTCTCCGGTCATTGAGCTCGTTCCCGTGGTAGATAACTCTATATACCCCATTCATCTATCTGTTGCACCTATGGAGCTCGGATACCCGAGGAACCTTCAGGAGCTCAGGCAGCACCTGATGGATCCCCTCTACAAGAATTCGTTCTTCATCATGCTGACGTCCGCCTCGAGTGCGGGATTCGGTTTTTTCTTCTGGATGCTTGCGGCACGGCTCTATCCGAGTAGCGATGTCGGTATCGCCACCGCCCTGATATCCTCCATGGGCATGCTCATCCTCCTCTCAAAACTCGGTTTTGACCAGTCAATCATCCGGTTCTTCCCGCACCGGGATAAGAGCAGCGTTCTCGGGACTGCGGTCACCGTCACGACCTTATTTAGCCTGCTCCTCGGCATCGGTTTTATTGCAACGGTTGAGATCTGGTCTCCCGAGCTCACCATCGTCAGGGAGATCGCTCTGCTGTATATCCTCTTTCTCATTGCCAACTCCGTGACAGCCTTCATCGGGGCGTCATTCGTCGCGCTCAGGAGAGCCGAGCTGTACTTCTTCCAGAGCCTCCTTTTCGGGTCGCGGTTATTGTTGCTCGTCCCCCTGGTTGCCCTCGGAGCGATTGGCATCTTCAGCGCGCTCGGGTTGTCCTTCGTGATAGCCCTCGCCGTATCGGTTTTTCTTCTCTTCAGGTCGGGAGTCGGGCTGACGTGGATTGATCGGGGTTTCCTCAAGGCGTCGGTGAACTATTCCGCCGGAAATTATGTCGCAGGGCTGTTTGCCACAGCGCCCGGCCTGATCCTTCCGGTGCTTGTACTGAATATTCTGGGCGCAGAACAGACCGCCTACTACTACATTGCATATGCCCTCGTCACGATCCTGTTCCTGATCCCGACTGCCTTCACCACATCGCTCTTTGTCGAGGGATGCAACGGGGAGCAGCTCAAAAAGAGTGTGATGAAGTCACTTCTCGGTATATACGCTCTTCTGCTGCCTGCAGTGGTGGTTCTGTTCGTCTTTGGAGAGACCCTGCTTGGCCTGATCGGGCAGGACTATGTCGAAGGGCTGCACCTGTTGCGTATCTTTGCGGTCTCCAGTTTCTTCTTCTCCTTAGCAGAGGTGTATATCTCGATCAAGAAGGTGCAGGACGGCATCAGGAGCCTGATCCTGGTCAGCTGCGTGATATTTGTCCTGCTGCTGGCGTTCAGCTATCTCTTCATGGGTGTATTCGGCCTTGCCGGCGTCGGCTATGCCTGGGTGCTTACCTATGCGCTTGTCGGAGCTGGCGTGATCTCTGCGATGATGCGGCGGTACTTCTGGAATTGAGCGAGGACTCTCTGGATACGCCGGTACATTGGGCAGTGCTGTATACTGCCGGATCAGGCGGATGTCCAGTCAATCTCCGGAGAGATCTCGGGCGAGCCCTCTGACCATGCCAGCAACTCCCCGGTGAAAGCGTGCAGGTCATCTGCGGCACGTTCGGGCAGATCGCCATATCCCCGCATAATATACTCCGGTTTCAGCTCTTCTGCCGCGATATCTATCCCGGCAAGCACAGCATGGATGGCGCGCCCTCTGTAATCCTCGGTGCCAGATTCCATTCCCGGATCTCCGCCTGGAGCCCGGCATAGTTCTGGGAAGGGAGGCTGCTTTCGCCAGGCATCACCTGACAAACGCACCGCGTCCCGCAAACCGTGCTGCGTCCCCGAGTTCCTCCTCGATCCGCAGGAGCTGGTTGTACTTCTCCACCCGCTCTCCCCGGCAGGGAGCGCCGGTCTTCAGGTGGCCTGTTCTCATGGCGACCGTGAAATCGGCGATGAACGTGTCCACCGTCTCCCCGCTCCGGTGGGAGACCATCGCCCCCCATCCGTGCTGCTGCGCAAGCCGTACCGCATCGATCGTCTCGCTGACCGTGCCGATCTGGTTCGGCTTGATCAGGACGGCGTTTGCCACCCCTTCCGCAATGCCCCGCTCGATACGGCGGACGTTCGTGACAAAGAGATCGTCGCCGACCAGTTCGACGCGGTCTCCGAGCGCCTCCGTGAGCAGCCGCCACCCGGTCCAGTCGTCCTCGGCGAGCCCGTCTTCGATTACGACGATCGGGTAGGCGTCGGCAAGCGTCCTGTAGCGCTCGACCATCTCTTCCGCTGACAGGGTCACCTTTTCGGTTCGGAGGACGTAGCTGCCGTCCTCGTAGAACCCGCTCGATGCCGGGTCGAGCGCGATCCCGATCTCCTTTCCGGGGGCGTATCCGGCGCGCTCGATCGCCTCTGCGATCAGGCGCAGCGGCTCTTCGTTCGACGATACCGCCGGGGCAAACCCCCCTTCGTCGCCGACGGAGGTGCTGTATCCTGCCTGCTTCAGGATCGCTTTCAGCGCCTGGTAGGTCTCTGCCCCCCAGCGGAGCGCCTCGGCAAAGGTTGCCGCCCCGTAGGGTGCGATCATATACTCCTGAAAGTCAGGCCCCTGCCAGTTTGCATGGACGCCGCCGTTGAGGATGTTCATCATTGGCACGGGCATGATGGCATCGCGCCCCCTCCCCAGGGACTGCCAGAGCGGGATATCCTGCGCGGCGGCAGCGGCCCGGGCAACCGCGAGGGAGACGGCGAGGATGGCGTTTGCGCCGAAGCGCTGCTTGTTCGGCGTGCCGTCCAGCCGGATCATGGCATCGTCGATCTCCCGCTGCTGCAGGGCATCCATGCCCAGAAGGTGCGCATTCAACCCGTTGTTGATCTGCCGGACGGCTTTCAGGACTCCCTTCCCCCCGTACCGGTCGGCCGCATTATCTCTGAGTTCGACTGCCTCATGCACACCGGTCGATGCGCCGGAGGGAGATGCGGCGCGTGCCGTTACTCCGCATGCACACCTGACATCCACCTCTACGGTGGGTGTCCCCCGGGAGTCCAGGATCTCCCGGGCATGTATGGACGTGATGGTCGTGTCAACCTGTTTCATGGTTCGTCACCAGCATATTCCCGATGCCCGTCCAGCGCTGCAAGCGCGGCTAGCGCCGTCCGGGTATTCTCAAGCGTCGCCGAACCGCCGTAGATCGAGCGGGCATACCCCCCGTTTGCCGCCCGGCACTTTCTGATGAACGCCCTGCAGACCTGCGGCGGCGGAGCGGGAAGGCCTGCACGTGCGGATGCCTGCACCCCGGCGGCGAGATGCTCGAGGTACCCGGGCGTTGCACCCGGGAGGTTCAGGTACCCGAACTCCGGGTGATGCACTCCACAAAAAACCTTTCCACGCGATCGACCGGGAGCGGGTGGCCCAGAAACGACAGGATTGAGAGTGCGTGAAACGTCTCGATCATCGTCGACCGCAGATCTCCAAATCCGCCGTCCGGATGCCGGCAGGCGAAGATCGCACGGACCAGCTCTGTCCGGAGGGTTTCGTCGAGGCGAATTGAGAGTGCCCGGCAGAGGTCGGAGAAGAGGTATGCCCGCTCAAAGCAGGAGGTAGATTCGATCGGCCGATTCCTCTCATGCAGAATGGGGATGATCCCGGATAGCCATGCATCCGGCCTGATCCGGGGCGGAGATGTAAGGATCTCCAGGCTCTTGATCACATAATAGCCGATGTACAGAGAGGCATACCCGCCGTCGTCCCGCTGCAGGCTGTGGAGGTATGCAGCGGTCGCGGGGTCGCGCGGCATGCAGCGAAGCAGCCGCAGTGAATCGAGGGCAAAATAGGTGTCTGCCGCATTCGGCTCGTTCAGCCGGTAGAAGCAGAATCCCCCGTCCCGGCATCGCCGTTCCATGATATAGCGGATTGTCCGTTCTCTTTCCGTACCTGCGATCATCGCGGCTGTGCAGAAGTCATCAGCCGTTATGGCGGTCAAAGGCGGACTTCATCGCCTGCAGCAGATCGATAAGCGTTCTGCAGGATAGGTATGTGCCAGCTTTATAAAAGGATAACCGCCGGAGGATCTTGGGGCAGATACCAGGGCAAACCCGCACGTGACAGGCTCCCCCCTCCGGGCTGGAGAAGACCGTGCCGGGGTGCAGGTATCCCGGATCCGGTTCAGGCCGGTCTTTCCCGTTCCAGTGAATCGAGAGAGACCCCCTCCCCGTCTGCCCCTCCCCCCGCGAGGATAGATGGTGGGAAGTCGTGTATGGGAGCGAACTGATCTGAGATGCGAGAGCCTCCCTTTTAAGAAACCTGCTTGATTTTTATATGAACCCTCATGCGCTGGGAACAGTGCAAGCGCAGCCATGAACATCCCTTGCGTTCTGTGCCGACACCCCGGGTCAGGTTTCTCTCCTCTGGTTCTCCCGGGACACTGGACCGAGAGGGCAATCGCCAGGGGGGGG
>JAHKLN010000011.1 GCA_020854755.1 Methanomicrobiaceae archaeon | reverse complement strand
TGCCGACAATCCCGAGAGCATCGCGGGGATGCTGGGAGTGTCCTGATGGCAGTCTTTCTGGAGTATGTCAGGAAGAAGCTCGGGTGGTGCCCAAACGCCAAACGCGGATGCCATCCGTTCGCCCCGGTGCACGAGCACTTATGAGCCTCAGATCGTGGATTGAGCGACGGGTCGGCTGGTGCCCGCACGAGAGGATGCGGCCTGACCGGAGAGGCGCGGGTTCAGCGCCCCCTGATGCAGCAGCGGCAGCAGGCGAAGGGGGAAGGGCGTTGCGAAAAGAGTGGTTCGTTGTCGACTCGATCCTGAAAGAGGAGGTGATGCGCTCCATTGCCGTCTGGTTCGCGTCCTTCATGGCGATCGGCCTGTCGGATATGGCGGGATACGTGCATGTGCCCGGTTTCTGGCCTTTCATCCTTGCGATGGTCCCCACCGGCATCTACGTGGCGCTCATGACCAGGTACCGGAGGAGGGAACACCTCTATAGCCCCTATCTCCCGGCGATTGTGAGCCACATGATGAAGTCGCGCTCCACACATGGTGAAAGCCGCGTCGTGCCCGCCCGGAGCGCAGCAAGAACAGCGGTCGACATCCTGACGGTGGTGATCTTTTCACTCGTCTACATCTTCGCGTCTGCATCCTACCCGGTACTCAGGCCCCTCTGGATCCTCGTCCTCGCCGGCGCCACGCTGGCACTCGGGCATCTCCTCTTCGACGGCGGTGCTGCCGGGGCCAATCCGGTGCGCATCGCGATCCTATATGCCGTCCTCCTGCCGCTGCTCTTCGTCCGTGCGTTCGTGCTGGGGAGTAGTTCCGTCGCCTCGATGGCGGCAGCCGTCCTGGTCGTGGGTGGCGTCTCGTGCGGGGTTCTTCTCGCCTGGCGGCTGACGACAGTGACCCGCCATGAGTGACAGAATGACCCGGCACTCCCCCGGGGCGTCCGCTCCCTGCTACTTCCGTCCGCCAGTATAACACTGCGGCGCACTCAATACGTGCGAGATCCTGCGCATTCGGCCTCACTCCGCCACATCCTCAAGAATTGTCAGGATGCGGTCGACCTTCTGCTCAAGCGCATCAACTTTATTCCGGAGCACCCCAAGCTCGGCGTCTGCATCCGCAGTGCCGGAACTTCGCTCCGCGATATGATCTGTGCGCTGTTCGATCCATTCTTTCAGCCGGACAACGACATAGACGAGCAACGTAAAGATTGCCAGATTGATCGTCACCCAGGCAATGCCCTGCACGCCGTGACCAAGCATCTGGGGTTCGATGAACAGTCCACCGAGAATCACGATCGCCCACAGTGCAAGAACGGCGACCCACGCCGCAATAACGAATTTATTCATCAAATTTCCCTTCATTTTCTATGACCTCCGTAATCTTTCGATCATCTCAAGATTCACCACGAGTTCAAACGGCACCGCCCGGTAATACCGCCGGAGGTACGGCGGCTCTTCCGATGTCCTGCTGGTTGCCTCCACAAGCCCGAGCTTTTCGAGCTGCTTGAGGTAGATGTTCACCAGCGGGCGTGAAATGCCGAGCTCCTCTGCTATCTCGCGGGCGTACTTCTCTTCGCTCGAGATCGACCTGAGGATGGCGAGACGCTGTTCGTTCCCCAGCATGCCGAGCACCCGTGCCAGTTCGGGGATAGTGTTGAAATATAATGTCAACACGTGTTTAATTATTTTTACACATACTTATTCCTTTCGATGCCGGGAGGGCTGTGTGACCGGATACATTAGGCGCAGCACGAGCTTCCCGGGCTTTTCTCTGTCCCGACCCCGGCATTACGCCATAAGGCATTGCCATGACAACCATCTGCAAAAGCACGCGCAAAGGGAGATCGCACCAAAAACCCTTTATCCTGTCGGCCTGGATCTAACCCTGAAGGCGTATGAAGCAGAATGCAGGTGCAGCCAGTGCCGGGGCGCTCTTCTGCAGGGCAGACCCAATCCCCGGATACCGCCGGGAGGAGTGTCGATGACCGGCCGCTGCCGCACGAGGCCCGGGATGCCTGCCGGCGCTGCGGGGCTCTGCCTGCTGCTTCTCCTGGCGGCAGGGTGCGTCGATCTCCCGGCGGGTGACGAGATGCCGGCAAACGAGACCGAACAGGCGATTGCCATCGCACTCGCAGACCCGGAAGTCCGGCGGAATATTCCGATCGAGGAGGGGGAGTACGAGATCGTCGAGGTGACCGAGGGGTATCTTGAGAGCACGGGGCCCGAAGGCACCGTTGCGGGCACCTGCACGGTCGTCGTCCTCCGGCCGACCGATATCCCCTCCCGCTACCGGGTGTATGTGGATGTCGAGAACGAGACCATCGTCAGCCGGACGTGGCAGTATGTAAAGGATCCCCCTCCCTGCATGTACACGGCGCCGCCGCTAGAGGTCCCCACACTCAAGGAGGCTGCCGCCGCCCTGCCTCCCGGCTGCGCCCTCGCCGCCCCGGAATACCTGCCGTCCGGCTACGCGCTCGTCGCCGTCCGGATATTCGGCGATCCCTGCCCGCGCCGGGACGTCGTCTACACGAACGAGACCTCCGAACTCCGTCTCGTCCAGACCTGTGCCGGCGATCCGCCCTACCCCTTCGCGCTCAGCATGCCCTCTACGAAGAATGTCACGGTCAACGGCCAACCGGGGAAATACGTCGAAGGAATCGGGCAGCACCAGCTCTCCTGGAGCGACGGGAGCGCGTCGTTCTGCCTCCAGGGCCCGCTCCCCGAGGACGAACTTGCCGCCGTCGCCGCTTCGGTGCGGCCGTACCCGGCCCCCCCATAAGGCCGGAATGCGTTCATTCCTCGGAGGTGAACTCCGCCGCCCAGTCAAACCCCCGGTTGTCTTCGTACCACTGCGGCCAGTGCGAAGACCATGCAGGCACGCTCACCTCCCGTATTCGCTCGGTGGCCGGGAGATAGGGCTTGATGTCCAGCACCGGCGTCCCGTCGCCGGCATCGATGAACGGAATGCTGATGATGCCCGCGGCCGTATCGATACCGAGCACCGGTACTGCCGACAGCGCGATCGGGTTTGGCCGGACCGGCGACCGGGTGGCAAAGATCCCGATCGTCTCCGGGCCTTTGGTGTACGGCTTTCTGCAGACAGTCTCGCTCCGGCGCTCTTCCGTATCAACCCGGTCGCACCACCAGAGCACGAGCATATGGCTGAATCCGTCAAGGCCCAGAAGGGCGGGCCGGAACGGCCCGGCAAGCTCGATCGAGAACGATCCTTCATCGGCATGCACAATGCCGACCAGTTTCACACAGAATGTGCGTGTATCCATATCAGGTAACCTCCCTCGACGCACGATGCCTGACCGGCAGCGGGAGAAAACCCTGCCTCCGGATGCGGCATCGTCCTGATCAACTCAAGGGTAGGCATGGCAGAAGAAAAAGGGCACGAGTCTGCCCGGGGATTACGCCGGGATCGTAGATGGAAAGCCCCGGGTTGATCCGGCAGAGAAGCCTGCGGCGGGAGCGCACAGATCGAGGTGTCCCATTCTGCTCCCGTTTTATGGGGCAGCGTGCGACCGCCGCACCGATGCACAGGACTATTGGGTATCCGGCCACATACCTGGTATGACTGCCCTGCGCAGGTACGGCGCCGCCCCGTACGCCGTTGCCGTCGTGCACGGAGGACCCGGAGCGGCAGGCGAGATGGCCCCGGTCGCCCGGGCGCTCTCTTTTCGGCGGGGCGTCCTCGAACCGCTGCAGCAGGCGGCGACGCTGGAAGGGCAGGTGCAGGAACTTGCCGGGGTGCTTGAGGAGCACGCCGCCTGCCCGGCAACCCTCGTCGGGCACTCCTGGGGCGCCTGGCTCGCGTTCATCGCCGCCGCCCGGTATCCAGCGCTTGCGGCAAAGGTCGTCCTGATCGGGAGCGGGCCTTTTGAGGAGCGGTACGCTCCTCTGGTCCAGAACACCCGCCTCTCCCGGCTGGAGGATAGCGAACGCAAGGAAGCCCTCTCCCTGATGCGTGCCCTCGGGGATAGCGGAGGAGCGGCTCCTGCGGCGCTCGCACGGCTCGGGGAGGTGCTGTCAAGTGCCGATCACCTCGACCCTCTGCCCGGCGGCGGCGAGGCCTGCGAACTCCGGCCTGATATCTTCTGCCGGGTATGGGGGGAGGCGGAGCGGCTGCGGAGGAGCGGAGAGCTCCTGGCGCTCGGGGAGCGGATCTGCTGCCCCGTCGTCGCCATCCACGGCGATTACGACCCCCACCCGGCAGAAGGGGTCGCAGCACCCCTCTCCCGCGTGCTCGCCGACTTCCGGTTCATCACGCTGGAGGCGTGCGGCCATACCCCCTGGCGAGAGCGGAGGGCGAGAGAGCGGTTCTTCGCCGTCCTGGAGGCCGAACTCCCGCTGTAGCCCGGGGATCGATCGCCACCCCTCACGCCGGGTTCGCCACCCTTCCTATGAAGAGGATGTTTCCGGTATCGTCATCGAGAATGAGGAAGACGAAGGGGTGATCCGCCCTGAAGACGGGAATATCATTGTTCTGGGGCGCAGATACCAGGCGGACGACAACCGCGGTCGCGGCCGCGGCCTCGGTGCCCTCCTCGTCCACGTCGACAAACGCCTTGTGGATGACATCGCTGATGAAGAGGTCTCTCGTGCCGTCCATACCCGAGAGATCGGCCGCCCCGGAAAACGCCGTCGGCATCCCCATCGCCGCAAGCGTCTCCGGAAGGGAGTACTCCGTCTCGAGCGTGAATTTCGGGAAGAAGACGTCCACGCGCTGCGAGACCAGCGACTGCCGGAGCTCCCCGATCTGCTCCGGATCAAGAGCCGCTTCGGCGGCCGTCAGGTTTTCGTCGTTCGGAAGGATGACGAGCATCGAGAGTTGCCGTCCGCTCTCGTGCGCATACGGCATCCCGAGCACCTGGACGGTCCCGGTCTCCGTATAGTTAAAGACGGCATCTTCGCCGGTCCGCTGCATCATCGGGACACGCACGGCCCTTTCCGGTGCAACCCGGAAATCATCGTCCCGTGTGAGATTCTCATCGAACTGCTTCACCCACGTCCCCTCGAAGTATATGGCGTTTGTGATCACCAGCCTTGTCACCGGGTCGATCGAGCCGGGCGGCAGCAGATCCCGGATCTTCTCTTCGGTCCGCTCCTCCACCCAGCGGTTGATGGTGCTGCGCGACTCCTCGGGAGCGTTGATGAAGTCGATGTTTGTTGCGTTCGCGCCGTAATAGCGCTCTGCCGTCTCGATATACTCCGGCAGGAACTGATACGTCTCCTCCGCCCAGAGTGCGTTCGCCGTCCGGAGGGTGCAGGCGGCATCCACGCTGTTCATCCGGGCGTTGATCCCGGAGAACCCTTCCCGCCGCAGGGTATCGTTCTCCGGCAGGTGGAGCACCGATCGGATCTCGTCGGCAGTCGTGCCGCGGGCGCCCTCGTAGGTGATCGCAAGAGCCGATGAGATGCTGTAGGGCGAGAAGAAGAGGTTGGTTTCCGCGTATTTCGGATCGTCGGCCAGATTGCGGTACAGATCGCAGGCGAACCGGTTGTTCCCCGCAGCCACGCTATCGATAGCGTCCGCCGACTGATCATCCAGCGTCTCCTCCCCGGCAGATCTCGCTGATATCGCTCCCTGCATATCGGCGCACCCCGCAACGATGCAGCCGAGCGCGAGGATCACTGCCAGGACAAAAATCGTCGGTGATATGCGTTTCATGACCGGATATTGGCATGCCGATCCGTTAAACCTGTCTGTAATTACGAAATATTTCGAAGTTACCTGCCGGTTCAGGCCTTCCGGAGCGTGAACCGGAACGCCGCCCCTTCCTCCGGGCGGCCGGGCACGCGGTCGTCGGCCCAGATCCTGCCGCCGTAGCGCTCAACGAGCGTCCGGACGATGAAGAGGCCGAGGCCTTCTCCGCGGCCAATGTTCCCGTCGCGCTCGAACCGGTTGAAGAGTTTTCCTTTCATCCCATCCGACACGCCCGGACCGGTATCCTCGACCGAAACGAGCACCTCGCCGTCCCGGTCTTCCACACGGATGGTAATATCGGCGCCGGATCCGGCGTGCCTGACGGCGTTGCCGATCAGGTTCGTGAAGATCACCGGGAGGAGGCCGTCCGCCCGGACAGTGGCGTTCGTCCGGTCGTACCGGACTGCTGCGCCGGGATAGTTCCGGATCTCCTCCCTGATGACGGCGTCAAGATTAACCGGCACCAGGTCGGGAGAACCTGCATGTATCCGCCGTATGGTGGCGACGTTCTGGAGGATCTCGGTGCTCCTCTTGATGCTGGCCTGGAGCCGCTCCGCATACTCCCTGAGATTCTCTTCGAGCAGATCGACGAGAAGATCAGCGTATATCCCCGAGACGTTGTTGGCGTTCCTGATATCATGCGTCATGATGTCCAGGTAGAGGTTCGCCATGCGCTGCGCCTCTTCGATCTCCCGGCTCTGCCGGATGAGATCGCCGGTGCGGCAGCGAAGCGCCTCTTCGGCCCGCCTGCGCTCATCGATCTCGATCCGGAGCCGGTCGTTGTACTCAGCCAGTTCGGCGGTCCGCTCTTCCACCCGGTCCTCGAGCTCTTCATAAGCCCTGCGCAGGGTCTCTTCTGCCTGTACCCGCTCTGTCAGATCGGTTGCGACCAGGGAGTAGATCTGCACCCCGTCCAACTGCAGCAGTTTCAGCGAGAGGTGCACCGGCACCTGCCGTCCTCCGGGCGTCTGCAGCGTGCTCTCGACCGCACTGCCAAAAAGATCCCCCGCCTCCATCATCCTCCGGAAACGCACCGCATCGGCAGGAGCAATGAACCGGTGGATCGACTCCCCCATCACCTTCTCGAGCGGCATCCCGAGCAGCCGGGCGCAGCTTTCGTTGCTGTAGAGGATGGTGCCGCCGGCAGACAGAATCGCCGCACCTTCCCGCATCTGCTCGATCAGCACGCGGTAGGGATGCTCGGCGGTCTTTAAGGTGTAGATCTTCTCCCCGTCCTCCGCGGAGACGAGGAAGGCGTCGACCTCGCCCTTCCGGATCGCCGAAAGCGTCTCCTTCGCATCGGCGAATCCTCCGTAGAGCTCCTCCAGCACGCGGAGGAGATCCTCCTCGTGTGGCAGCCGCGGAGCATTCGGATCGGGTGGACGCTCTGACTCCTGCATGCTGGATCTCCCGGCAGCGTTACTCCTTCTTCTGGATGCCGAGCCCGACCAGGACGCGATCCTTATCAGACATATCCCCGATCAGCCTCTGGAGCGGCAGCGGCAGCTGCTTGATGAGCGTCGGCGCGGCCACGACCTGGGCTTCCCCCGCCCGTTCGGGCTGCTGGTAGACATCGATCACCTCAAGGTCGTAGCGCCCGGAAAGATGCGTCTCGCAGATCGCCTTGACATTCTCGATCGCCCGCTGCGACCGGGGCGTCATGCCGGCAACGTAGAGCCGGAGGATGTAGCGGGTATCCGCCCGTCCCTCAAGCGCCTGCTCGAACTTTTCCGCCGCCGAGCGCCGCTCCTGCTCTCTCTCATCAGCCATGCGCTCAGCCCCCCGGCCGTATATCCAGGCCGACGAGGACCTTCTCCGTGTTCGAGAGGTCGCCGATGATCTTGCGCAGCGGCGGCGGAAGCCGCCGGACGAGCGTGGGGACGGCAAAGATCTGATCGCCTTTGGCGAGCTGCGGGTGCTCCAGGAGATCGATCACCTCGATCCGGTACTTCCCGGCAAGGTGCTCCTCGCAGAGCTGCTTTAAGTTGGCGAACGCCGCGAGCGATTTCGGGGTCTGCCCGGCGACGTAGAGCCGCAGGATCCAGACATCGCCGTTCTCCTCCAGGGCGGTCTCCTCCGTATCGGTCATTGCTCCTCCCCGGTACTTCCGGTTGATCGGATCATGCTCTCCCCGGGTTCATCGGCCTTTCGCAGTTTCCGGATTGCCCGGGTGTCTGCTTTCACCGCATCCTGCCGGGCGCCCTCCGCCTTGATCAGCCTCCGGACTTGCTCCTCGTGCGAGGCGAACTCGTTGCGCAGGGCGGCGATCCGGGCCTCCATGACGCTCCGCTTCCGCTCGAGCTCGCGCTGCTGGTATGCGATCTCCTCCTCCCGCGCTTCGCGCTCTGCCTCCTCCTTCGCCTCCTGCACGAACCGGGAGGTGCCAAAGAACATCCCGGCGGGCCCGGCGTAGATGTTGGCGAGTTCGATGCCGCCATCGGTGATCCGGTACTCGCGGATCTGGTTGGAATGCCCCATGCCCCGCGATTTCAGCACGTACAGCCCGCGGTTGCGTTCGCCGGCAGACTCGATATCCTGCAGCTGGATCAGGGTATCGATGAGCGAGGAGACGACAAAGTCCGAGGGGGCTACCGCCTCCCGCGTGTGGGCAAGGTAGGTGAAGAGCACGGTGATCCCGTCCGTCTTCAGGAAGTCAACGAGCCGCGTGAGCATGACCTTGACGTCTCTGGACGTACCGATTGAGATAAGATCGGTCAGGGGATCGATCACCACCACATCGGGCTGCCGCTCCTGGATCTGCTTGAGCATCAGGACAAGGTGCATCTCCAGGCCGTACATGGTCGGCCGGGAGGCGTGAATCTCAAGCAGGCCGGCGGTGATATGGGGCGCCAGATCGATCCCGATGGACTGCATGTTCCGGACGATCTGGTCCGGCGACTCCTCAAAGGCGAAGTAGAGGCATTTCTCGCCCCGGAGGCAGGCAGCGTCCCCGAAACTCGCCCCGAAACTGGTCTTGCCGGTGCCGGGCGTCCCGGCAATCATGATCGTGCTGCCGCGGTAGAACCCCTCTCCTTCAAGCATGGCGTCGAGGCGATCGACGCCGCTTGAGATGCGGTCCCGGCTGACGGTATGCGTCAGCCCGGCGGAGGTGATCGGCAGCACGGAGATCCCGTTCTCGTCGATTAAGAAGGGATATTCGTTGGTGCCATGGACCGACCCGCGGTACTTCACCACCCGGAGGCGGCGGGTGGAGATCTGCTCGTCGACCCGGTGATCCAGGAGGATCACGCAGTCGGAGATGTACTCCTCCAGGCCATGGCGGGTCATGGTCGCCTCACCGCTCTCCCCGGTGACGACGGCGGTGACGCCTCTCTCCTTCAGCCAGAAGAAGAGCCGCCGGAGTTCGGCGCGGAGGATGGCGGTATCCGCAAAGCCGGAGAAGAGCGACTCGATGGTATCCAGGACGACCCTTTGTGCGCCGACGGAGTCGATGGCGTAGCCGAGCCGGATGAAGAGCGCCTCGAGATCGTACTCCCCCGTCTCGACGATATCGCTCCGGGATACCTCCACATGATCGATCGAGAGCAGGTTTCTCTCCCGGAGATCGTTCAGGTCATAGCCGAGGGATGCGACATTCTGGGTGAGATCCCCGGCCGTCTCCTCAAACGAGAAGAAGACGCCGGGTTCCCCGAACTCCAGCGCGCCGCGGACTAAAAACTCCATCCCGAGCAGGGTCTTGCCGGATCCCGCCTTGCCGACCACAAGCGTCGTGCGCCCTCTCGGCAGGCCGCCGAGCGTGATCTCATCCAGGCCCTGAATCCCGGTCGGGCTCTTTTGCAGCTCGACGCGGGCCGATCCCCCCGGTTGTTCTATAAGGTGCATATAAATCAACGGTGAATACCTGTAGGATCTAATAGGTATTTAAAACTGATATGAACGCAGCGGAGATGTCCGCGGCGCCATATGAACAGTGTGTTGCCGAGCGGCACAAGCACAGCCATGAAGATCCCTGAGTTCTGTGCCGATATTTTGGAGCCGTTTTCTCGATAGTTACGTTCCGGTGGCCCGCGAGATCCAGGAACTACAGAATCCGCGATGCTCCGGGGTATCGATATCAGCTCAAGAATTTTTATCCGGTGCGCCTATGCCCAATCCGGGGGGCTTCATGAGCAGTTTCACAGGAAAATTAAGCCGGCATCTGTAAATGGAAGCCTCTCGCCGCTCAAATCAGTTGACCCCGTACACGGCTTCCCACCGACACTTCATCCGGGGGAGGGGCGGACGGGGAGGGGGAGACCCCCTCCTCGGTCCCACCCCTCGTTGGGATGTCCCCCTCGGTCCACTGTCCCGGTATAGTCTGCGAAAACAGGACAGTGCGTATCGGTGCAGCGTCAGGAATTTTAATCGATTGAGCCTGCAGCCCCTCCCCGGGGGGCTTCATACGCGGTTTTACATGAAAACGGGTGGTGAGCAGCATCACCCACCTTCGTTCTGGTGCCTGCGCCCCCGCGGCATCATGTGGTTTCATGCAAAAACCCTGCAAAAGAGCGCTGCCTGCTACGGTTGCCGCCGGAGGGTTTCTCCCGGTGCGGCGGAGAAATGCCCTCGTCCATATCCCGACCTGACCTCCCATCCCGTCCATCGCCCAAAAGACGGATGAAAGGGTCGATGACCGCCGGCGTGCAGCCTAATCCCCTCTGATAAACCGCACCAGCGCCGCGGCGTTGCTGTGCTCTCCATCCCGGGCGGCGTAGAGGAGCGTGACGGTCCCTTCGCTCTCCTCCTGACGGAGGCGGTCGAGCAGGTCTTCCCTGTCCCTGAGTTCGGCCCGGTACCGCCGCAGAAACTCCTCCCACTTCGCCGGATCGTGCCCGAACCAGCGCCGCAGCTCGTGGCTCGGCGCGATCTCCTTCTCCCACCGGTCGATCTTCGCCTTCTCCTTCGAGACGCCTCTCGGCCAGAGCCGGTCGACGAGGATCCGGAGGCCATCGTCCCCGGAAGGTTCGTCGTAAATCCGTTTTATCCGCAGCATACTGCACCGTCCGGAAGTATGGCATGCCCCCACTTAATCCTGCCCCCGGGAGACAAGGAGGCTCGCGGAAGGATCTCTGCCCGGAGCGGGCTGCATCAAGCGGGATACCGGGGACGAAGGCCAGGACGTCCTTTCTGATGGCATCGAGCCCGGTCTGAGCGTTATCCTGATGGTGCTCGAGGAGGCGGCGGCCCGGATAGAGGACCTGCTCTTTCACATGAAGATAAAGCCGATTTCTAAAATGGAAGGTTCCTGCCGCCCTATTCTTTGCGTCCCGGATACGGCATCTCACCGGCTATCCTCGCAGGGGAGGGGGTCTCCCCCTCCCCGGTCCACTCCACCGGGACAGTCAGAGAAAACCGGGCCCGGGTATCGATGGAGGCTCTAGAATTTTTCCATGAAAAACCTCCCGATACCCGAGGTACTCTCCTCGTAGCCGATACCGGGCTGGAACCTTACAACCTGTCGTTTTCGTGTGTTAAGCCTGATGCAGCTCCTCATGTGTGTTTTATCAGTTGAACCTGGAGCCCGCTCGCGGGCTTCATGGGCGTTTTATGATATCTCTGGCGGCGGTATCGCCGATCCGGGGGCATCCGCCGGAGTCGCCCCCGAAGAGGACCGTCCAGCCTTTCGCGCTCCCGACGACCCCGATATCCCTGAGGTAGCGCTCGCCACAGCAGCGGGAGCATCCCGGGATCTCCATCTTGGCCTCTGCCGGCAGGTTCATGCCCGGGTACAGTTCCTCGACCCCGAGCCCGAGGCCCGGCAAGTCCTGCGTGCCATGTCTGCGGTCACCGTCCCGGAGCATGCCCGGACGTAGTGGACGCAGGGTGCGGCCGCCTGGCCCACGGTCATCCCGGGTTCCGTCCAGATGCTCTCGACGTCCTCTTCCCTGATGCCCGCGAGCACCATCCGCTGCCCCAACGTCATCCCGATAACGGGAATGCCGTAGCGCCTGAAGACCTTCATGATGCTCTCCGGATGCTCCGGGATGACGATCCCTGCGGGGTTCCCGGCGCGATTGCATATGGCGTGCCGTCCCTCTGGAGGATTGCTCTGGCGGGTCCATTATCCACATTCATCTCACCTATCCGGCACATCCAAATCCGCCGGATACGATCCGTCCACCGATGCCCCCGGGGGGTACGCCTGTTCTCACTGTTCGGGTTACACCGGCGTGTTTGAGGAGATCGCGGCATTTTCCCCGGTTGATCCGCCACCTCCCGGGCAGAGGTCGCACCGGGGGTTCACATCGGCCCGGTCAGGGACTCTGATCCCTTCCGGCATGACTGCCTCCTGAACGGGCGCCCGGAGAGAGGGTGCGGAGAAATTTTTGTGCAAAGAGTAATTCAGGATATCAGCGGTATTTCTGATAACCAAAAGGTTTTTTTAAGGGCACTGTATAGTGATGTGTGTAGGGATCCACGCCGAAACAGACCGATCGGGCATTCAACGACAGGGTTCCGGGGTTGTCCGGCGATTTCATCTGCCGGAGATTGGAGTGTGGACGCCTGCGGTATAATCGCAGTATTGATTAACACAGGGGAAACGGACATTGCGTTGATTGTACAGCCAGAAGACGCGGGTTTAACCCAACCACTCCTTACCGCCGCGGACATGGACGGGGGGCATCGTACATGCACAACCGATGGCAGAGGAGATGAACCGGTCTTACCCGGGTCACCGCATGTACTATCGAGCTCCGGAGGCGTTGTGCTGTTCGATCAGGCACCTGCCATGCTCTTTTTGATCCGATGCCGTGGACAGCGCCGCGGCCGTCCCGATATCTGCCGCCAGGATGGCGATTCAGGAAGACCCCTGCATATTCGAGGTCTGAACTACTAAAAAGAAAGGAGAAAATTGATGCCGATCACACCAACATATCCCGGAGTGTACATCGAAGAGATCCCGAGCGGGGTCCGAACCGTCACCGGGGTCGCCACATCGATCACCGCGTTCGTCGGGCGGACGCCACGCGGGCCCGAGAATGACCCGATCCCCGTCTTCAGCTATGCCGATTTCGAACGCCGGTTCGGCGGCCTTCATATCGATTTCCCGATGACCTACGCGATCCGGGATTTCTACCTAAACGGCGGCAGCCAGGCGCTTGTGGTCCGGATGGTGAACGGGAGCGCGGAAGCATCCATTGCCGTCGGCGGCCTGAACCTGAAGGCGGCCGACAGCGGTGCCTGGGGCAACAACCTGTATGCGGCGATAGACTACGAGGGAATCGATGCGGACGTGGCGGAGCGGTTCAACGTATCCGATCCGACCGGCCTCTTCAATCTGACCGTGGCAGAGATCGTCAACAAGGAGATCAGCAGGATTGAGCAGTTCAAGAACCTGGTCTGGGAGAGTGCGTCTCCCTCACCGCGCCGCGTCGATCGTGTGCTGGAGGCGGAATCCGCTCTGGTAAAGGTAGATGCCGATGACCTCCCGGAAAGCCGCCCCGCGCAATCAGCGGAGTCCACGACCTTTCCCACGGCTATGACAAGCACCGGGAAGAAGGTCGCGATGACCGGGGCCACTGCCGACAGCGGCAGGGACAGCAATGATCTGTCTGCTTCCGATTATACAGGCCACGAAGCCAATAAGAAGGGCATTTATGCCCTCGAAAAAGCCGATCTCTTCAACCTGCTCTGTATCCCCCCGGACAAACGCGATGGAGACACCCCGGATACGGTCTACCAGGCCGCCATGCGGTACTGCGCGATGCGCCGGGCGATGCTGATCGTCGATCCGAAGGCCGCCTGGAGCAAACCGAGGGAGAAAGCAGCGGAAAATGCCCGGGACGGCCTTACCACCCTGGGACTCTCCGGGAAAGCGGCACGGAACGCCGCTCTCTTCTTCCCCCGGGTGATCCAGGCGGACCCGAACCGGGACGGACAGCTCGATACCTTCGCACCCTGCGGCATGATTGCCGGCATCTTCGCCCGGACGGATACCGCCAGGGGCGTCTGGAAGGCTCCGGCAGGCCTCGACGCAACACTGCAGGGTGCGCAGGGCCTGGAGGTGAGTGTGTCGGACCCGGAGATCGGCATGCTCAATCCGCTCGGGATCAACTGCCTGCGCTCGTTCAGCAACCAGGGACGGGTTGTCTGGGGTGCACGGACGCTGCGGGGGGGCGACCGGTTCGCCGACGAGTATAAATACATCCCGGTCCGCAGGACGGCACTCTTCATCGAAGAAAGCCTGTTCCGGGGGATGCAGTGGGTGGTCTTTGAGCCGAACGACGAACCGCTCTGGGCGCAGATACGCCTGAACGCGGGGGCATTCATGCACAGCCTCTTCAGGCAGGGGGCGTTTGCGGGGAGCAAGCCGGGCGATGCGTACTTTGTCAAGTGCGACCGGGAGACCACGACGCAGACCGATATCAACCGGGGGATCGTCAACATCGTCGTCGGTTTCGCACCGCTCAAGCCCGCAGAGTTCGTGATCATCAAGATCCAGCAGATGGCAGGACAGATACAGACATAGGAGGCGAGTCAGTATGGTCAATTTCAGCGTCAATCCGCAGAGGTTCGATCCCTATAAGAACTTCAAGTTTCGCGTGAAATGGGACGGCCGGTACGTTGCGGGAGTATCGAAGATCGGTGCGCTCAAGCGGACCACCGAGGTGGTGGAGCACCGGGAAGGGGGAGATCCCTCCTCCTCGAGAAAATCGCCGGGCCGGACGAAGTATGAGCCGATCACCCTTGAACGGGGCGTCACCCATGACGTCGAGTTTGAGCAATGGGCAAACAAGGTCTGGAACTACGGCTCCGGCCTCGGCTCCGAGGTCTCGCTGAAGGATTTCCGCAAGGATATCATCATCGAGATATACAACGAGGCAGGGCAGCTTGCGATCGCGTATAAAGTATACCGGTGCTGGGTCTCGGAGTACCAGGCCATTCCCGACCTGGACGCCAATGCCAATGCAGTCGCAATCCAGACGTTGAAACTGGAGAACGAGGGCTGGGAGCGCGATTATGCGGTGACCGAACCGACCGAGCCCACCTTCACCGAACCGCCCGGCTAGAGGTTATGCAGGGCCTTACCGCAGCAGATGTGCTCGGGGTATGGGAGCGGGGGCAGAATCGGCCGCCTGCCGAACGTGCGCTTGCGCTTCTTGCCGCAGCATATCCCCATACCAGCCCGGGCGATCTGGCGTGCATGAGCATCGGCGAGCGGGACCGGCTGCTCCTTGACCTCCGTGAAGCGATCTTCGGCCCGGGATTTGCCGCCCGTACGGCCTGCCCCGCATGCGGCGAAGAGCTGGAGCTCGCGTTTCTAGCCGGGGACGTGCGGATCGAGGCAGCGCCACCCGCGGACGGCAGGCTCTCGCTGATCCGGGACGGGTATACGGTAGAGTTCCGTCTGCCGACAGCCGGCGATCTCCTGGCGGTTTTCGATGCCCAGGACCCCGAGGCTTCGCTCCTTCATCGATGCGTGGTGCGGTCCTGTCTTGCCGGGGAGCCGGTTGCCGTCTCGCACCTGCCTCCGGGCATCGTCGACGCCGTCGGCGAGGAGATGAGGGAGGCAGACCCGCAGGCGGATATCACGCTCGTTCTGACGTGTTGCTCGTGCACCTACGAATGGCAGGCGGCCTTCGATATCGTCTCGTATCTCTGGGCGGAGGTGGCGTCCCTTGCGAGGCGTACCCTGCATGAAGTGCACATCCTTGCCTCTGCGTACGGGTGGTCCGAAACCGAGATACTGGCCATGAGCGCCTGGAGGCGGGAGAGATACCTGGAGCTGGTCGACTGATGAGCGGATTTATTCATGCACTGATTGCCCGGCATTCCGGCAGGGCAGGGGCGGTCTACCCGCGCCTGCCTTCGTTTTTTGAACCCGCGGCGCGTGAAGTGCACCGGGGCGAAGCCGAGGAGGAGATGCCCCCCGGCATGCTGCCGCATACCGGTGAGAGGCCGCGGATAAAGAGAGGAGGCGGAGAAGACCCCCAGGAGACCTCCTCCGCTCCCGAGACGGCGGTACAGCGGCCCGCGCCGCCCAGACACCACCCTCCCGCCGCCGTCGCCCGGACACCCGCACGGGGAAGAGAAGAGATAAACACCCGCACGGGGAAGCGAGCCGAAGAGATGCACCCTGCGGGGAGACCACCCGGACCGGCCAGAGATCGCGCCCCCGGCGGGGAGAATGCAGATATACCGGAGGAGATCGGCAGCACGCCTCGCAGGCCGCCTGCCGCTGAAGAGAGCGACCCGGACAGGGGGCTTCCCCGGGCGGCTGCGCCGGATGAGATCCCTCCCCCGGCCCAGTCTCCCGTCCGGTCCGCAGCCGATGGGAAGACGCCGGCCGGCATCCCCGTTCCGCCACCATCCCGGGGGGAGGAGATCCCCGGGCGTCCGCATACCCCCGCACCGGGAACGGATATCCCTCTGGAGACGATGAGATACGAGCAGGATCCGGGCAAACCACTCCGCCGACCTTCGGGGGCAGCAGAGCCCGATCCGATACGCGTTCCCGGGGCTGCCGGGCACAGGCCAAAGGTGCGGCAGAACGGGGAACTGAGGCCCATACCCGGCAGAAACGTGCGTCCGAGGGAGCGTTCCGGCAGTGTTGGCGGATACCCGGAGGACGGCGGGATGGCGCAGCAGCCGCCCGCCGTCCAGGTGACCATCGGCAGGATCGAGGTGCGGGCCGTGCAGCCTCCTGCCGTCCAGCGGCGGGAGCGGGACGCACACGAGGCCACCCGTCTCGACGAGTACCTGAAGAGACGCGATGGAGAGATGCGAAGATGAGCAATTTCCGTTCCATTGCGGCGGTGACCGCCGCCCTGCAGGGCCTCCTGATGGAGGTCGCAGCGGATCCGTCCCTGGCGGACACGATCGTCACGGTCCAGCCGCCGGACAAGGCACGGGGCAGCAACAGTGCAAACCAGGTGAATATCTTCCTCTACCAGACAGGGATCAACGCCGCATGGCGGAACATGGCCCTGCCGGGAGAGGGGGGACACCCTCCCCTAGCCCTCGACCTCCATTACCTGATCACGGCATACGGCAGGGACAACGACGATCTGATGGCCCACCAGCTCCTGGGCCACGCCATGCGGATCCTGCACGACACCCCCTCCCTGAGCCCGGGCAGGCTCCGGCATGCCGTGACGGGCGCCGACCTGCACGAGCAGGCGGAGCGGGTGCGCATCACGCCCCTGTCCCTGTCTCTGGACGAGATCTCCCGGCTCTGGACCGCGTTCCAGACGCAGTACCGCATCTCCGCGGCATACCAGGTACACGTCGTCCTGATAGAGAGCGACCGGCCTGCGAAGATGCCGCTGCCGGTGCTGAAGCTCGGCCGGGACGGCAGGGGCGTCTTCCTCCTGCCCACCGGCACGCCCGCCCTCCGGGGAGCTGCCCCCAAAAACGGCGCGTTCGGGGTGGAGCTCGGTGGCGATCTGGTTGTTTCGGGAGAGCATCTGGACGGCGAAGGGCTCACGGCGGAGATCCGATCGCCCCTTCTTCGGGAAGCGCATACGCTCGCGCCTCTCCCGGGAAATCAGCCCGGTACCCTCTTCTTGAGGATCCCGGATACCGGCACGGACCCCCTTGCGCTCGAACGCTGGCCGGCAGGGTTCTATACCCTGGCCCTTCGCCTCCGGGCGCCGGATCTTCCCGCCAGGACAACGAACGAGGTCTCCTTTGCCCTCGCCCCCCGCGCATCGGGGATCACGCCGGTTCAGGCGGACAGCGGCGACCTCCTCCTCACCCTGGAGTGCGCTCCCCGGGTGCGGGAGGGGCAGCGGGTCATGGTGCTCCTCGGGGATCGCGAGACGGAGATCCAGGCCGTCACAACCCCCCCCGATGAAGGGAAGCCCACGATCCTCCAGGTGCGTGCAAGCGACCTCGAGCCCGGGGAGTATGTCGTCCGGGTACGGGTGGACGGCGTGGACAGCAACCCGGTGGACTTCTCGCAGTCGCCGCCCGGGTTTGCAGAAGACCAGACGATCACGATCCTGCCATGAGTCCATACGAAGAGTGGGAAGAGAACAACGAGGAGTACCTCGCCGCGGCATTAGCCTGGCTTCGCCTCCTCCTGCAGCGGTTCGCAGCCGGCGGCCCGGACGAACCGCAGGCAGGGGGATCGCCCGAAGGGCGCCTCCCTTCGGGCGAAGCAATCGCCCGTGCCGCGGAAGCCATGGCCGCCGCCGAAGCGGCGCTTCCTTCTCCGGCGCTGACCCTCCTTGCCCGGCAGTTCGGGCTCTCCCGGTTCGAGCAGGAGGTGCTCCTGCTCTGCGCCGCCATGGAGCTCGATACCAGGATTTCCGGGCTCTGCGCCCGGGCGCAGGACGACCCCGGAAGGCCCTACCCGACGTTTGCCCTGGCGCTCGCGTTGTTTGAGGATCGTTCCTGGGATGCGCTCCTGCCGGAACGCCCGCTGCGCTACTACCGCCTGATCGAATGCCACCAGCAGGCGGCCCTTCCCCTGACCGCCAGCGCCCTGCAGGCCGACGAGCGGGTTGTGCATTTCATCAAGGGGCATAACAGGCTCGACAACCGGCTGATCCCGTTCACCGTCCCGTTCGATACGGCATACGCCGAACCGGAAGCGCTCTCCCCGAGCCAGTTCGCCGCAGCCGAACGCATTCGACGGCATCTGCAGGGGGAGGGCGATTCCGGAAGGCCGACTCTTGTCCAGCTCGTCGGTCCTGATACGGTGAGCAAGCAGGCCGTGACGCACCACGCCGTATTGAGCGCCGGCATCCGGATCACCCGTATCCCCGTTGCATTGCTGCCTTCCCAGGCGGCCGACCTCGATATGCTGGCCCGTCTCTGGCAGCGCGAGAGCCTGCTTGTGCCGATAGCACTCTACCTCGACGCCGGCCTGGAGGGTGAACCGGGAACGGCCGGCGAGGCACAGAACGCTACGCTCGAACGTTTTCTCCTGCTGTACGGAGGCCCTGCCCTGATCGACACCCGGGAGGTCAGGCCGGATCTCGATCGCACCACCCTGATCCTGGACATCGAGCGACCGACACCGGCCGAACAGAAGGCTGCGTGGGCTGCGGCGCTCGGAGAGAGGGGCAAAGAGAGCCCGGCACTCCTCGCCGGCCAGTTCAACCTGAACCTTCAGGCGATCCGGCAGATCGCAGGCCCGGTGCTCGACGGGGCGGACGACGGCGATACCGGCCTCCATGACGGGCTGTGGTCGGCATGCCTGGAGAGAACCCGGCCGGGGATAGAGCAGCTTGCACGGCGGATCGATCCGAAGGCCCGATGGGAGGATCTCGTCCTTCCCGAGGAGCAACAGTCACTGCTCCGCCGGATCGCCGACCAGGTGAGGCGGCGAAGCACTGTCTACGACGAGTGGGGATTTCGGCACCGGATGAACCGCGGGCTCGGGATCAGCGCACTCTTTGCAGGGGAGAGCGGTACCGGCAAGACCATGGCCGCAGAGGTGATCGCCAACGATCTCGGCCTTGATCTGTACCGCATTGACCTCTCCGCCGTGGTCAACAAGTATATCGGTGAGACGGAGAAGAACCTGCGGCGGCTCTTCGACGCGGCGGAGGACGGAGGGGCGATCCTCTTCTTCGACGAAGCCGATGCCCTCTTCGGCAAACGCAGCGAGGTGAAGGACAGCCACGACCGCTATGCGAATATCGAGATCAACTACCTGCTGCAGCGGATCGAGGCGTATAGGGGGCTTGCGATCCTGGCGACGAACATGAAGTCATCGCTCGACCCCGCCTTCCTCCGCAGGCTCAGGTTCATCGTCGCCTTCCCCTTCCCGGGGCAGCCCGAACGCAGGCGCATCTGGGAGAGGGTCTTTCCACCCGAGACAGAGACCGAGGGGCTGGAGATCGACCGGCTGGCCCGGCTGAACCTGACCGGTGGGAGCATCCACAACACCGCCCTCAACGCCGCCTTCCTTGCGGCAGAGGCAGGCACCCCGGTGACCATGCCGCTCGTGCTTCAGGCGGCAAGGGCCGAGTTCCGGAAGATGGAGCGCCCGATCAACGAGGCCGACTTCCGGTGGACGGAGGCGGCGAAGAAAGGAGGAGACGCATGAAGATCACGGTACATATCGAGCGCCTGGTGCTGGACGGGATCGATATCCCTTACAGCGAGCGCCCGCTCCTGCAGGCGGCGGTGGAGGGCAAGCTGGCGCGGATGCTGGCCGCCGGCGGGCTCTCCGCCGATCTCGCCCCGGGGGGCGCACGGCCACGCGTGCCCGGGGGGACGATCCGGCTGGAGGGCGGAAACGACCCCTGCAATCTCGGCACCCGAATCGCACAGGCAGTATACGGAGGGATAGGGAGATGAGACAGATGGCTGCTGCTCAGGCAGAACAGGCCGGCGGAGTCCTGCAGCGGATATGCGATTGTTCTCAAAAGATGCCGGCCCTGCAGCGTTCGGCTCTGAGGTCCACGCAGGAGATGGCGCCGCCGATCGTGCATGAAGTGCTGCGCTCCACGGGGCGGCCTCTCGACCCGGCCACCCGCGCCGATATGGAGCCCCGGTTCGGCCACGACTTTTCCCGGGTGCGGGTGCACGCGGATGCAAAGGCGGCGGAATCGGCGCGGGCGGTCAACGCGCTGGCGTATACGGTCGGCCGCGACATCGTCTTTGACGCCGGCCGATTTGCGCCGGATATGGCGGAAGGAAGAGCGCTGCTGATGCACGAACTGGCTCACGTGGTGCAGCAGGGCGGCGTACGCACGCCAGGAGACCTCAGGATAGAGCCGTGCGAGAGCCGGTACGAGCACGAGGCCGATCAGATCGCGTCGGGGTCGGCCGATGGCCGCTCCAGTGCCGGGCGGTGCGGCAATGCCCCGGCGCCGCTCCAGCGGGCATGCTACAGGCCATCCGGCATGCGCCCCGTCGCGGGCTGTGAGGGCATGTGCGGCGACATCACCGACGTCGGTACAAGCAGCGAGGAGCTCTTCCGGTTCGCCGTGAACTGCGACGATTTTCTCGCCGGCGAAGAAGCACGGCTGCGCAGTTTTGCCGGTCGGCTTCAGCCCGGCGACTCCGTGACGATTCACGGGTTTGCAAGCGAAGACGGGCCGGCCGATTTCAACGAACATCTCTCCTGCCTGCGGGCGCTCAGAGCGAGAAGCGTGCTGGAGAACGCGAGTGTCTTTCCGGCCCGGATCGCCGGCATCTTCAAGCACGGTGCAACGCCCGGCGCGCGTGCGGACCGCCGCAGCGTCGTCGCCCACCGCATGGCACCGCCACCGGCGCCCACCCCGAAGCCTGCCCCCACGCCATTGCCGGCGCCCCGGCGGCAGCGCCCGCAAGCAACCATCAGTGCGGCACCGGAAGACAGACGGCCCAGAGAAGAGCGGACGTGTTTCGGGATCAGCTGCACCGCCTTCGAGCACCTGCGCCGCGCCATTCGCCGCGAGCTGACGCCGTCCGAACAGAGCGTTCGGCGGGCCATTCAGATGGAGATTGAGTTTCTGCGGCGCACGGAGTTTCGCGACCAGTATCGCCGCATGGCACCGGAAGTCCTACTCTACCAGCCTATTGACAGCTGGGGACCCGAACTCCAGAAGCGCACGGCGCTGTTAAACCAGCAGGTCGAGCAGCGTGCACGGGAACGCATCTTCCGGTTCCTCTACGAGCAAGATCCCACGTTCCGGCTGGGCGGCGAGCGAGGACTGCGCAGGATGATCAACAGCAGGTACGCACGCTGAGGTTCTCAATGACCATGAAACACCACCAGGCTGCGGCGGCGGCATCCTCTATCACGCCCTCCCGGGCCGGCATCCTGCAGCGCCGCGATGCCGGCCATATCCCGCCGATCGTGCACGAGGTGCTGCGCTCGCCCGGGCAGCCGCTGGACCGGAGGACGCGGGAGTTCATGGAATCGGGATTCAACCACGATTTTGCCCGGGTGCGGGTGCATACTGGCGCAAAAGCCGCGGAGTCGGCGCGAGCGGTGAATGCGAAGGCGTACACGGTGGGACGGGACCTGGTCTTCGGGACCGGGCAGTACGCCCCGGAAACAGGCGAAGGGCGACAACTACTCGCCCATGAGTTGACCCACGCGATGCAGCAGAGCGCCGGCAGTGGCGGCCAGGAAGGAGACCTGTACGAACGTGAGGCCATCGCCGCAGCCAGACAGGTGCTGCACGGGCGGGTGGAGCCCCCCAGGGTGACGCCCTCCGGGCTGCAGATCGCCCGCGCCGGTCTGGGCGAGATGTGGAGCGCTGTCCTGGGAGTCGGCCCCTGGGATGCCTACAAGGCAAGCCGGCTTGCCGATCGCGCCCTGGTACGAGCCAGAGCGACGGGACTGCCGGGGCTGCATAACGGGCCCGCAGACGCCTGGCGGCATTGTTACTGGAACTGCACGATGACGGCTGAAATTGGCGCCGACCAGGCAGAGACCATCGCCACCGGCCACGAACGCCATGGCGACGGGCCTGCCAATGAGAATAAGATGGATCTGCATAACAATGCAGAGGGGCGCGCCTGCGGCGGATCGGACTGCGACCTGTGCTGCCAGAGACGCCTGGACGCCGGTCAACTCAGGGTGCTTGACGGGGCGGGGAATGTCATCCCGAGCTCGCCCGCCAGCCGCAGTTCGGTACCAAAGGCCGGATCGGGAGGCTATTACGAAGAGCAGTAGCCTCTCCGGTGCACGGTGATGCAGGCGTTCCTCTGCCGGGAGGCCTGCCTGCCGGTCCATAAAGGATCGGCTCACCCTCTTCCCCCGGCAGGATCGACCGCCTGCATGGAGCGGCTCACGAGGCCGGAGGCTGCAGGGAGACCGGTGAAGATCCCGCCCGGAGAAGCACCGGATCATGCATCGACTGACAACAGACGATGCAGAGACGCGAAGATTCCACAGGAAGCAGAAACAATCAACCAAAAACCTTTATTCCTGATGCACCTTCTTTACTGATATACAAAGGGGTTATATGTAGTGACGACATTTCCCGGTTCCCCAAGGCTTCTCAAAGGGGCGCTTGTGTCCTTCGATCTGCCCAGCCCCACACCCAGCGTGATAGTCTTTCAGTATAACCCCGATACGCTCACGCGGACGCTGCAGGCGCAGACGGCCGGAGGAGAGGGCGGGGAACGGACGTCGGCCCTCCGGTTGAAGGGGGCGCCGGTCGAGACGATCAGCCTCGAGCTGGAGATCGACGCCACGGATCAGCTGGAAAAGGCTGACGTCCTCGCGACCGGCATGGGCATCCACCCCCAGCTCGCGGCGCTCGAGGTGCTCCTCTATCCGCAGAGCAGCAGGGTGCTTGCAAACATTGCCCTCATGGAGATGGGGATCATCGAGGTCGTGCCCCCGCCGGCTGCCTTCACCCTCTTCATCTACGGGCCCATGCGCATCCTCCCCGTTCAGGTGACCGAGTTCAGGGTGACCGAAGAGGCGCACGACGTACATCTCAACCCGATCCGGGCCAGGGTAACCCTCGGCCTCCGGGTGCTGAGCTACAACGATCTCATGCCGTCGCATCCGGGGCACGCCCTCTTCATCGCCCACCAGATCGGCAAGGAGACCATGGCCAGAATAGGCATTCCCACCGGCCTTGATGCGGCGGGTATGAGCAGGATCCTCTAGAAGGCGCAGATGATGTTCGAGTATACAAGCCGGTACGCCCACCAGAAACCGCTCCGGTTCACCGCACGCGACGGGCGGGAATGCTCCTATATGCCCAGGCGCTTCCTGCCCGGGAGCGGGGATCTCCCCCTCCTGGCCGAGGTCCGCGTCCAGCAGGGGGACCGCCTCGACCTGATCGCAGCCCGGACGCTCGGAGACCCGACGATGTTCTGGCGCATCTGCGATGCGAACGATGCCATGCACCCGCTCGAACTGACCGCCGAGGCCGGAAGGGTGCTCCGGGTGCCCGTCCCGCAGCCTGAAGGGTGAAACGATGCTCCAGGGTATACATGTCCAGCTGATGATCGGACCGACGATTCCGGCGCCCGTGCCCGGGCCGATCATCGATGCCCTGGAGCGGATCGAGGTGACGCACCGGGACCAGGGGCGATCGGGATTCTCGCTTGCGTTCCGGGTGGAGGGGAACGCACCTGCGGGCGTTGCGGCGGCAGCGCTCGCGGCAAGCCCGCTCTTCTCGGTCTTCAACCGCATCATCCTGACGATCATCATCAACGGGATGCCGCACGCGCCGATGGACGGCATCATCACCAGCCAGGATCTCGAGCCGGGAGGGCAGCCGGGATCGCTCCTGCTGACCCTCACCGGCGAGGACATCAGCCTGATGCTCGACCGGGAGGAGAAGTCCGTCGAGCATCCGGGCCTGGACGAGACGCTGATCGCCTACCGGATCATCGGCAGCTACCCGGAGTACGGCCTCATTCCCGCCGTCTTCCCGCCGGTCTTCATCGACCCCCCGCTCCCCACGGAGCGGATTCCCGTCCAGCAGACGACTGATCTCCGGTACCTGCAGGCACTTGCGGCCCGCCACGCCTACGTCTGCTACATCACCCCGGGACCGGCGCCGTTTACCAACACCTGCTACTGGGGGCCTCCGATCCGGGCCGGGATCCCGCAGCCCGCGCTCTCGGTGAATATGGGCACCCACTCCAACGTCGACTCCATATCGTTCCAGCATAACGCCCTGGAAGCAGAGATGGTGTCGGGGCGGGTGCAGGACCGGACGACAAACCAGGTGTTTCCGGTGCAGACGTTTGCAAGCACGAGAATCCCGCTCGCGAGCCTGCCGGACTGGGCAATCCACCGGAGGCATATCCGGTCCACCCGGCTTCGCCAGCAGGGATTGAACTTCCCGCAGGCGATGGCCCGGGCCCAGGCCGAGACCGATCGATCCATGGACCGTGTCGTCACCGCAAGCGGCGAGGTCGACACCGTGCGCTACGGCAGCCTGCTTTCGCCGCGGGGGCTCGTGGGGCTGCGAGGGGCGGGCGCCCTGCACGACGGACTGTACTACGTGAGCCAGGTGACCCATACCATCACCCGCGGTTCCTGCAAGCAGCGGTTTTTGCTTGCCAGGGAGGGGCTCGGGACGACGATTCCGGTGGTGCGGACATGACAGAGTATTTCGGAAAATATCGCGGAAAAGTGGAGAGCAATCTGGATCCCCATCTCCAGGGGAGACTGCAGGTGAGCGTTCCGGGCGTCCTCGGCGAGGGACGGCTGAGCTGGGCGATGCCCTGCGTGCCGTACGCCGGGCCGGGGGTCGGCATCTTCGCCATCCCCCCGGTGGGGGCGAATATCTGGGTCGAGTTCGAAGACGGGGATCCGGACTACCCGATCTGGAGCGGCTGCTTCTGGGGGCTCGGGGAAGCCCCTGCGATGCCTGCCGTCCCGGACATGAAGGTGATCAAGACCGAGCAGGTCACCGTCGCCATCAACGACCTCCCGGGAATCGGCAGCATCACGATCGAGACGGCGACCGGCATGAAGATCGAGATCGGTGTTGCAGGTATCGAGATTACAAACGGCATGGGCGCCTCCCTCAAGCTCACCGGCCCCCAGGTATCGGTGAACGACGGTGCGCTGGAGGTGCTGTGATGCCGGGATTCCTGCTGCATATCGGTGCAACCGTCCTCTGCCTCCACGGCGGCCAGGCGCAGGCGACGGCGGGCAATCCCCGGGTGCGGGTCGCGGGGCAGCCGGTCGTCACCCAGCCGTACCCGCATACAATCGCGGGCTGCCCGTTTGCAACTGCCGCCGGTCCGCAGCCCTGCGTGACCGCCCAGTGGATCTCGGCTGCGCTCCGGGTGCGTGCCGGGGGGCAGCCCGTGCTCCTCCAGGACAGCCAGGCGACATGCGTCCCGAACGGCACGGGTGTTTCGGTGTTTATGACCCAGCTGCGGGTCAGGGGATCTTGAATGCAGGTCAAATTCCCCCTGCACTTCGACTCCCGGGGCGGGACCAAAACGGCAGGAGAGGACGAACACATACGCGACCTGATCGAGCAGGTGCTCTTCACCTCGCCCGGAGAGCGGGTAAACCGCCCTGATTTCGGCTGCGGCCTGATGCACCTTGTCTTTGCCCCCGCAGGTGACGAGACCTCCGCGGCAATGCAGTTCATGGTCCAGGGTGCGCTGCAGAAGTGGCTTTCGGACCTGATCCAGGTCGAGGAGGTGAGCGTGGAGTGCCGGGAAGCGGCACTCGTGGTCGTGGTGCAGTACGTGGTGCGCCGGAGCCAGGAGCGTCAATCCGCCCGGTTTGCCCGGGAGGTGTAGGATGGCCGTCTATGCCTGCTGCAACCGGGACCGGCGCGACGCGGTGCGGCACGGGAGCACGTACAACGGCATCGAGACGCTCGAAGTGGTGGATGCGCCCGGCATGCCGGAGAATGAGCGCCAGAGGACGATCCTCCTCACCCTCATCCGGGAGCTGCCCGCAGGCATCCTCGATCGCCTGCCCCTCGCGGGAGCGGCAGCTGCCGGGCTGATCCGGATCGAAGGCGGCGCACGCATACAGACGGTTCCGGTGAGCAGCATCGCCGCACAGGATGAGAGCACTCTCATAATCGAGGTCGATGCACCGGGCGACTTCTCCACCTACACCCTCCGCCTGGTGGGGGGGAGATCGAGTGCGGAGCCGCCCGAAGGGTTTGATCCGGTGCTCTCCGCAGTTGAGTTCTCCTTCAAGGCGGGATGCCCCCGGACGTTCGACTGCAGGGAGGAGATGGTCTGTCCGGACGTCCCGGATCGCGCCCCGGAGATCGATTACTGCGCCAGGGACTTTGAGAGCTTCCGCAGGCTGATCCTCGATCGAATGGCCCTGCTGCTGCCGGAATGGACCGAGCAAAACCCCGCCGATGCCGGCATGGCGCTCGTCGAGGTCCTTGCCTATCTGGGAGACCACCTCTCCTACCGGCAGGACGCGATCGCCACCGAGGCATACCTCCGTACCGCACGCCGGAGGGTATCGGTGCGGAGGCATGCCCGGCTGGTCGACTACCGGATGCACGACGGCTGCAATGCCCGGGCATGGATGCATATCCGCGTGGAGGGCGACCGCCTCCGGCTCGCACCCGGGACGCAGATCCTCACCGGGGTCGCCGGAGCGGGGACGCGGATCGCGCCGGATTCCCGCGAGTACCAGAAAGCTCTGGATCAGAAGCCCGAAGTGTTCGAGACGGTCCACTCCGCGGTTCTTTCGCGGGCGCAGAATGAGATGCGCTTTTATGCCTGGGGCGACCGGCGGTGCTGCCTGCCAGCAGGCGCGACCGAGGCCTGGCTAGCGGGCGATCTCTCCGGCCTCATGGCCGGCGACGTGTTGATCGTTGCAGAGCACCGGGATCCCCGCACCGGCCGGCCGGAGGAAGCGGACCGTATGCACCGGCATGCCGTCCGCCTGACCCACGTCCGGGTCACCGGGGATCCGGTCCGTTCTGCGGACGGCGGCCCGGCGCCCGTCACCCTGATCCGGTGGGACGCGGCGGACGCGCTGCCGGCGGCCTTCTGCATATCGGGATCCGTCTCCCCCGACGGGAAGCGCGAGGAGTACTGCGAGGATCTCAGCATCGCGCTGGGGAACATCGTGCTGGCAGATGCCGGGCGCACGCTGCCCGGGGCTGAGGCGCTCGGGACGGTGGCCGCACCGGCACTCTTCTTTGCCGCAGATCCGCAGGAGACGGGCAATCCCTGCGCACGCCCGGCGCAGCAGCCCGTTTTGCCACGCTTCCGGCCGCGGCTCGGTGCCGGCCCGCTCACCCACGCGCTGCCGTATGCCGAGCGGACGCTCTTCGGACTGGCGTTTGCCGCAGGGGAGGAGGATCTGCTGGCCCGGCAGGTAGAGAGCCTTGATGACAGGGCACTGCCCCCGTATCTGCACCAGGCGTTCATGAACCGGGGGATCGTGTTTGCAGCGGAGAGCCTCTCCATACAGGGGAGGCTGGACGAGTGGTCGATCTCAGACGGCACGCAGGCCTACCGGATCCGTCTCGAAAATGCTCACGAGGACGCCCCGGAACGCCTCCTGGTCTCCTCGCTCCCGCCTCCGGCGGCTGCGGTCAGGGAGTTGTCGCCGGAGGAGGCCCGGCCTGCCGTACGGCTCTCCAGCCGGATGTCCGGGAGAGAGCAGGCCTTCTCCTGGTCTCCCGTCCGCGATCTGCTCAACAGCGCCCCGGAAGCAAGGGAATATGTGATCGAGACCGAGTCGGACGGATCTGCCTGGATACGATTCGGGGACGGCAGTTTCGGGATGCGGCCGGCATCAGGGGAGGAGTTTTTCGCGGCGTACCGGACAGGCAACGGGCCGGAGGGGAACGTCGGCAGCGAGACGCTCGTCCATATGGTTGCCCACGATCCCTCGATCGTTGGCGTCAACAACCCCCTGCCCGCGTTCGGCGGCACCGCACCGGAGAGCATCGACCGGGTGCGCGAGATCGCACCGTCCATGTTCCGCCGCCAGGAGCGTGCGGTCACCCCGGAGGACTATGCAGCCCTCGCGATGCGCCATCCTTCGGTCCAGCGGGCCGCGGCCGCGCTGCAGTGGACCGGGAGCTGGTATACGGTCTTCCTCACCGTCGACCGGTTCGGCGGCAGGGAGGTGGACGAGCCGTTCAAAGAGGAACTCCTTGCGTTCCTGGACCGGTACCGGTTCATGGGGCAGGATCTGGAGATCCGGGGGCCACGCCACGTGCCTCTGGAGATCGCAGTCCGGATATGCGTCAAATCCGGGTATGACCGGTCGGATGTCGCCCGGGAACTGATCTCCACCTTCAGCGCCGGCCGGCGTCCCGATGGACGGCGGGGGATCTTCCATCCAGACAACTTCTCGCTCGGGCAGCCGGTCTACCTGAGTCATATCTACCGGGCTGCCGGGGAGATCGAGGGCGTCTCGGCCTGCGAGGTGACGACGTTCCGGCGGCTCGGGCAGCCCGGCAACGAGGGGATCGATGCGGGCAGGCTGGCGATCAGGAAGTTCGAGTGCGCCCGCCTGGACAACGACCCGAACTTCCCCGAACACGGGGTATTCCGTATGGAACTGCGAGGTGGATGATGAGCGCAAGATCCGATCTCTGCGGCTGCTGTGAGGGGATGCGCCGCGCGACCCCCGTACGGATATACAACCGCCCGGGACTCCGGATGATCTCCTACCGGACAGGCGACCACGCCCGCTTCAGGGCAAGCATGATGGCCGCACTCAGCGGGACAGAGAGACGGCCGGCGCTCGCCGGCCTCCGGACGCGGGAGAGCGGCGACTTCAGCATCGCCCTGCTGGATGCCTGGGCGGTGATCGGCGATGTCCTGACCTTTTACCAGGAGCGTATCGCAAACGAATGCTACCTCCGGACGGCCACCGAACGGCTCTCGCTCTCCCACATCGCCGCCCTGACCGGGTACCGGCTGCGGCCCGGCGCCGCTGCCGCCACCTACCTCGCATTCACGGTGGAGAGCGATCTGGCGGCCGTGCCGGTCGGCAGGGGCACGAGGGTGCAGAGCATCCCGCTCGACGGGCGGCCGCCCCTGACCTTCGAGACGGTCGAGGAGATTGCTGCACGGACCGAATGGAACGCGATTTCACCCCGGCTGTACCTCCCGCAGGAGATCTCCCTGGACGCGGAGGCCTTCACTATCCGGGGGAACGCCGCCACCGTAAAGCCGGGCGACCGGATCCTCCTTGCAAAGAGCGCGGAGGAGAAGAGGGTCAGGACGGTGACCGAGGTCTTCCCGGACACAGCACGCGGCACCGTCCGCGTCCACCTCGCCTCCGCACCGCCCCCGGGCCCGGTGACGGCGCAGATCGCGGCGGCTCCGGCCGCCTTCATCTCGAAGGCCATGGCCATGACCGACGCCCACGTGAAGTCCGCTGTGCTCGATAAACGCTGGCAGGCCGCCGACCTGATTGCATTCGCCGCGCACCAGGGATGGCCGCTCAAAAGACTCAAGGAGAACATGCAGATGCAGCGGGCCGGGCGCGTTCTGGCGCAGACAGTCAGGGTCTCTGTCTTCCGCTGCCATACCGCACCCTTCGGCCACAACGCCCCCCGGTATGATATGCTCCCCGACGACCGGAGAGGCGGCCATCGCAACTGGGACGATGCAACGCTCGCCGACGACGCGAACCTCTTTGGGGTACACGACTGCATCCACCTGGACGCCTCATATCCGGGCATCCTCCCCGGCAGCCGGATCCTTCTCAAAAATACCCGCACCGGAGAGGAAGTCCTCGGCACGGTCGTCCAGAACGAGGAGGTGGCGCGGAGCGACTACCTGATCAGCGCGAGGGTCTCCCGGCTCAGGCTGGATCGGGCCGTCCCCTCCTTTAAAATCCGGGAGACCGCCATCTCCGCCCAGAGCGAGGAGCTCGAGATTGCGGAGGTGGCCGACACCACTCCCGTCGAAGGGGACTCCGTCGTCCTGGAAGGGGCGTATCCGGAGCTGCAGAAAGGTCAGGTCGTCGTGCTGTCCGGAGCGCCGATCGATCTCAGGATGTCTGCTGCGCACGAAGCGGTAACGATCGCCTCCGTCGAGATCGCAGAAGGCCTGACCCTCCTCTCCTTCTCGACGGCGTTATCCCACAGGTACAGGCGGGAGAGCGTGACGATCAACGCAAATGTGGCGGCGGCAACGCACGGCGAGACCCGGGAGGAGGTCCTCGGGAGCGGCGACGGGAGGCTCTCCTACCAGCAGTTTTCCCTGAAGGCCGCTCCCCTCACCTGCGTCACCTCGGGGGAGACCGGCAGTCTGGAATCGAGCCTTGAGATCCGGGTCAACGATCTGCTCTGGCGCGAAGCAGAGAGCCTGATCGACGCAGGGCCCGGCGACCGGTGCTACACTGTCCGCACCGAGGAGGACGGCACCACCACCGTCACCTTCGGCGACGGCGAGCGGGGAGCGCGGCTGCCTTCAGGCAGGGAGAACGTCACCGCCACCTACCGGTCCGGCAGCGGCCGTGCCGGAAACCTCGAGGCGGAACGCCTCACCCTGCTCACCAGGCGGCCTCCGGGCGTCCGGTCCGTCACCAACCCCCTGCCTGCATCGGGAGGCGCCGATGCGGAGACACTCGGCGAGATCCGGCAGAACTCGCCGCTCGCGGTCCTCACCCTGGACCGGATCGTCTCCATCCGGGACTTTGCGTCGTACGCGAGGGCCTTCCCCGGCATCGCAAAAGCCATGGCCGTCGACGGATGGATGGGGCAGTCCCGGGCCGTCCTCCTCACCGTCGCCGGTCCCGGGGGCGAGAGCGTGCCTCCGGGCGGACCCACCTGCGAGGGGCTGAAGGCCGCGCTGTGCACCCGCGGCGACCCCCGCCTCCCGGTCCGGGTGCTGTCGTTCCGTCCGGTATTCTTCCAGATACGCGCGAACGTAAAGACCGATCCTGCGTACGTCCGATCAAAGGTCCTGGCCGATGCGGAGCGTGCGGTCAGGGAGGCCTTCTCGTTCGAGGCCCGCGAGTTCGGCCAGCCCGTGACGATCAGCGAGGTGACCGGGGTGATCCAGTCGGTCCCCGGTGTGTCTGCAGTCGAGATCGGCCTCCTCTTCAGGTCGGACGGGCAGCGGGGGCGAAATGCGGTGATCGTCGCCAGACAGCCCTCTTCCGGCGAGGATATCGCCGCCGCGTCCCCTGCCGAACTGCTCCAGATCGATCAGAGGCCGATAGAGTGGGGTGAGCTCGCATGAACTTCGATGATGAGACCCTCTATTCCCTGCTGCCCGCCATCTACCGCATACGCGACGGCGAACGCGGGGAGCCGCTTTTGCAGCTGCTCGGGGTGATTGCGGATGAGGTGCGGGCACTGGAGGAGAACCTGGATCAGCTGTACGACGATCTCTTCATCGAGACCTGTGCGGAGTGGGCGGTGCCCTACATCGGGGACGCCCTCGGCGCCGGCCTGCTCACCCCGGGAGAGGGGAGCAGCCTTCGGGCATACGTCGCCAACAGCATCGCCTATCGCCGCAGGAAGGGGACGGCGGCCGTGCTGGAGCAGCTGGCCCGCGACATCACCCGGTGGCCCGCCCATGCCGTTGAGTTCTTCCAGGCACTGGCGAGGACGCAGCACCTCGCCCACGTACGCGACGGCGGCGGCACGGCGGATCTGCGGGATCGAAACGCCCTCGATCTCCTGGGGACGCCGTTTAGCCGTCTGGCGCACACGGCCGAGGTGCGCCGGATCGGGAGCGGCAGGGGCAGGTTCAACATCCCCCATATCGGCATCTTCCTCTGGCGGCTGACGCCCTACCAGATGCTCCGCGCTCCTGCCCGCGGTTCCCGGGGGCTGTACCACTTCAGCACGCTCGGTACCGATCTCCCCCTCTTCTCCCTCCCGTCCACGGAGGAGGATATCTCCCGGATCTCCGGTGAGGAGCATGTGCCAGGCGCAATCCGTCCGGGAGCGCTGGAGGACGATCTCAGGGAGTTTATGGCCCGCTCGGACTCACGGCCCGATACCGGGTGGCCCGGACGCTCCCGGCTGTACGGGGAGGGCTGCGCCCTTGCCGTCTACCGTGACGGCAGGCTTGTTCCCGCCTCGGCAATCGTCGTGGCCGACCTGAGTGCGTGGGAGCGGCCCGGGCCCGGGAAGGTGGCGATCGACCCGGAGCGAGGACGGCTTGCCTTCCCCGACGGCGGGTCGCCGGCGCAGGTGGAGGTCTCGTACTGCTACGGCTTCTCTGCGGATATGGGGGGCGGACCGTATCCCCGGCAGCGTGCAGCCGATCCCGATGCATGCGTGATCCGGGTCTCAAAGAACGGGGCGTGCACGACCCTGCAGGAGGCGAGGGACCGATGCCTGGATATCGGTGAGTCCGAAGGCAGGCGCGTGCTCGTCATCCGGGTCGAGGATAACGGCGTCTACGGAGGGAATTTCGATATCGATCTGCCGCCGGAGACCGCGGTGACGATCGAGGCGGGCGAGGGCTGCCGGCCGACCTGGCGGCCTGTCGGGAACAACGTCATCCGGGGAGCGGAGGGATCCTCCTTCTCCCTGGACGGGTTCCTGGTGGAGGGCGGGCTGCAGATTGCGGGATCGCCCGATATCCGGATCACGCACACCACCCTGGTGCCCGGGTGGTCGCTCAACCAGGACGGCAGCCCCCGCTATCCGCGCGCAAACAGCCTCCAGACATCGGATGCGTCCGATCGCCCGGGGGTGACGATACACCGGAGCATCTGCGGGCCGCTGCGGATTCCCGCAGATGCACGCCCCCTCACCGTCAGCGAGAGCATCCTGGATGCGCCTCCGGAGGACGGGTCGTACCCCGCAGTCGCCGGATGGGAGTCGGGGGAGGGGCCGAAAGCCGTGATGGAGCGCTGCACGGTCTTTGGTCAGGTCTGCGTGGCGGAACTGGAGGCGTCGGATTCGATCTTCCTCATTGATGTCACCGTGGAGCGGAGGCAGGCGGGCTGCATCCGCTTCAGCTATGTCCCGGGAGCGTCGCGAACCCCCCGGCGGTACCGCTGTCAGCCCGACCTGAGTCTCGAGGCCGCAAGAACAGCCGGAGATCGGACGGAACAGCAGATCGCAGCCCTGGAGGCCGCACGCCGGCCTGCGTTCACCCGGCGGCGCTACGGCCGTCCGGGGTATGCCCAGCTGAGCGCGGCATGCAGCCCGGATATCCTGACAGGGGCACAGAACGGCTCGGAGATGGGTGCGTTCAACAGGCTGTTCCAGGCCGACCGGGAATCGAACCTTCGGAGGGTGATTGATGAGTATATCAGATTCGGGTTTGAAGCGGGGATATTCTATGTTTCGTGAGGAGGTCTGACAGCATGTATGGAGATTTTACCCGCAATTCATTTTCGCGGGAGAAGCACTATTCCGGTGTCCGCATGCAGCAGGGGAGGGTGCAGCTCGATGCGGACTGGAACGAGCAGGCGGATATCGAGAGGTATCGCCGCCGCTCTGCCGATAGAGACCTGATCGGCCACCACGGGGGGCCGAAGGGGGATGCGCCCGCGGGGTTCGCGATCCGGCCGACGGAGGGCGGCGGGATCGCGGTGACCCGCGGCCGGTACTACGTGGACGGGATACTTTGCGAGAACGAAGCGGATCTGATCGTCCCGGCGGCCGGGGACGCGCTGGCAGAGAGAGGCCTGCTGACCTTTCCCTGGCCGCTCGAGACCGGATACCACTTCGTGTACCTGGATGTGTGGGAGCGGCATGTCTCGGCGCTCGAGGACCCGAATATCCGGGAAGTGGCGCTCGGCGGCCCGGATACCGCCACCCGCACCGAAGTGGCCTGGGAGATCCGGGCCAGGCGATCCCCCGGCGGACAGCCATCATGCAGCGACCCGATCGAGGGCGAGGCCGTACAGGGGATGATGAAGGCGCGATACAACCGCAGCCAGGCACATGCCGGGCCGTGCGAGATCACTGCGGGGGAGTACCGCCGCCTGGAGAACCAGCTCTACCGGGTGGAGGTGCACGAGGAGTTCTCCGGCGGACATCTGCCTCTCATCAAATGGTCGCGCGATAACGCCGCCTTTGCCGCCCGCTGCTCGGCCTCATCGCCAGATGGAAGGATCACGCTGAAAGACGCGCCCTCCCGCGTGCTCGACGCATTCCGGGATTGCCGGACTGCAGGGGGACGATGGATAGAGATCACCGACGAACTCCGGGAGCGGAAGGGCATTGCCGGGGTCGTCGCCCGATTGATCGGCCTGGAGGGAGAAGACCTGATCATCGACCCGGAGACGATACGCCCTCCCGGCAGCGACACCGTCATCCGCCTCGAATCGTTCACGAACCCGACAGTCCGCCTCTGGGATTATGTCGGATCGCTGCCCGGCGGCGAGGAGTGGATGGATCTCGAGGAGGGCATCCAGGTGGCCTTCCGCCAGGGGGCGCTGTCGCCCGGCGATTACTGGCTGATCCCGTCCCGGACGATCACCGATGCCATCGAGTGGCCGCTCGATGCCGGCGATGAACCCGCATTCAGGCCTCCCGACGGGGTGGAGCACCATTACTGCCCGCTCGCGATCCTCGGTGTGTCGGGCGGGACGGTCGGGGTCGTGAAGGACTGCCGGAGGCTGTTTCCTCCCGCTACCGCTATTTCTGCAGAAGACGTCGATTTTTCGGGGACTGCCTGCGAGATGGAGGACTCAACAACGGTCCAGGAGGCTCTCGATGCCATCTGCCGGCGGCGGGACGGGAGCTGCACCGTGGTGGTGCTCCCATCGGATCTCAGGAACTGCCCGTCCCGGGTGACGGGGAAAAAGAGCGCCCGGATCTGCCTCCAGGCGGCAGAATACAGCATTGACGATACGATCGTCTTTTCCGGCAGCGGCCACCTCCGTCTGTCGGGATGCGGAAAGGGAACGATGATTGCGGCACCCGCTTCCCGGCCGGCGCTGGTGTTTTCCGGATGGGAGAGCGTCGTGGTGGAGGACATCATGGTCAGCGCCGGAGCAGAGGGGGCGGCAGGGGGAGAGCAGACGCTTAACGGCGTGCTCGCCTTCGACCGCTGCGGCAGCGTCACGGTCGAGCGGGTGACGGTGCGGGGGGCGGCAGGGCGCCGGGACGGCATCGCCTGCCTGGGAGTATGGAACCCCGACCCGGGAGCGAACGCCCGAGCCACCGCGTCGGTCCGGATCCGGGGGTGCGACCTCTCTCCGGCCAACCGGCAGATTGGCATCCTGGTTTCAAACGCAGGCCGCGTTAGGATCGAGCAGAACGATATCGCGGTGCACGGCGAGCCCAGAAGGGACCCCCTCGCTGCGATCCGCGTGGACCGGGGGCTCCGGAAGGAGATCGTCGGACGGCTCCTCAAGGGACTCGTCGTCGACCAGCCCGTGCGGGAAGCAGGGAAGTATATCGCCATCCCCATCGGCAGCCATACCATCCGGCTCGCAACCGCCCCTGCACTCGAAAAGGATCTGCAGGCGCTGGTGAGAGCAGCGAGCGCTCCTGCATTCGACCGGCCGGGGGATGCGAAGACGTTCGTGTTCTCACACGTGGACCGCGTCCTCCGGGAGGAGGATCTCAGGCGGAAGTTCCCCTCGCTGGCCGGCTGGCTGGATAAAGCGGTGAGCGCCCCGCCGTCCGCCGCCCGGGGTATCCTGATCGCAGGCTCTTCGCAGCCCGACGTCCGGATCCTCTACAACACAATCCGGGGGGCGACCCAGGGCATCCACCTGGGGGTGAGCCACGCAAATGCGCCGCGCAACGACCACGACTTCATCGACAGGGCGATTATATCGGGCAATACGGTGGAGATCACGGCAACACCGCTCTGCCCCGACCCCGCCCACGGCATCTTTACCGGCAACTGCCGGAGCCTGATCGCCGAGAGCAATATCGTGCGGGTGAACAACCTGCGGCAGGCCGACGTCGTGGGGATCAAGGTCTACGGCGTCCTCGGCCCCATGATCGTCCTGCGGCAGAACCACATAGAGAACGCAAATACCGGGATCCTTGTCCGTGCGGTTGCCACGACCGACAGGGGGATGCCGCAGTGGATCGCTGCCGACAACCTGACCCGCGGCGCCTCGGTACCGATCAGCAAGCCGGCAAGCATGAGGGACGGCAGCACGCATGCGTGAATCTGCCGATAGATTGATATCCTCACAGACTCCAATTATTTTTTGGTGGCACACCCCTGGTAGGGGCAATGGCGGAGTAAAGCAGAGTATGCGGTTATCAGGAATCGCGTCATACATGCAGCAGTAGTGCTGAGATGCCGTGAAACCAAAAAGATCGATGCGCTGAGTTGTCTGCTATGCGGTTCGAGTCCGGCCACCTCATTCCCATCCTTCATTGCCGTAAGCCGTACTGCTACTCCTGATCGATGCTCTTCTGCCCGATCCGGCTGCGGGGGAGGTACAGCCCGTCCCCTCTCGAGGATGAACCGCTGCTCTTCCAGCATCCTCCCGGCAAATCCGATCCCGCTCTCCGCCGCTAGGCATGCGGCCGATGCGGGCCTCATCCCGGTTTTCTTTGAAAAATCGAACCGGCCCGTGGATACGGACGTCCTTCATATGCTCTCCCATATACGGCTTCCCACCGGCCATCCTCACGGGGGGAGGCGGCTTTCGGGGAGGGGTCTCCCCCCCGGTCCCCCCACCCCCATGAGGATGTCTCCCTCGGCCCACTGTACTGGGAGCTCCAGAAAACTCATGAATTTTCATCCGTTGCGCCTGTGGCCGTAAAACGGCTTCATGGGCGTTTTATATGAACTGGGTGGTGAGCGTCACCGTCCATGTTCCTGCTGTATGCCTGTGGCCTCAAGGCATTATGGGGTTTCATGCAAAGCCCCCGCGGAATAGCGCCGCAGCTCGTGGCTCGGCGCGATCTCCTTCTCCTTCGGGACGCCCCTCGGCCAGAGCCGGTCGACGAGGATCCGGAGGCCATCGTCCCCGGAAGGTTCGTTGTAAATCCGTTTTACCCGCAGCATACTGCACCGTCCGGAGGTATGGCATGCCCCACTTCTTCCTGCCCCCGGGAGACAAGGAGGCTCGCGGGAGGATCTCTGCCCGGAGCGGGCTGCATCAAGCGGGATACCGGGGACGAAGGCCAGGACGTCCTTTCTGATGGCATCGAGCCCGACCCGCTCGACAAACCGCGCGGCCCGTTCCCCCGGCCGTGCGTTATCCCGGCGGTGCTGTACCGGTGCCGGAGAGAATCAGTCCTCTCCATCCTGATCCGCCTGCCGGAGCGTGAACCGGAACGCCGCCCCCTCCTCCGGACGCCCGGGCACCCGGTCATCGGCCCAGACGCGCCCGCCGTAGCGCTCGATGAGGATCTGCACCAGATAGAGCCCGAGCCCTTCGCCAACTCCCCGCTTCTGCTGCTCATACCGCCGGAAGACTTCAAGCTTCCCGGCAGCCGGGATCCCGGGTCCGGTATCCTCGACCGAGACCAGGACCTCACCCTCCAGCCCCTCTACCCTGACGGCAATCCGGACATCCGGCCCGCCGTGCCTGACGGCGTTGCCGATCAGGTTGCTCGTTACCACACCGAGGAGGTCGTCCGCCCACACCCAGAGGGGAATGCCGTCATAGTAGACGGGCCTGTCAGGGAACTCCCGGACCCCGTCGCGGATCGCTGCATCAAGATCGACCGGCCTGAGATCGGGTGAAGCCTGATGGATCCGGCGAATCTTTGAGACGGTATCGAGTATCTCGATGCTCTTTTTGATGCTCCGCCGGAGTTTCTCCGCGTAGCCGAGCGCCTCCCCCTCCACCGTCTCGACGAGGATATCGTCGTAGAGGTTCGAGACGTTCTCGGTGTTGCCGATATCGTGGGTGAGGATGTCGAGGTAGAGGCTCGTCTCCCTGTTTGCGATCTCCAGCTGCCGGTGGAGCTGGCGGTACCTCTCTTCGCTCTCGCGGAGCGATAGCTCTGCACGCTTCCGCCTGGTGATATCCCGTATGTTGACGGTGGCAACCGGATGCCCGCGAACAGCACCGTGAGCCACCGAGATGCCCAGCCACACTTCTCTGCCGTCCTGCCGTCGCAGCAGGAGCTCTTCTGACTCCTGCGTGCCGGGATTGGCGGAGGCGCCGCTATCACGCCAGGATAGCCGGATGCCCAGCAGATCCCCGAGAGGCCGCCCCATTGCCTCTCTGCTGCTGTAGCCGAGTATCTTCTCGGCGGCGGAGTTCCATACCAGCACGCGCCCTTCGGCATCCAGGCCGATGATTGCATCGGGGGATGCCTCAATCAGGAGCCTATAGCCTTCGCTGGAGGGGGGAAAGATGCCGTCCAGCAGGTGGTGAACGTCACCAAGGCGGCTGCGCGAGAGGTGGAACAGCAGGAACAGGGCGATCAGGAAGTAGATGGAGGCGCCCCACTGCCCCACCCTGCCGATCCATGACATGATGTCGCCTGATGTGACGGCAAACAGGTATGCGAGCTGCCCGAGGCTCAGAAAAGTCAGCGCCAGGCTGTACATGTACAGGAACGACGAGCGCGACCGGGAGTACTGCACGAATAGCAGCAGGGCGGAGGCGGCAAAAAGAACTGCAGCGAGGGTGATGACCGCCTGCCGGATCGGGGTTCCGCCCTCTCCGGGGATGAAGAAAACGGGGAGCGCCGAAGCTGCGCTCAGGAGGACGACGAGTACTACAGCCGCAATGCCGCCGCCGTAGCCGGCCGCGAGAGCGATTGTCCGCTGCCGCCGATCCGGCCTCAGCAGGCCGATCGAGAAGACTGCCATCAGGGCGCCGATGAAATGGAGGGAACCGGCGAGAAGAGCGCCGATATTCTGTATCTGTATACCCGTATTCAGGCTGATCGGGCTTCCGACCAGATTCGCAGTCAGAATGGCCAGACCCAGCACGAGGATGCCGGATCCCATCCAGACGAGCTGCAGCCGGCCGATCTTCACCACGCCCCAGGCCACGAGAGCAGCCAGAACAATGAACCCCACGTTCAGGAGGATGTTGAGCGCTGCCTGAAAGGGAGCGATTACATCGATGGGAATATCCACGAAGAACTGCACAGCAAAGACCAGCGTCAGCAGAAAAACGGGAGCGGCAGCCAGCAGCCGGCGTCTGCGCTGGATGCCTTCGGATCCGGTGGCATTGTCAGGTGACGTCATATGGGCCGCCCGCCAGTAAGCCCGCTGATGTGCGAAAGTATCTTGTGTGTTCGATATGCTCTCATATTTCGCCAGTGTTACGGATTGGTATGTACCGATTACTGTCGCCCTTAATCATGATAATGATGGTGCCCCCTCCCGGAAGAGTGCTGGGCGGCGGCATGCCGCGTCCGCGCGGAACGGCCTGGCGACTCTGGGCCTGACCGGGAAAGAGACCCGGAATGCCGCCCTCTTCTTCCCCCGGGTGATCCAGGCGGACCCGAACCGGGTGGACCGCTCGATACCTTCGCGCCCTGCGGCATGATCGCCGGCATCGTTGCCGGGACGGATGCAACCCGGGGGTCTGGAAGTCTCCTGCAGGCCTCGATGCAGCACTGCTGGGCGCGCGGACGCTGCAGGAAGGCGACCGGTTCGCCGACGAGTACAGATACATCCCGGTGCGCAGGATGGCCCTCTTCATCGAAGAAAGCCTGTTTGGCGGCATCCGGGGGATGGTCAACATCGTCGTCGGTTTTGCACCGCTCGAGCCCGCAGAGTTCGTGATCATCAAGATCCAGCAGATCGCCGGAGAGATGCAGACATAGGAGGCGAGTCGGTATGGTCGATTTCAGCGTCAATCCGCAGAGGTTCGATCCCTATAAGAACTTCAAGTTCCGCGTGAAGCGGGACGGCCGGTACGTTGCGGGAGTACCAAAGATCGGTGCGCTCACGCCGACCACCGGGAAGAGGAGCCCCCCTCCTTGCGAAAATCGCCGGGCCGGGCGAAGTACGAGCCGATCACCCTGGAACGGGGCGTCACCCATGACACCGAGTTTGAGCAATGGGTAACCAGGGTCTGGAACGTCGGCTCCGGCCTCGCCTCTCCGCCGTTGCGCCCGATCTGCTCTCGGTGCGTGGTTCGTTTCCCGCGATTTATAAAGACGGCCTGTTTCACGGTGGCCAAAACGGAGAGCGGGGGGGCGATGGGAACGCGGGCGAGCGGTGATGTCTGCCCTCTTCGGTATGTCAGTGGCGTTCTGTTCGGGTCTGAAACTTCGCTAGCATTCTATACAGGGAGGATCAACCTAGCTGTGCTGACAGTGAAAAGACATGATGGCCGGAGCGCTTCAATTCATCCTATACTTCATCATCCCGATCGTCTTCCTGATAAACATCTTTTTTGCACTGACCGTGGTCTTTATCGAGCGGAAAAACCCGAGTTCGACCATCGCATGGCTGATGGCCCTGTTCCTGCTGCCGGTCATCGGATTTGTCCTCTATCTCTTCGTTGGCCAGAGTATTTACCGGGGCAGGATGTTTGGGGGGAAGAAAGAGTATGACGAGGCCCTGACCTACCAGATAGAATCCCAGAAGAAGGACCTCTTCAGATACGAAATCCCGAAACCGCACGCGTTCCCTGATCCGTACAGGCGGATGATGATCATGCTGATGGAGAGCAACATGGCGCTCGTGACGACAGACAACCGGGTGAAGATCTTTACCGACGGCAATGACAAGTTCGATGCCCTGCTCGAGGCCATCCGGGGGGCGCAGGACCATATTCACATGGAATATTATATCCTCAAGGATGACCGGATCGGCAACGAAGTCTTTGCAGCATTGACCGAGCGGGCAAACGCGGGTGTGACGGTCAGGTTCCTTGCCGACGGGTTTGGTGCGGCAGGTCCAAAAAAATCCTTCTACACACCCTATCTCGAGGCGGGAGGAAAGCTGGCATTCTTCTTCCCCTCTCTCTTAAACATACGGCATCCGAGGCTCAATTACCGTAACCATCGCAAGATCGCAGTCATTGACGGGACGGTCGGGTTCATCGGCGGGTTCAACATCGGCGACGATAACTTAAGCCGCGACCCGAGGTGGGCGCCCTGGCGCGATACGGCTGTTGTGGTGGAAGGCCATGCGGTACGTTCGATGCAGATTCGCTTCATCCTTGACTGGAATTATGCAGCAAAAGAGGAAAGACTCGAGTTTTCTCCTCGCTATTTCCCGGACATCGGCACCCGGCCCGACACCTGGCTTCCGATGCAGGTGGTGTCGGGCGGTCCGGATACCTACTGGAGCCCGATCAAGGAGGCCTATCTCAAACTGATCACGCTGGCGACAGAGTCGGTATACATCCAGACCCCCTATTTCATTCCTGACGATAGTATCATGGACGCCCTGCGGATGGCCGCCCTGTCCGGCATTGACGTGCGGATCATGATACCCTCAAAGCCGGATCACCCGTTCGTCTACTGGGCAGGATATTCGTATATCAAACAGCTCCTGGACGCAGGCGTCCGGGCATACACCTATGACAACGGGTTTATCCACGCGAAGACGATCGTCGTCGACGAGGCCGCGGCATCGGTGGGGAGCGCCAACTGGGATGTCAGGAGCTTCAACCTCAATTTCGAGACAAATGTCATCATGTACGACCATGCCGTCGCAAAGGAGCTCAAGGAGATATTCGACCAGGATCTCCTGGTCTGCACAGAGCTGACCCGGGAGCGGTTTGCAGCCCTGCCCATGACGATCCGGATAAAAAAGTCGATATCGAGGCTTTTCTCCCCGCTCCTATGATCCATCGTCTTCCTGTTCTGTGCCGCAGTATGCCGGAATCCTGCTGCAGCAGGACGAGACCAGTGCTGATGCCCGGCGTCTCCGGACCGAACAGCGGGCACCTATCATGGCGATGGAATACGGGACGAAACTCCAGGCAATGACCCCGGCGGTCGCACCCTTTGCCAGATATCCCCCGGGCTCGCCGACGACCAGGTTCTCCCTCCGGATTATTCCATCCAGAAACTCTTCCACCGTATCGGCCGTACCGGCGGTCACCACATTGCCGACGTCCGAGAGGATATGGGCATCCGATCCGCCGGTATACGCGACCTCATGCCGCCGTGCATATCCGATGGCCTTCGCGTTCAGGCCGTGCATCATGCCCCCGCAGATGGCTTCTATGCCGTCGATATGATCGAGAACGCCGGGGAGCATCTGTTTCTCGACACATTTCAGGACTCCCCGGTTGATGCCGAAGTACCCATACGGGTGGGCGGCTACCCGGAGGCAGTCATAGTCTGCGGCAATCTGCAGGCACTCCAGCACCGGCAGGTTCTCTGGAAGACCGGGTGTCTGCCGGTTTCGCTCACGGGAAAGATCATGGAAGAAATCCTGCAAATCACCGGCAGTATAGAAATAAAAGAGGAGATGCGGCCCTTCCTCCGTATCAAGTTCGATGCCCGGGATCACCAGGATCTCAGGTCTTTTCGATATCGCTTCCAGCGATCCGCGTATCTCGTTGTGATCGGTTATTGCAACGCCGATCTTTTTTGCTGTTGCATACCGGAGGATATCCCAAATCCCGGTGCGGCCGTCCGAATGATTGGTGTGCAGGTGCATGTCGACCGGATAATACCCGTCAGCCCGAAGCGATCCGATATCCGGCGGGCAATAGGAGATCCCCCCTCCTTTCTCTGGCATGGTGCCTCGTATTCATCCAGACGATTCTGTTCGAATCGATAGCGGGGCGATGGTCCGGGCATCCCCCCGCAATGATGATCTTTTTACTATTATTGTCGTAGCCACAGAAAAAATCACCCCAGCCGGCATTGATGCATGGTTAGGGTTTCACACTGTATACTACCGCGCACTCCCGGTCGGGGACTTCCTGCCTCGCCCCTTTCACTCTCACAAGTTAAAACACTGCTGTGATGCAATGGCCACTCGCTGTTAAACAGTAGAGTTATCTTCCCTTCCATTCCCTTTTCGGCGTCTTGGAGAGCAAGCGCCTCATCCTCTCGATACACCTCCCGGCATGCAGGACGGCGGCCGAGACCTCCGCATCGGTAGGCGCAGGCGCGAATGAGTACTGACTTTCATGCCGCTGTGCCCTCATCCTGCCAAACATCAATACCCATGCGTCTTCAAGATCTCCGGACTTTACATATGTTCAGGATACAGTTCGATGCAATAATGGCTCTTCTCACGGATACCATCTCGGAAGAGCACGGCACGGGCAGCATGGAACCATGCCATATATGCTCCTGTCAGGCTCATCCTGTTCGCGCCGACCCCGGCAACCTGCCGTGCCTCCGCAAGATAGGATGAGGCCAGGCTGAGCGACTCGTTCGCCTTCTCTGCGGACGGCCTGACCCTGCGGAGCATTTTTCCGAGTAGCAATCATCAATCGTTGTCAATGGATTCACCCCTGATTGTGACGCCCCACCTCATGAGGCCGGCATAGAACGGTTCATCAGTCTCGCGGAGTTCCGATAGCCTTTCAGGGGTAATTATGAGTATATTTGTCTCAACTCCTGCTGCTGCACTAACAGTCTTCTCAACCCTTGCTGCAAGCATCAGGAGGTCGGGTGTGTATTCGTCGACGAGCACCCAGAGATCGAGATCGCTGTCGGCTGTGTTTGTCCCTTCTGCAAAACTCCCGTAGACGCCTATACCCCCCGCCCACCCCGGGAGCGGAACCACCGCCATGAGAAGATCGATGTTGAGCAGGCACTTTACCGCCAGACTTCTGGCATTCTCCTCCCAGAGATATGCCCGGCCATCCTGCGTGCAGAACTCCTCCCGGACAAGCAGGTGCAGGTAGCGTGAAACCAGAGCTTTTGAGACCCCTGTTGCTTCGACAACTCCCGTTGCCGCAACTGTTTGCCGCCCTGCTACATAGCGGAGGACGCGTATCCGTTCTTCAGTCCTGAAGAGGTCGCTTAGTACCGGTTCTCGCATGTTGTTTCCGCTCCGTGAACAAAATGTTTCCGTTCAGGAAACAACAAGATTCTGATCTGGAACCATGATCGAAGGCAGGCAATATAGACCACCGTTGCTCTGCGCATTCTGCTCCTGATCTTCAGGTCTGTCCTTGCAGGAGGGGTGCTGCATGACCTCGCAGCCATGCGGCCTTCATCGCTGCAGGGATCTGCGAAATCTGCAGCCCGGGCTTCACCATGAGAAGCGTTGTGATCTCCCTCTCAATCCCTCCCGCCGGCCATTCTTCCTGAAATGCCCGCAGCACCCGGTTGAACCCTTCGGGGTTGTCCTGGTGCGCGACATGCCCGGCATCCGGGATCACCGCGTATTCGCTTCCCGGCAGATCCGCGTGCCACCGGCGGGCCGGCTGTCTCACAAGCCCTGATCTCCCCCCCGGGGGTGATCGGCGCTGCAATGCCCTGTAACATGCGGGGGTGAAGGGGGCGGAGCGGGAAGTCCCCAGTCCTCAGGCCGGGGAGTGAGCTGCCACGCAGCAATGCACGGGTCACCGGTACGATCCGGCTCTTCCCCGGCTTTGTTGCGACATCCTCAGGATGTTCCTGCGTTGCAGGCTCAACGGCCCTGCCCCGGGCAGATAGCCCTGCAAACGTCCACGCAGGGATCTCCCGGCCGCTCTCCGCGTATGACGCGCCTTCCGCCGGAGACGAGGGCCTTCGCTTCCGGGCATACCATTTTTTTTCATCCGCCGGCACCCATACGGGAACCGTAGTCCGCATGGATCTCACGGAACGCGACTTCGAATCCTATGTAAAGACAATGATGCGCTCAATGGCGGAGAGCCTCGCACAGGTGACCGATACCATCGCCAGAGACGACGTCACTGCATTTCTAGCCGCGATCCTCGATGCCCGCCGCATATTCGTCCTCGGTATGGGCCGGTCCGGGCTGGTTGCATGTGTATTTGCCATGCGGCTCACCCACCTGGGAATCCCCACGTATGTTGTCGGCGAGACGATCGTGCCGCAAGTAACAACAGGCAGCATGGCAGGCGATCTCCTCATCCTCTTCTCGAGCACGGGAAGAGATGGGGTTGCGACCCGGTTCGCTGTGAAGGCAGCGCATACCGGGGGAGCAGCAATCTGCGTGGTCACCGGCAATAGGGATTCACCCGCCGGGCAGATTGCCCATTACATCATTGAAATCCCCTGCGATCCGTTCCTGAGGCCGGACGCCAGAGAGGAGCGGACCTGTTTCTCCCCCCTCGGCACTTTCTTTGAGACGGCCGCCTGGGTCTTTGCCGATGCCGTGATATCCGGGCTCATGGCGGCAAAGGGCGTCAGTGTCGAGACGATGGGAACGACCCATGCGAATCTGCTGGGGCTCTTTCTGATCCCTGACGATTGAATGCGGATAGTTCGATCTCCCCCGTATCCGAAACCGCAGAATTTTTCCCCTCAACACGAATAGTATTGCGGTGGATGTGGAGGAGGAGCGGAGGCCGGATTGGCAGCGTATCAGTCGATATCCCAGAGGACGCGGGAAACGGGAGCTGCCTGGCAGGCCCGGGCCTACCGCATCCCTTCCAGCCTGAAGCATGGCGAGCGCCTGCAGCGTACCGGAGAGAGGAGACATGCCCGGCCGCCGCAGGATCCATGCTCTGCGGAGATATCAACCATGAATGACGACACTATCGCACAGCATTGTACGAAACTCGGGTCGGCAACGAACCGGGGCGAGCTTGCCCGGGAGATCGCAGCCATCGCGCTCTCCTACTCCCCGACGGACCTCAAGAAGATGCGATGGAACTTTTCGGGATCGCTCCAGGGCACGAGCCCCGAGTACCGGAGGAGACTGGAAGAGATGATCACCGGTCACCTGCACGGGACCTACCAGGCCCTCCTCCTCGCGCACCGGCAGGGCACATACGCCCACCAGAAAGCGCCCCTCCACCCGGATGCCGGCAGATACTGGACAATGGTAGCGACGCAGTGCTCGCACGGCAATGACGAGCAGATCCGGCTCCGGTTCCTGAAGTTCCTCCTCGCCGCGTTCTGCATGTTCGTGCAGGATCTCCCCGCCCATCCGGTCGGCATGCCGTTTCCCGGCGGCGATACGGTCGCGAGCGTCGACGGGGTGTACTACTGCCCGGTCCGGGAGAAGGCAAACGATGTCGATGCCGCTCTCTGCCCGTTCTGCCCGGCCCTCCAGACGCCGGAGATGGGCTACCTCAGACCGCCGATCAACCCGAGCAAACAGCGGAAGCAGGAGTATCTCCGCCAGTGCCACGATTTCCACCATTTCAACGGGTGAGCCGGACCTCTGCCCATTTTTCGCAGGTCCAGAGGCCGGTCAATCCCTCAATTGAATATTACTCTTCAGAATGTATTCGCAGAGAGGGACCTTGCCCTCCGGACCGCCCTTATCCTTTCTATAACACTCTACCCTGCCCTCTTCATCGTTCCACCGCAGACAGCATATGCCCGCTTTATCGATATAGATAAAAGTATCCAGGTCTGCATTCGATTTACCGTCCTCTCTCATCCACGAGCCTGAATTGACGAAGAGGCGGATCCGTCCGGTCTCCAGATTCCCCCGCTCGAAGTCCGGTATGTGGGTGTGACCGAACACCAGGACCGGGGATTCATACAGATACTTGCTCGGGTCGAAACTGCTCTTTTGTGGGTTCATTATCTTTTCCGAAGTCCAATCTCTGGTTGAGGACAACCTATTGTAGAATCTCTTTTTCACAACGGAAATGGCGACCGGGATGCCGATGACCGCAAGGAAATAACCTGACAATATTAACGGGATATAGAACAGATAATTCATCATACCAGCCCAGAGTGCCCCAACGACAAGAATGAATATCAGAGCGCAGATAAGTCCTAAGACAGCCGAGGAGGGATAGTCGCGCTCTTTATCCCCAAACCTGAACAGCCCATAGTAGAGAGATATCAATGCCAGCAGGATGCCCCCTAATGCACCGATAACTGGACGCCAGATGCCAGAATCCGATGCGAGAACCGCCCAGAGTGGAATTGCTGCCAGAAGGATTGCTGCCAGAAAGATGCCAATAGTCAGCAGAGGATTCTTCCCCGGTCTTGTCAGCCTGAACATCCTTGCCACTGAGGTGCAGGCAAGATCCTGGAAGAAATCCACCGGATCAAACCGTCTCCCCAGTACCTGGCTTGTCGTATAGGTGATCTGCTCCCGATCAAACTGCTGGCCGTGAAGGAACGCATATCTGGTGCCTCCTACATCAATACCCAGCTCCCCACCTTTGAGACGCGGGGCGGGATATTTGCGGCTGCAGATCTCGAGTTTGCGGGAGCCTCTCCACGGAATTTTGAGGCTCACCGGCTTCTGCCGACCCTCCTCCTTGAGATACTCGATCCTATAGTTCTGGAGAAGGCCATTCTCTGACTGCTCTAGCTGCCCCAACTCCTCATCATACGATTCGATGATCTCTACAATATCCTCGTCATGGTTTCCGGCCACGTAGATCACATCGCAGTCCATATCCCGCATCGTTAAGAATGGCTGAAATGCATCGGTGTATGCCATGTTCCGGTCCTGGTTTCTCGGATCCCAGAGTTCGAGGATATCCCCCAGCAGAATGATCGCCTCCGGCGGAAGCAAACACTCCCTCGTGGCAGGATCAGGGGATGCAGCCGCACCTCCCGCACGGCAGGCATCGGGAAGAGGTATGCAGCCATTCGAGAGATGCTCCAGAAACCTATAGAACCGCCTCGCTGTTTCCAGGCCCTCCTGCGACCCCAGGTGCAGATCTGAGACGACGATGACACTCCGGTCATCCGGGATTACCAGGGATTTCTTTGCCATATGTACAGGACTCCTGCCCGCCCGGGGGCAGCCCGGCCTCCATCTTCATGGTTTTTGTCGTTGCTTCGTGTATTATGCCGGTAGACCGCAGACTGCCCGGGGAGCTGCCATCGCCGAGCGATATCCGGCCTGACTAAATAAAGCTTTTCTAATAATTGCAGATATGCGGCATCCCGGAGCGGTATTGCGGCGGGTTTATCCCCGGATAGCAGGCGGCATGGCCTGGCGAGAGCAGCACCGGATTCAAATACTTTATCTGGTTTTAGATCTGCAATACGGGGGCTTAACCTGCCCGCAACCAGCACCGGGATCGCCACTCTTCACTCTGACCTCATGAGCACTCACGCAGATTGGCCAATGCATCACCGCATCCCATTGAGATCGAGAGCACCGGCGCGGGCACAAATAACAGAGATATCCCGATACTGTGAAAAGTTACCGCCTTTCCCCTTTTCAGAACCCGAACAACCGGATCATTCTTCACCCCTCGCATCCACTCTTCCTGCAATGCCGGACGACCGCGAGATCCTCAACGCAGCGCTCCGGAGAGCACGCGCACTCGGAGCGGACGCGGCCGGCGCCGTCCCTGCAGCCCGGCTCATTAACTGCCCTTCGGCAGCCGCCGACGGCTACCAGGGATTCCAGACAGACCGGGGAACGTACATCATCCTGGGCCTCTCCCACGACCCGGAGCATCCCGAATTAGACCTCTGGGAGCCGGAGCGGGGAACGCCCGGGGATCGGATCCTCGCGGGTATCGGCAGAGAGCTCGCCCTCTGGCTGGAGAAAGAGTACGGCATCCGGGCCCGGGTCATCCCCTACCAGATCTATGACGGCGGGATTTACCTGAAGGACGCGGCGTGCATGGCGGGCATCGGGGTGATGGGGAGGAACAATCTCGTCCTCGTCCCGGGCTTCGGGCCGCGGGTTCGGTTCCGGGCGGTCTGGGCGGACCTGGAGAGCCCTGACCCGGCTCTGCCGGCGGCTGCACACCCCTGCGCAGGCTGCGAGGAATACTGCATCCGCGCCTGCCCGATGGATGCCTTTCGCACCGGCAGGTACAGCCGGGAGCGTTGTTCGAAAAGGATGAGCACCGATAAAGCCTCCGGCAGAGAGCGGGTCGACCATTGCCGTGCCTGCGAACTGGCATGTGCTGCCGGAGATGAGAAGTAGACCAGCCAACGGATCTGGGAAAACCGGCTGCCCGGATTTCTGCCGGGTGGCGTACAGGCGACGAACGCTTTTTATCACAGATCTCAATAGCAATAACCGCCTATTGGCAGTGACATGTCCGGTACCACGGTCTGGCTCACACCCGAGAACAAAAGACGCCTTGATGCCTTGAAACGGCATCCAGGAGAGTCATATAACGATGTTATCGGTCGCCTGATTGCGATGGCCGTCGATGCGGAGCCCCTGAGCGAGGAGACGATCCGGGGGATTGAGGATGCTCTCGAGGATATCCGCGCTGGTCGGTTCTACTCCGAGCATGAGATCGAGAACGAGTTCTGTATGAAGGAATGACCTATACGGTCACGTTATCAACCACCTATTCTCTCAAGAGTGACCGCACCTCACCTGAGAGAACCGGCAGGTAACCTTCGACGACACCCCAGACAACCTCATCGGACACAGTTGCATACCCATGAATCAGGCGATTCCTGAACGCAATAATCAGGGGTGCATCGGAGATTTTATTCCTGATGCCCGGCTCCCGCCGGAGGAGCTGATTGAGCGCTTCACCAATGATCTCAAACTGCCTCTCAACGGCGGACCTGAGCATGGGATCGCTGCGGTACTCCTCATAGGTCTTCCCGGCGGTGAAGCGTGCGATATAGTCTGCGGCCTCTGTGATATCGTAGAGATACTTCCTGCTCTCACGCGACGGCATATACATCCTTGCGGGTCTCTTCCACGGATTCACGGAAGAACGGGTTTCTGATCGCGGATAGCTCCACGAGATCGATTTCGCGGTCGAATAGCTCGGCCAGGTCTTTTTCGAGACCGAAGTACGCCTCTGCATGTTCCACTGGGGTCATCGGTTCGAACTCGACGAGAAAATCGATGTCGCTCTCCGCGGGCTTGAACCGGTCGCCCGCCGCCGAGCCGAAGACCGCGAGCTTTTTCACCCGGCGGCGTGCGGCAATCGAGGCGATGTCGCGGATCTTGTCGCGTATAATCGGGTGCATCAGACTCCTCTATATGGGTAGTACCATCCGGGAAGCATTATCTCTTTCGGATTCGGGGAGATGCCGTTCCCTTCCGGGTGTCGTAGTGCTCCTTGGTGCCAGGACAACCCTGCACCTACCGGGGAACACCTGTTCCGGTGAGTTCCTCGAGCTTTTCCATCACCTCGGCCACATGCCCCTTCACCTTCACCTTCCGCCAGACGGCGGCAACCTTTCCCTCGGGGTCGATGATGAAGGTGCTCCGGTCGACACCCATGTACTCGCTGCCGTAGAGCTTCTTCTGCACCCAGACGCCATACGCCTCGATCGCCTGGCGATCGGGGTCGGAGAGGAGGCGGACGGCGAGGTGCTGCTTCTCGGAGAATTTCTTATGGCTCTTGACCGAGTCCGGGCTGATCCCAAAGACCGGGGTGTTTAATCGGGCAAACGCCTCCAGCTCGTCGGAGAAGGACCGGGCCTCCAGGGTGCAGCCCGAGGTATTGTCCTTTGGGTAGAAGTAGACGACCACGTAGCCTCCCCGAAAGTCTGCAAGGCAGGCCGTTTGCTCATCAGCGTCCGGGAGGCAGAAGTCGGGTGCCGGCATGCCGATAGAGAGTGCTGTCATACCAGAGGCTACCATCCGCGAACGGAAAAGGATGCCGGAACGGCTGTGGGTGTCTATCCCGGCAGTTGAGATGTCCGGCACGGTGAGAGCAACCTGACATTTGAAATGTAGCAGTCAAATGCCAGATCAAGCATTCCGGAGGACCTGCCGGATATGAGGTTCGAAAAGTTGGATCCGCCCAGCCCCTCCGTCCGAATCATCGCCTGAGTTACCAGAAATTCTGCGTTGCAACATAGTATTTCCCGTCGTATGCCACCCCCACCCCCAATCGGTCATACCCCGCCTCCAGCATGTTCCCTCTGTGGCCCGGACTCTCCATCCAGGAGTCCACCAGAGCCCGTGCAATCGCATCGGCGTCCCGGGCAACATGCCCGATCCCGATGACGTTGCCGGTCGGCATCTTGCCGATATTTTCGGCGATGCCGTCTGTGTACCAGCCCCCGCCGAGGTCTTTGCGGGTGGGGTAACCGTGCCGCTCTGCCCGAGCAGTGGGATCTTCGCCGCGAAGGTTGTCGTGGGAGAAGAAATCGTTCTCCGCCATATCCCGGCTGTGTTCCCGGGCGATCGCCGCCAGCCGCTCGTCCCAGAGGAGAGCAGGCGTTCCTGCATCTGCTCTCTCCTCATTGGTGAGGGCAAAGACTGCCTGCTCGATTGCGGCGGTGCTGACTGAATTGATCCCTGAAGGCGTCGACGCCGGTGCGGGGGTTTTTGTTGCTGCAACCTTTTGTGTCGGGGTTGATGCGATGGTATGCATCGCGGTTGGAGTCGATGCCGGCGTTGCCGTGGATGTTGCCTCCTCAAATGCCACGCAGCCGGCCGAGCAGCAGATGGCGAGCGAGATCAGCAGAATTGCAGATAGCTTCAGGATTGGCGAGGTGATGCGGCCCATTGCCATCATAGGTATACTCATCTGGAGCCGCAGAACACATCAATCTGCTGAAATGGGTTGATTCAGCACTGATCAGTGTTGGTTGATGCATCCTGCCGGAGGCATCTGGTTCATAGAGTCGGTTCGGATACAGGGATGATCTCACAAGATGGTCCAAACTCTTCCGGGCCGACATGAAGATCGGATAATGGTATGATAAGGAGGTCATTCCGAAATGCCTTATCACGGAGACGGATCCCCCTCCCTGAATCCGGAGATTTCCCGAATGAGATCCGGCTTCAAGTGCGATGTCACGAATGAGGAATGGATAAGCCAGAGTTGTGAATGCCGCAATCCTCGAAGATTCAGTGAACCGGGAGAATATATGCATGCATTATGCCCGGGAAGTTTGAGAGTGACGCCTTTTCCGCTGCCGGTTTTCCCCGATGGCCCGGTTGGCACAATCATCTTTCACTATCATGCAATCCCTGCAAGCACAGGAGAGTACGCGCTCGACAGGCAGGTAGCGCCGGCAGGCGGCACTGACCACCTGGCCGTCGTCTCGCATACGGGTCTCACCGCTGCCGGGTCGAGGCTCGCAGCAGGGAGACCAGCGGATACTATGCACCGCTAACCTGCAGCCAGCCCAGAGGCTGGCCGGGGGGTGTTGCTTTAAAACGGAACAGGTGCGGCACGTCCGGCAGAGCGTCGCGAGATCTTCGGCCGAACGGAAAAAGAGAGAATAACGACATATCAGAAGTTTATGAGATTAAAGAGTCTTTTCCGGCAGAATATTTCATGCACAACAATAATCCAAATGACATCTTTTATATAGCGGTATTTCTTGCTGGATTATATTCAACAATCTGAATACAATGTACTGTATAATAAAGTCCTCGAGCAGGCTTTTTGCAAATTATCATATATAAATCCCAACAATACATATGCCAAAAATTGAAGTTTTTTATAGGAATAAGAGGGAAATTTTTGACGGGTTATGTAAAATATAGTTTTTTTCTTCTTGTATTCAACAGTGCAAAATCCAGCCAAGATATAAATACAGGAAGTGTAAAAACCCAATCGTGGCATTACCGGCGGAGAAAGGCGTATCGGCCTGCCTCACGGAACTCTAGGATTTCAAGAAGGCCCTTGCTGCCCCGGAAAGGCCATCAGCCGGCATACAGGCATCTTCTCGACCTGAACGATGCAGACATGTGGATGCAAGCGAAGCGGTGTGAGTGAAGAGAGTCCTGGTACTGCTGATCGGACTGCTCTGCGGCATCGTGACCGTGCCGCTGCCGCCGAACCTATCGGTCAGGGAGATGCCAGATTGTATACTCACATCAGGAGGAGATGAGAATGAAGAAGATAGCCTTTCTTGTAGCAATTGTTGCATGCGTCATGCTGGTGCCGTCAGTTGCGGCAGCTGAAGAGTATCAGTTCGTCACAGCCTGGGGCACTCATGGCAAAGGCACAGGACAGTTTCCCCTGCCAAAAGGCATCGCGGCGGATGCCGAAGGCCATGTCTATGTTGCCGATAGCAACAATCACCGGATCCAGAAATTTAACAGCACCGGCACCTTCATCGCCCAATGGGGCTCATACGGCACTGGCGAAGGGGAGTTTAACCAGCCTTTCGGCATCGCAGTTGGAGCGGATGGATGGGTCTATGTGATAGATAGGAACAATCGCCGCGTCCAGAAATTCGACAGCACCGGCACTTTCGTCGCAGAATGGGGCTCTGAAGGCCCCGGCGAAGGGGAGTTTCAGATGCCTCACGGGATCGCGGTGGATCCCGACGGATATGTCTATGTAGCCGATAGCAACAATCACCGGATACAGAAATTCGACAGCGCCGGCACCTTCATCGCACAATGGGGCTCATCCGGCACTGGCGAAGGAGAGTTTAACCAGCCTTACGGCATCGCAGTTGGAGCGGATGCCAGCGGGCACGTCTTTGTGACAGGTCGACTCGATCACCGGATACAGAAATTCGACAGCACCGGCACCTTCGTCGCACAATGGGGCTCTGAAGGCTCCGGCGAAGGGGAGTTCAAATACCCGGCGGGGATCGCGGTGGATCCCGACGGATATGTCTATGTAGCCGACACCAGCAATCACCGGATCCAAATGTTTTCACTCGCCGGGTCGGAACCACCGACAACCGATGTTCCTGAGTTTCCGATCCTGGTCGTTCCTGCAGGCCTCCTGATAGGAATAGCAATGGTCTACGCAGTCTCGGCCGCCCGGAAGAGAGGGGAAGAGTAAGCGGGACGGTATCCTCTCCATCCTCTTCTTTTCGGCTCACGCACTGGCACCGGCCGCTGCGGCTTCGCCCTGTTGCATCGATTGAGAGAGCAGGAGACACCTGCAGGCAGTCTTTCGGCCAGTGCCTCGATCCCGGGAGCCTCCCTGCCCGGATGCCGGGGCACGGGAGGTCACCGGGCATGAGCTTCGCCGGATGAATGCTGGTGCCGGCAGCAAGCGCGCGGAGCGTGAGGGATGCCCTCCGCCAGCGTACCGATCATCCATGCCGGTACGGGTTGGTGACCGTGATACCGGGAATGCGCAGGAGATGCGCATCTTCGGTGATGATCGTCCCGATACCGGACTCGATCATCGTTGCAGCCAGGAGTGCGTCCCGGAAGTGGACATGATAGCGTTCCCGGATCTCCAGGGCGTGCAGGATGGTCCCGCTCCCGTATCCGACGACGTTCCAGCCTTCAAAGTCCCGGATGTTCCGGACGAAGCGTTGCACGTCCTCAGCCGGCATCGGGTGTTCGACCTTCTCGGTCACGACCACCGAGAACTCGGCGAGGTTCTGCACCGAGACCGAGTAGCGTGTCTCCGACCGCCAGCATGCAGCCACGAGATCCTTTGAGACGCGCCGCTTTTCGGGTGCGTCCGCATCGAAGAGGGAGACGAGGATATTCGTGTCGATCAGCGGTGGATTACCGGTCATACAGGTCCTTCCTCGACGCATACCTCTTCTCGCCGAGATGATACGCCTTATCAGCCTGGTCGAGAGCGTCCCTGGCGATCGCCTCCTGTGTCTTTTCCCGGATCCAGAGGTTCATCGCCTCGGTCGCCGCTTCACCGAGCGCTCCCTTCCGCTTCCCGAGAATTTTTTCAGCCAGCCTCCGGAATGCCCGCTCCGTCTGATCATCGATGCTCAGCGTGATCGTGCCCATGCATCTACGTGTAAGGTTTAAATATTTAAATATATGAGCAATGTAAGTATAAGAACCGGACCGGAAGGGATAGGGATGCCGGCAGCTCCCGGACCGCCGATCAGACACGAGTACTCACGAGGTAGTTCTATCGTATTCCTCACGCCCGATATGCATCAGGTCTTCAACACACCTGCCGATCATCTCCCGATGGGCAAGCACTTCCAGCCAGGATGCAGGTATCCCGCGCTCTCCATAATACGCCCCCGCCAGCTGCCCAAAAATCGCTCCGGTCGTGTCCGCGTCGTCGCCCAGGTTCACGGCAAGCAGGCAGCCCTCCTCAAACGACCGGCTCGCACGAAACGCCCGGAGTGCAGATCCCGCAGGAGATCGTGGCGGGCATCGCCACGGATACTCCCTGCCAAGACGATACCCCGGCATGGCCTTATTGCGATATAGCCTATCGTGACTCATTTCACCGATATCTCCAGCGAGACTCATTCGATCCAAATTGAACCGCATACCCGGACACTCCAGGGAAACACTCACCGCCTCCTGATCAAGAGCACAAACACCACCGCAAGGATGCCTGCCTCCCATCCTGAAGCGGGTATGCTTCTCTCCGGTGGATGGCTGGTTTCCACGCCGTGTTTCGAAGAATAACCTCCCGGGTCAAGGAACGTCATTCTATACGTGTAACCCTCTTCAAAACGAATCGAATCACTCGCGGAGTACCCAAAGGCTACCCAATCAGTATGGCTCTTAAACACGAATGAGTGGAAGCCGGGTTCGAGATATCTCGTTTCAGGGATGCCCGATGCGAGAATAAACGTATTCCCGGAGGGTGTTGCCGAGTCGATCGCTTCCAGTGTGCATTCATCAAGACTCACCGTGTAGTTCCAGGGTAGATCGTTGACAAATTCGACTTTTACCGCCCTTTCTTCTGAAGATTCGTCAGGCATTCTTTCCCAGGGATGGCTCTGGCGGCTCTCCGGGAGGAGTTCCCACCCATCAGCGCCCGAATCCTGCGATGCTGCAAGTGCCGGGCAGAAAAAAGCTATGCTGATCGCCAGAATCAACATGAAAACGCGTTTCAAATCGTCTTCCTCCAAAAAAGAGCAAGTAGCGTCAATGCCGCAACCGGCAAAACGACCTCAAAGCCCGGTATGCTTTTCGCATTCAGGTTGGATTCTTCGGGAAAAACCGCTGTATATGTACAATCCCCGTCAAACCAGATGGTTGAGCCAGACCACCACGGCGATGTTTCATAGGGCATCTCCGCAGCCCAGTACAGGTAGTGCCCTTCATCGACGACAAGCGACGCACGTTCACCTTTCTGCACGGTCACCGCATAATCCGCCGGGGTAAGATGATATCCCTCATAATAGTCAGGCGGCGTTTTCCACAGAGAAAATGTCACTTCCCTCTTGCCGACATTGATTACTTCAAGCACGGGATCTCCAGCCCCCTGAAGATAGTCCCGTTCCCAGTGGGGAACAGCATCGTCCGGAATGCCGGGCAGAGCATGCAGGACTGCCGCTGCAGCAGGCAGTAATGCTGGCCCTGCAAGAGGACATCCGAGCAAAAGAAGAATAATTATCGAAACAAACCTCGCTTTCATCATATTACCGCACAATTGCTATTACCAATGGAGCTTTTTCTCGGGAGGTAATAAGCATTGCATCTTTAGCCCGGATTCCTTCAGTTCCAGAGAACCGAGATCATTGAAGAACGTGGCAGAGCATTCATTAAAGCAAATCTTTCAAACAGTGCTGGACCAGGCCAGAACGGCCTTCTCTTCTATAGCCCGGCGATGGGGGCATGCGACCGCCGCATGCTGCTATACTGATCGTGGATTGATTGGTTTCAGACAATCCTGCTCACCGCGATGGATTTTTTACCCTGTCCCCTCTCAGTCAGGGCTATATCCGTCATTCTCCGCAGTGGGCCGGAATGGCAGATCGTGGATATCCACCAGCCCCTCCCGGTTCCCGCCGGCCTCTGGAGAGGGAGCAGATATGGACAAATTGTAACTAAGATTTACAATATGTCCAACCATAAGGAAGTGACGACCCCCTTCATCAGGCGGGATGCAGAGGAGAAGATCCGGTCGCTCGCTCTCGGGTTTCGGCGGTATCAGTAATCGCCCCCCGCCAGCCGGGAAAGACAACACTTGTTCGGACGGTCTAACACGCTGGAACCAACTTTCCGGCAACACCCCCGATCGATCGTTTCTGGTCTACGGGGGCGATCAGTCCCAGCGTCGGACAGCAGGGCGGCCGGTTGGCTACCGGAAGCCGGCACCGATCTTCTCGTACATGGAGTAATTGCCTGGCAAAAACGCTGCCCGCGATGGCATCGCAATACCCCTGGAGCGGGCGGGTCTGCCCCTGTATGCTATCGCAACGGTCCGGTGGACAATTGGAAGCCGGATATCCCCCTTTTATATTGTTCCTGCGTGCAGACCCGCATCGAGACCATTCGAGTTGAGAGTATGAACGTAAAGATATCTGCGCTCTGCCAGGGGGAGGGGATAGGTTGGAAGCGCCCGTTTGACCATACAGGCATGTAGAGAGAAATATCTGCATAGCCGGGCCTGATCTCGGTGAAAGCCGAAACGAAACGTATTTACTTACAGAGCCGATAAAACCAATCAAATCAGGTCAGGGGCGGCATGGAAAGAGGAATGGGGGATTCAAAGATTTCCAGTGTGCTGGCAGAGATGGGGCTGTCTGAAGATTCAATACATGCCATTAACGGTCTGCTGGACGGATTTTCGCAAAAAGTGATGAACGGCCTTCCGGAAGCCAGAATCAAATGCACCTTTAACGCGATACGATACACCTATGCCGCCCAGCATATCCGCGAGGAGGGGGTCATCTATAAAAATATTCCTGATGACGCTATTCACTCCCTCAAGGTGCTGGAATTCATCGAGAACGCCCAATGGCACTCGTTTGAGGAGTTAACAGGCTATGTATTGACCGAGAAAGGAAATGCCATTGCAGAAGTGTTCGCACGCAGTGCCATCGAACACCTCGAGCCCAGAGACTTCGAAGGCCACAATCCCCTCGCCGTTCTGTATGTGATCGATAAAAAAAGAATCGAGGCGTCATTTCTGCAAAAGAGTCCGCGGGACTATAACTATGCGACCGCACTCCCCCACGAGATCAGCAGGACGTTCTTCAATGACTGCATACAGGTGCTGGAAACTCTCGTGGCGAAGAAACTGGCTGCAGTGGTAGATTATTACCTGACGCCGCGTGGGGGCGGGATGGACGAGAGATTTTACCTTGTTGCGCCGTGCCTCCGCCAGGAAGACGTTGTAAAATTCTTCACGGCCGTCGACTACTCCGCGTTCATGGAATCTTTCTACCGGATAAGGAGCCGGCTTGCCGGGCTGGCCGCTAACATCGGATCGCTGGAGAAGATCCGGCAGGCGTACCGTTCGGGCAACGATTTCTCGCAGTACCACAACACCTCCTCTGAAGAAGGCATAGTCCGGGCGCTGAAAGAGCTTGAGCAGGACGGCTCGATCATACTGAAAGACGAGGTCCGCTCCGGCCGATTATGCGACCGGCCGATATATGTTGCAGATGAAAGAACGTTTTTGCACCAGATCCAGGAACTCATCCGCGACAGCGAAGCCGAGATCCGAAGATTGCTGGCCTCAATCGAGAGGTTGCCGGAGACCAAAGGCATTACTGTCCTGAAACTGCCGCGTGGAGGCGTCAGTCCCGATGCAGTGTCAAGCGAAGCGCCAAGTGCATCGGAACGCGGGTCCCGGGAGGATGAGATCATTCTCTGCTCAAAATGCATGCCCCACGGGTATGGGGTGATTGCCCGGGAGGATGATGAGGAGGCGCTGAGCGAGTAACATGCTCCGCAGACTGTGTCTGTCCCGGTAACGCCTCAATTTTTCTGCAAAAACGCTGATCCCCATCTTCCGGGTTGATCGCTCCTTCTTCCTCACCAAATACTATCTGCCGGTCACCCATTCATTGCTTATGTCCTTCAGGATGGTTCAAATCCTCCTGAAGAGGGACTCCTCGTTTGAACATACTCATGCAAATCTCTGCTCTCCATGTTAGATTCCGGTTAATAGGTTGACGTGCATGGAGGGGACGGTTATTCTTGTGCATCTGGTTTAACTGCGATAGCATCATTCTTTCTGTCCTAACTCCGCTCCCTATTAGTGCCAGATACACTCTAATGCGATTAAATCAGCTAAACACAGTATTCTGCTGATCAGCTTTAAACGGTGATCCCGATGCTTGCTGGCATTCCCTGAACTGTCGGAGGCAGGATGCATCCATGGAAGATCCGGCCCCCAATACACCTAGAGACCACAGGGCCAGCATCTCCCCGGCGCAGGCAGCACTCAGGTCTTATCATGCGTGTATCGCTTCTGCAGGTGCAGCCCGCTCCCGGATCTGCGATCGATACCATTCCAGGATCTTCAGGGTGAGGTCATAATCCGTCCCCTTCAGGCGATACGATATCGCAGACTGGCTCGTGCCGACCCGCTCCCCGATCTCTCTCTGCGTGAGCCCTTCCAGCGCCAGCAGCACCGCTTCGGCCTGCCTCTTCGTGTATCCGGCAATGGTTCTGTCTAAAACCTCGCAGAAGATCGACAGCGTCTCATTTACATCCTCCCAGGGGGTCTTTGCGATGATGCCCCGGCCGGCCTGCTTCATGGCGTCCAGTTCGAGGCCCGAGAGCCGGAATGCTTCTCCATCCCCTTCTCCAACCGAACCATCTCCGGGCAGGTACCGGATGCTGCCGATGCCGACCGCAATTCGTGCATCCAGCCGAAGAGCGCTATTGCCGGGATTAAACCCGGCGATGAGTTTGAGGCGCAGAAGAACCGCATCTTTCAGCGCCTCCTGGGGTTGTGCTGAGACGCCCTGAAAACTGTCGCCGCGGAAGATCGAGAAGGGCGCTGTGTAGTCCCTCCCGATCTCCGCCAATATCTCTTTTAGGCGGCGTATACACTCTTCGCCGCATGCATCCTTGATGGCTCTGGAACGGACCAGATCTCCTGTGAGCACAGCAAACACCTTACCTCCCGTCATGCCGTCATCATCGCCTCTGCTGTAAGGGATCTTGGCCGCAGGCATATATGAATATATCTCCTTATTTTTTAACTATATGAATATTTGAACTCATAAATTATTTGCATGAATTTACTAATTCATTTTTAGATATTATGAATTAAATTATTCATATTAGTATATGTGAGCACTCTGTGGTCCCGGCTGATAGAATGGAATCGTTACAGTCGGACTCAGGAGATTTGTAGGAGCTCCGATAGATATTCTATGCACTGCTCAATTCCGCCCTGATATATCAGGTAAGCGGCAGCCGCTCCGATAAGGACCGCAATGGCGAAACTGACCAGTGTTCCCACGATGATATATTCCGATCTCTTCGGATCGTTGATCCTGAAAAGCCCTTTTGCCGCAATGAAGAAGCCGATCGCCGTGTACTGGTTTACCAGGATGAACGTCACGACCAGGACCCTCTCGACGTATCCGATCAAGCGGCCGGCTTTATCCAGGCTGCCTTCCTGGAAAGCATCCGCATCATCCCGCCAGGAGCGGATGACGCCGCCGACCAGCATCCCGCCAGGCTGGAGCACCAGAAGGAAGGAGATTGCGGCGACCCAGATCCTGATCAGCTCGACCGGACCGGCGAACGGATATGGGATCGGGGCCTGCGGAGAGAGCAGCACGAGCACGATGAACAGCACCCCCAGGTGGGCGGCACCACCGGCGAAGAGCGTACGGAGTGAGTCATCTTCGGGCAGCAGGCCCGGATCGCCTCCACGGCTCGTCTTTTCCCGTCTGCCCGCCGTCCATCGGGCCAGCGCTCCGTCGATCGCGAAGTGCGAGGCCGCGACGAGGACGAAGGCGTATAGCAGGGCGTTCCGGAGCTGAGGAAGCATAGCCGGGAGAGACGCCGGGTTTTGCAGCATGAATACAATGTCCCAGAGGGCGGCAAAGAGAAATGTCAGCCCTCCGGCAGCAACGGCATGCAGTATCAGCGACCTGGAGCGCCAGCTGTTCCGGAACCGATCCGCTCCGCAAAAGCCTGGCCGAAGAACGAACTCAACCAGCAGGTAAGCAGGATAGAGGCGAAGGAATAACTCGATGCCATCGGAGACCATCATTCCGGTCGAGTACAGTGTTTTCCCGGGCTTCTACTTTATCACTCCGGTTTGTTCCATCGAGGGTGTCAATAGTCCAGCGATCCAGGAGCCAAAAAACAGCCGGAGAGAGGGCGGCCATCTCAGGTGATCATCAGAGCCTGATAGCGGGCCGTCTTCCGGTGTCGAAGGACCGTTGCTATCCTCTTTTCAGGCTCATCTTCTCATCCATCCCACCAATCTACGCAAATCCGTTTCTGCCGGGCCACTATACCTTCACCGTCACCGCTATCTCGCACCCGTCCCATGCCTCCGGGCTGTTCTGGGGGGCGATGACCAGCCGGTCGCCCGGGCAAAGCCGCCGGGCATACGGTGATGCACCTACACATACCTGCGATCTTCCTCCAGGATATTGCCGCATGCTCGCGTTTGAGCGGCCCGGGAATACATCTGGCGGCTTCACTGACGACCGGGAGAGAACCAAACGCCTCGCGTCCGATGAGAGTTGTTGAAGCTTCGATTATAGAACTTTCAGCCGTGTGCTGCAGGAGTCCCGGAGGCATCGAGCCTCTCATTATCGAAGAGGTATCGGGGAAAGAACACGAGGACAGCGGCAGAGCCCAGCCCTGCAACCCTGCCCTTTATCGGATCGGGGGACGCATTATATCCTAATGGACCTATCTTTCCTCTTCACCATGCACGAAGGGCTCCCCCGCCAGGGCCCGGGGAGCAACGAGTGCACGAGAAAAGCGTTTTTCATGCTGAAAAACCTCCCGGCCCGGCCAAAGATCCTGGATATCGGGTGCGGGAGCGGGATGCAGACGGTCGACCTCGCACGCATCTGCCCGGACTGCCATATCACCGCCATCGACATCCACCAGCCTTTCCTGGACGACCTCGCCCTGAGGGCGGCAAGGGCCGGGGTCGACGACCGGATCACGACGGTGCAGGCGTCTATGGACGATCTGCCGTTTGAGGTTGCATCGTTCGACATCCTCTGGGCGGAGGGCTCGATCTTTGTCGTGGGGTTTGCGGAGGGGCTGAAGTCCTGGAAGCGGCTCCTCCGGCCGGGGGGCTATGTCTGCCTCACCGAAGCGGTCTGGTTCACCGATCAGCCCTCCCCGGAAGCTGCCGCGTTCTGGAACGACTGCTACCCGGCGATAACGAGGGTTTCGGAGAACCGTGCTATTGCCGAGCGGGCCGGCTACGAGGTCGTCGCCACCTTCCCGCTCCCTCCCTCCGTCTGGTGGGAGAACTACTATATGCCGCTTCTTGAGCGGCTGCCCGGCCTGAAGCAGGCCGCTGCCGGCAATCCCGACGCGGAAGGGTTCGTCGCGTTCTCGGAGCGGGAGATGGAGATATTCAAAAAGCACGGACGCGAGTACGGCTACGAGTTCTTCATCCTTCGGAAGCGCTGAGCCGGGCACCGCCTCACCGAACTCTTCCGCAATCCTTTTTCATTTCAACTCTCAAGAGACTGGTATGCAGTCGATAGAGGGGTATATCGATTATACGCGTCGGGAGTATTGCCATGATGTGAAATGCCCGATTCAATTGCTGTTGAATAAAGAAGTGGAAAAATCTCGTGAATATGAAGAGATTCGGGCGATCTGCGCATCGAACTGTCTGCACAGCACCTACGAATTCCACCACTGGCTCATAGAGAAGGGATACCTCATCGTCAGGCCGAAGGAAGAATAATCCCAACGTTCTTTACCGTTGTGAATGATTACTTTTCGTGAGATGTCCTTATGGTGAACGCATACCTTGATATGGGAATTCAAAGCCGGATGAACCGGATCATCAACCCGAAAGACAATCGGGTCGTCATGCTTGCAATAGACCACCCCTATTTCCAGGGGCCGACAACGGGTCTGCGCAATATGAGCAACACGATAAAAACACTCCTTCCCTACTGCGACTGTCTGATGACGACCCGGGGGGCGGTCCGGAGCAACATCGCACCCGAAGATGCCGGGAGTAAACCCATCATGCTGCGGGTGACCGGGGGGAACAGCGTTCTATTCGAAGAGCTGAGCGATGAGAAGCTCACGGTCACCATCAAGGAAGCCATCCGGATGGATGCGGCCGGGGTGGCGGTCAGCGTGTATGTCGGCTCTGCCAATCAGCAGCAGACGATTCTTAATCTCACCGATATGATCAATCAGGCCGAAGAGTACGGCATGCCCGTGCTGGCCGTAACCGCCGTGGGTAAAGAGATGGCCCGGGATCTCCGCTACTTAGCCCTTGCCTCCCGTATCTGCCAGGATGCCGGCGCCCGGATCATCAAGACCTATTACTGCGAGGAGTTTTCCCGATTGGTTGAGGCTGTTGCTCCCACAGCGGTCGTCGTTGCAGGAGGGAAGTATTCGAGCCCTCCCGACGCCCTTGCAATGGCCTACAACTCCGTCCAGGCGGGTGCCGTGGGCGTCGATTTCGGACGGAATATCTTCCAGGATGAGAATCCCATCGGCATGATCAGAGCAATCCGTGCAATCGTCCACGACGATCATACCGTGCAGGAAGCCCTGGATATATACAATGGATGCCTGCCCGGGGCATCCAGGCTCGACTAAAAATTTTTTGATCTATCATATAGCAGCACTCCACGGTACAATCATGAAAGCGGCAGTGTATTACTCGAACAGCGACATTCGCACCGAAGAGGTTGAGGATCTATCGGTCGGGCCGGGGGAGATCAAAGTCAAAGTCATGGCATGCGGGGTCTGCGGGTCGGATGTCATGGAATGGTACCGGATGAAGCGTGCCGGACGGCCGGGTGGTATCGGGGCGTTCGGACACGAATGCGCAGGCATCATTGCAGAGGTCGGATCAGATGTCGACCCGAAGTGGAGGGTGGGGGATCGGGTCGTGGCTACCCACCATGTCGCCTGCAACACATGCAATGCGTGCATACGCGGGCATACGACCGCCTGCGACACGCTGCAGAAGACAAAATTCAAGAATGCGTTCGGGGCGTTTGCAGAGTATGTCGTCCTGCCGGAGATCAACGTGGACCGGGGTATCCTGCGCCTTCCCGAATCGGTCTCGTTTGATGAAGCCACCTTTGTCGAGCCCCTCGGATGTGTCGTGCGCGGGCAGCACTGGGCGCCGACCAGTGACGGCCGATCGGTCCTGATCATCGGCGCCGGCATCACCGGGCTGCTGCATGTGAAGGTGGCCCGCTTGAACGGTGCGGGATTCATTGCGGTCTCCGATATCAATCCCGATCGGTTGCAGATCGCAAAAAACTTCGGCGCTGATGCAGCCATCTCCGCTACCGACGATCTTCCCGAAAAGTTTAAAGAGTTAAACGGCGGCTCTGGCGCAGACACCGTCATTATGACCGCACCGGTTCCCGTCTGTGTGCAGCAGTCGCTTGCAGCAGTCGGGAAGGGGGGAACGATCTTGTTTTTCGCCCCCACGAATCCTGACGTTCAATCCGAGATAAACCTCTGGAACCTGTGGCAGAACGAGATTACGATCACCCATTCATATGCCGCCGATTTCCATAACCTGGCCACTGCCCTGACATGGATCCAGCATCACCGGATCACCGTGGCCGATATGATCACCCATCTGCTCCCGTTACACAAAACGGTCGAAGGGTTTCTCCTGACCGCCCACCCGCGGGACGGGAGTCTGAAAGCAATCATCCATCCGCAGGAGTAAGATACCTTTTCTCCATTTCCCTGCTGTAGGCTGAATGAGTGCTTCAACAAGTCTTTTTAACGCCGGATCGACCGGGACGTCTCCGGGATGGTGCAGGCCTTCTCCTTCAGCCTCGCCGGGTCCGTGTGGTGGGATTACTGCTCTACGCCGCTCCCATGGGTCTCTGGATTTCAATCACCTCGTCATCATAAGGCTACTCAAACTGTGCCTTGAACAAACACCGACACCCATATCATCCCGGTGCCCGATCTCCTCCTGTTGCCGCATGGACCTGGCTGAATACTAATAGATCGCCACAATCATTGAGCTGGACAGTGCCGAAGCGACCTAAACCGCCCTGCTCCAGAGCGTCATCACTATCTGCCAGCGATCCGGCAACCTGATGTGATACCATGTCCGACCACCTTGAAAATATCCAAGAAACGTTTTTGAAGCGGTTCAAACAGTTTAATTTGCACATTCCGCCGGAGAACCTCCAGGAGAGGAAGCCGGGCTCCATGCCCTATGGGAGCGGCAGGCTCATGTATATCTTCGGGATCATGGACGGCAGAGAATTTTTCGAGTACTATGCCCATCACCGGATGGGCGATAATCGCGGGAGAATCTATGCGGATGGAGAGTTCGAGAGCCTGCCGGAGTTGCCCTCATTTGTCTTTTATGATCCGAACGTTCCCGGAGACGAAGAGAGGAAAGAGAAGGATTATCAGGAAGAATATGAACGAATCTTTAACGAGCTTGTAGAGCGGGGATTATTCTCTGCAGGCCCGGTCCCAAATTCGCTCATCATCAATTCTTACCTGAGAATGAAGAAGGATTAGCACTCAAATACCTCCAATTACTTTTCGCCTGCAGGATATCTCCCATCTCGGCGATGCTCTCGAATAAGCGACCATGTTCATATGCAGTCCTGAGCACCCGCACAATCACCGCCACCACCCCGCCCACGACCCCGCCAGCCTAGGCGTTCACCGCCGGAAGCCGCGGCTCCTCTCCGTCTTGTCTCTGGCCCGGGCCTGCATATCTAAGCCCCTCCTCAGGGAAGGAAATTCTATCGCGGGCTGCCCGCCCCATTCTCCAGGAACTATCTGATCAACGGCGGAGCAGTAATCATTATAGTCGTATATTCACAAACTTACTCCGTTGTATGCTTTCGGTCAAGCGGCCAATCGTCCATGAATTCGCAGCAAAGGCACGGGAGGCGTGCGGAGACGCAATAGAAGAGATCATACTCTTTGGTTCCGTGGCCCGGGGAGACGATCGGCCGGATTCAGATATCGATATCCTTGTGATTACGTCCAGGGAGGACTTTCGTCTTCGTGAATACCTCACCGGGCTTGCTTTTGATATGCTGATGCAGACGGGTGAGCGGCTCTCGGTCAAGGTACTCTCGCGAGCCGATATTGCGGCGCACCGGCAGTACCCCTTCATCAGGCATCTCCTCCGGGATGGCGTGGCGGTTTAGAGAATGAATGATCAGTCTGTGATAACAGCGCTTCTCATGAAATCGCATCAGCGCCTCGATGCAGCACGCATCCTCTGCGCCGAGGGTCACTACGAGGACTCGATCAACCGGGCCTACTATGCAATGTATCTTGCAGCTCTTGCTCTATTGTATCGAAAAGGTGTCGAGGTGAAGACTCATGCCGGGTTGATCTCGGCTATCGGTTCCGAGTACGTGAAGACAGGGGAACTTGCTCCCGAGCACGGAAGGGCGCTGAACCTGATAGAAGAACTCCGGGAGGAAGTGGATTACACGATCTGCCGGGAGATTATGCGGGAAGAGGTGGTGTCGGTCATTACCAAGGCAACGGATTTTGTCGTGTGCGCAGAACAGATCTGTGCAAAAGATTGTACAGACGGTTTTTCTTCCTGATCCTGCCTGTATTACTGCTTTTGATACCTGAGAACCCCTCAGCGAACGCGTCGGTCTCTGGAATCGTTCATCCAATCAGGACAGCTCGCCGAGGAGGTCATCACCAAGTTTACTGGGCTTGTTGCAGGTGCGGGGAGTGGCAGGCGGAAGGCCACGAGCGAGATCTTTGAGCATAAATAATCCTCCTCGTCTACCATTCGCCTTCACCCAGGTACTCCATGGTACCTGACTGGGGATGCTTATTCCGACGAAAG